>CAYGCR010000012.1:0-47345 GCA_964348415.1 uncultured Ignavibacteria bacterium | reverse complement strand
CCAAGGTTCTGACTAGCTGTCCCAGTATATTGTAGATTCTCAGACTCGTGTGCACAGGGGATGTCCCGCTCCCGACGGTGAAGTGAATGCTCGTGGTTGGGTTGAAACGATTGGGATGATTTTGCACAAGCTTAAATTCCTTAGGGGCTTGTGCGGAGGCGGCGACCTTCTGCTGTGTGGAACCGGGCTCCACGTACTCTAAGGCAGGCATGAATACGACGTTTCCGTAGAATCGGCTCGAATCAGGAGGGTATTCGCCCCACCAGTTGTACTGGGCCATTAGAGAGTCGGTTGATTGTGTCCCCAACTATCATGTGTGCCCAAATCAGCCGGGCAACCGTTACAATGGAAGCCGCGCTCCCGAAAATTCTTAACCGTAGTGTGACGAATTGATGTATTGCAACAAGCAAAAAGAACCACGCCCCATTCAACAAACCCGTCCTCTTTCTTGAAGCAAGCATCTTCGGTGTGTATTTCGGAATTCTGCCCGTAGAGATACGTCCCTGACACCTGTCCCGTTATATCGGTCTCACTGACGGAAAGATAGCAACAACCGTAAGAGTGAATGCCTAGCGCCACGTCGGACAACGCGTTCCCGGAGATTTCAGTCGAGCAGTTGTCTGCCTTAATTCCCCACCAGTAGCCGCTTATCGAGTTGTTTGAGACACATGGCGTGGTGCCGGTAAATACGTTATCGATCCAGATACCTGTGGGGCATCCGAAAGGATCAATAATGTCTTTTTCGATCACATTGTCCGAGATTAAGGGACGACCGTTCTGTATGCACACGGCATAATTGTTATTGTGGAATCTTGAGTTTGTAACGCTGTCGCACTCGTCACCTGCGTGAGAGACATCAATAGCATGATACGCGCCCCCTACAACGCAATATGAGGTTATTAGTTCATGGAAAGGCGGAACAGCACGAATCCCTTCCCACGTGTCCAGCGTATCCTGGGTAGAGATAAACACGATGCTGTCGCCTTCGGTTCCCACTGCACGGAGCCCACCATTTACCACAAAGTCACAGTCGGTGGAGTCCCAGGTCTGCATGACATCCGTATTTGCATAGAAAACAATCTCCGCTGGCGGGAGAACGAATAGTGTTTTGCCGCTGTCCACTGTGACATCCCCATCTACCATTATGCCACCTTGCCAGGTGAGGGGGTGGGCGGTGCCGTGAAACGCCGAGTCCGGGAAGGGCGCTAACTTGAAAAGCTTCCCTTCGCCGGGGTCAAGATGGGTGGTGAAAGGAATGGCGCCATCTATTGCACCGGTAAATGTGGTGTCCTGCGAATACTGGTCTATCACATACCACATCTTCTTGTTGCCGATTTGTGCGCTGTCGATGTAAACGGTTACATTCTGCTCCTCGGTGGACAGACATCGTCGATTGATCAGCATGACGTAATCGGTATCTGCATTATCGTCAAAGAACGCCAGATGAATGTAAGCGCTATCCGCCCCGTACTTGTCGCTTTTTAGACTATCGACAAAGCACCCTCCAATGGTGTCTGTGTCCGTGTTTAAACCGGCGCCCAACCAGTCCAACTTATGCGCACAATCGCCCAACTTCCTGATTCTATCGCTGTTGTCCTTTAGCATTCTCCACTGGTCGGTGGTGTCGCGGGGTGTGAGGGTATCAGGCCAACAGGAGTGGCGAGGCAGGAGTCCAAGAATGGAGTCCGCGCCAGGGTCTGGAGTGCGGCAACCACAGCCATAGTATAGAAAATGGACAATACCATCTGCTCCATAAGCTAAAGCCAAATGAACGTTGCAGGCGAGCTCATTTGGGATAGGCATGCGCCAGCGATGATTAAGGTTGTCATCGTAGTCCTCAAACGCTTGAATCACAACCCAAAAATCCTTTGCGGCCTCCAGGGCTACCCTCTTGGTTTGATCCAAATGAGAACTCAGGCTCAGCCAGGCACACTGCAAACTCAAAGTGTCACCACTATACCAATTGCAGGGAGCTTCAAAAGTAGCTGTGTCCCTCCGGGGGGAAATAGGATACCAGTCCTGCATGAATTCCGCTGGATCAGCAAGGTGGGCAAACTCTTCTCTGAGGTTGGGCCGATACATGCAAGCCATCCCCGGACGCCTTTTGTGCGTTGAGTCAACATTTGAGATCAGGCTGTCTATCTCTCTATACACACCAAACCTGTCAATTGAATTCGGTTCATCCTGAAGATACCAACGGTAGACAAAGGAAGTGTCCACCCATGCTTCCTGTACTGCTTGTTGGATGGGATCTCTGACTCCAGCATTCGTAAAGAGCCGATATCCTCGGTCATCATATACCCTCACCCTGTCCACGAAGATATCCCGGTTCCCATACCAGTAGATCTTATACTCCGTGGTGACGGTATCAGGGCTGAGAGGTTCGGCACCGCAACATGGAGTAAAAGTAGTTCCGTTTATTTGATAAAACAGAACGTATTCGTCATACGATGTGGTGAGTTCATTGTTCAGCAGAGGATCGGAAGCCACAAATCCACCTTGACTGGTCCACACCATTATGACTGCTACTGTGTCGGTTTCTCCGATCCCACTATCCGGCGGCACTCCCCCTCTTATTCTGAACCTCGCAGTGTATTGATCCGAAGGGTCCACAGACTCCTCAACATGGTGCGGTCCCCATATCACCGTATCTGCGTCGTGGTCTCCTTCTATGAACCTTATCGCATAGCCACCAGATGCGTTATCGTCCTCAACTAACTCTCCCTGGCTCCATTCCAACTCCCACTTGGAGGAAGGCGTTCCCTCAGCCTCCCACACCATGTAATGACCCCGGCCGTAATACCTCAACAACCCATTGTAGGCCACTTGCTTCATGCCGGATGCTTGCAACCTGGCACGGACACCAGCATCCTCCACTTCAGGCCCAAGGACAATGTTGAATCCCATACTGTCCGCCATGAACTGATAATCGTCATCGGGATACTCGTCGCTCTGGATATATGCTCCATAGTAAAATCTATCAGCCGCATATGCATTCGGGTCAGACTGCGTCCACAGGATGACCACGATAGTCAATAGACCCCAAATCATGAGGAGTTTTTTTGATCTTGCCATGACCAAGTCCTCCTATTTTAAGGCGAAAGGTTCAAGGTCAAAGGTTCAAGCTTAAAGTTTTTATATCCTTTCTGGTTGCCCGTTCCTCGTTACGCTTTCTGCTTCGACAAGCTCACTACCTTTTATTCGTCATTCTTCATCCGTCATCCCTGATTGTCTGCCTATTGCCTAGTGGAGACTGCCAACTCAGCGGAGCAGCACCATCTTCCTTGCTCTGACAAACTCTATCCCGCTGACCTTCAACCGATAAAAATAAATCCCGCTGGCTGAATCTTCCCCTTTATCGTTTTTTCCATCCCAGACCACCCGGTGTATCCCCGGATACTGCCTTTCCGATACCAAAAGTGTGACCAGCTCCCCCAGAATATTATAAATCTTGAGCTCCACTTCTGCCGGTTGATAGCCGAGGTCGGGCAGATAATAACAGATGGTGGTCTGAGGATTGAAGGGATTGGGATAATTCTGGTGAAGTTCATAGGTTCTGGTGGTAACCTGAGGCTGGTCCTCCCACCATACAAATGTAGCGAACACTTCTAACTCTTCTGAGCAAGGGCTCTCGTGACCGGTCAAGTCCCAGGCAGATATTTTGTAATAATAGGTGTTTCCCAACACAAAATCAGCATCTCTGAAAACGGAGCTGTCCTTATCAACTTCCGCCACCATGTTGGAAGAATCGGGATCAAAGAAAGCTGTAGTATCCTTGTAGACCACATAATGAGAAAGATCAGCTTCGGTATTGGGTCTCCAAAAGATGAGGATGACGGTTGATTCTGACACAGCGGATAAGCTGTCCGGAGCTTTTGGTGGGAGGTCCTGGTAAACATAAGACTGACCCAGAGGACCCCCATAAGCACCCATATCTGATCTGGAAGAATCCGGGTCTTTGATATTCGGGTCGCCGGCATCTATGCAGGGAGAGTACATCTGCAGATGAAAATCCAGACTGTCCACGAACATGGGATCTTGATGAATATTGCCGATGACCGTATCTATGCTTCCACCACCACCAACTGAGTAATAGGTATTGCTTCCCCAGACGTTGTTGTAATAAAGATGGGGATTGCCAGCATAGCTTCTGATCCCCCGATCTCCCCCTATCACTATGTTGTTGTTAAGCTGAGGGGATGAGCGAATGCAGTAAATTACCTGTCGAGCACTTTGCCGGTCTCTTTTGACAGTTGTATTGTTTTGCAGAGTGGTGACCGGAGTCGCCTCGTCCAGAAGAATTGCCTCCCAACTGCAATTGTAGATCAGATTATTGGCTATATATGAACTATCCCAGGCCTCTGGACATACTCCTACAGCATGGTCGTTGATTACATTGTTTAGTATGGTGCAACTGGAAAACCAAGTATAGATTCCCTTGCTACCACTTGCATATCTGCCTCCTGAGATGGTGTTATTCCGGATGGTGGGCCTGGCCGGTGACCACCAGACATCTATAGCAATCACGTTGTCTTCAAAGATATTGTTTTCTATCACTTGGTAGGAGCCTGGAATGGAAATCCCGTAATCGCAATCGGTGATCCTGCTATCTCTTATCCAGGAGTGGACACTCTCGAAATGAAACCCTATAGAGGAGAATTGCCCCATTCCCCCTTTTATATGAAACCCTTCTACGACACACGAGTCGGCTACGGTCACTATTACTTGCACTTCTGTTCCTCCATCAATCGTGCAAGAATCAAAGCCAGCGCCGATGAGGGCAATGTTGGGGGTAAGCGTGATGTTCTCATAGTAGGTGCCGGCACCGACCATCACCGTATCCCCGCTTTCCGCTGCATTTATGCCTATTTGTATAGAATCCGCCGCTGT
Source organism: uncultured Ignavibacteria bacterium (assembly GCA_964348415.1). Classification (GTDB taxonomy): domain Bacteria; phylum Zixibacteria; class MSB-5A5; order MSB-5A5; family SM1-73; genus SM23-73-3. The sequence continues at coordinate 42,455 of CAYGCR010000012.1, read as the reverse complement.
CTCCCAGGAGGTGTAAGGATAGGTACCACTACCGTAGGGGGAGACATAATGAGTGTCAGCAAAAGCATATAATGGAAAACAGACAAACAGGAAAATCACGACAGTCTTTTTCATCCTGACCTCCCGGAATTCCTCTTGGGCTCCTTGAGCGAAACACAGACAATCATCTCACGGTTGTGGTGGTTCAGAGACCCAACACCGCTCTCAGCAGAGAGAAAATGCCGAATAGCTATATTTCTGTTCCTATATTACTAATATAACTCTGAATGTCTATTTTGCCAAGGACCTTTTTGAAGCCACCCTCGAGTAGAAACATTACACAAACGATGGCCCGACGGATGGGGCAAGCGCAGATCTGTGCAGCTCAAGTTGGGGGACTCGTAGGGTAGGCAGGTGGATGAGGGGACTCGAACCCCCGACCCCCAGGGCCACAACCTGGTGCTCTCACCGACTGAGCTACACCCACCGTACAAATGCAGTCAATAGTTCGTGGTTCAGGGTTCACGGCAAAGGTCGACTGATACAAATCCGAACCACGAACTAGTGCTCGTTTCTTTTATTCGTCCAAACTCCTGTCAGTATTTTAAAATAAATCAGCGCAGAGTCAAGTTTTTTTGAATCGCAGAAAGCCCCGCCAGAAGCGGGACTCCCTATTTTCACACACTCCTCTTTGCAGGCAGGAACTGGTTGCACCGCCAGGCTTGTCATGCTGAGGTATATTCCTCTAACCTCTTTCCTATGGCGGCCTGAGCTGCAGCCAGCCGAGCGATGGGAACTCTATAGGGCGAACAGCTAACGTAATCCAATCCTGCCTTGTGGCAGAAGATCACTGAATCGGGGTCGCCGCCGTGCTCACCGCAGATTCCCACTTTCAGGTCTTTCCTTGACGACCGGCCCTTTATCACTCCCATCTCTACCAGCTGCCCCACCCCGGTCTGATCCAGGCTCACAAACGGGTCCTGATCCAGGATGGCGTTTTCGGTATAGTACTGCAAGAACTTCCCAGCATCATCCCGGGAGAAGCCATAGGTCATCTGAGTCAGGTCGTTGGTGCCGAAGGAGAAGAATTCAGCTTCCGAGGCCACCTCGTCGGCGGTCAGGCAAGCTCTGGGTATCTCGACCATGGTTCCCACCAGATACTTTATCTTGACTTTATACTTCTTCATGGTCTGTTCGGCCGCCCGGATGACCACTTCTTTTTGATTTCTGAATTCATTTACGTGTCCCACTAGAGGTATCATTACCTCAGGAAATACCTTCCTGCCGCGCCTGGTCAACTCACATGCCGCCTCGAAGATGGCGCGGGCTTGCATCTCGGTGATTTCCGGATACACGATTCCCAGTCTGCAGCCCCGGTGTCCCAGCATGGGGTTGGACTCGTGCAGCTCGTCCACCCGGCTTAAGATTCTTTCCTTTTCCTCGATGAGAGCAGGATCTGTATCCTCCTGAGCCTTAAGCTTGGCGATCTCATCTGTCAGCTCCTGCCGATCGGGCAGGAATTCATGCAAAGGAGGATCAAGGGTGCGGATGGTGACCGGGAGTCCCTGCATAGCCTCGAAGATGCCTTTGAAATCAGCTTTCTGGAAGGGCAGAAGCTTGTCCAAAGCAGCTTGCCTTTCGGACGAGGTCTTTGCCAGGATCATCTCCTGCACAACCGGCAGTCTCTCTTCGCCAAAGAACATATGCTCGGTTCGGCACAGCCCAATGCCTTCAGCTCCGAATCTGACCGCTTGAGCGGCGTCCTTGGGAGTATCGGCATTGGTGCGCACTCTCAGCCTTCTGGTTCGATCGGCCCATCTCATGAACTCGCCGAACTCGCCGCTAAGCTCCGGCTCGATGGTAGGTACCTCTCCTAACATCACCTCTCCGGTGGTGCCGTTGAGCGAGATGACGTCTCTTTCTCTGACTATCACTCCATTTACCATGAACTGCTTTCTTTGCTCATTGATTTTAATGGACTCACATCCGACCACGCAGCACTTGCCCATGCCGCGCGCCACCACTGCGGCGTGACTGGTCATCCCGCCTCTTGCCGTCAGGATGCCTTCGGCCGATGCCATTCCCTGTATGTCATCCGGGTTGGTCTCGTGCCGGACCAGGATCACCTTCTCCTTTTCTTCACTCCACCGAATGGCTTCCTCTGAGCTGAAGACCACCTTGCCTACGGCTGCTCCGGGAGAGGCCGCCAGCCCTTTGGCGATGACCCTGGTGCTGGCTTCGGGATCCAGCCGGCGATGCAAAAGTTGGTTTAGCTGTGCCGGTTCTATTCGAGCCAACGCCTCTTCTTTTGTGATCAGCTTCTCCTTCACCATGTCCACGGCGATCTTCACTGCTGCAGGTGCGGTCCTTTTGCCGGTGCGCGTCTGAAGCAGATACAGCTTGTCCTGTTGAACGGTGAACTCGAAATCCTGCATGTCCTTGTAGTGTCTCTCCAGCTTGGAGGTGATCGATCGCAATTTCTTGTAGACCTCGGGCATCTCATGCTCCAGCTCGGAGATCGGCTTGGGGGTCCTTATTCCCGCCACCACGTCCTCGCCCTGAGCGTTGGTCAGGTACTCTCCGTAGAATTTGTTCTCGCCCGTGGAAGGGTTGCGGGTGAAACCCACTCCGGTGGCGCAGTCGTCACCCATGTTACCGAAGACCATCGCCTGGATGTTCACCGCCGTTCCGAGATCGCCCGGGATTCTATGTAATCTTCGGTAAGCTATGGCCCGGGGGTTATTCCAGGATCTGAATACCGCCTCGATGGTCATGCGCAGCTGTTCATACGGATCAACAGGAAAAGCCTCCCGAGTCTTCTGTTTGATTTTGGCCTTGAACTCCTTTGCCAGTTCCTTTAGATCTTCCACCAGAAGCGAGGTATCCTGCTTTATGCGTTTGGCATCTTTTTTCCTCTGAAGTATCGCTTCGAACTGGTCCCTATCAATTCCCAAAACGACGTTTCCGAACATCTGCACAAAGCGCCTGTAGCTATCGTAAACGAATCTCTCGTTTCCCGTTTTCTTTGCCAGCCCATCAGCTGTTTTGTCGTTCAATCCAAGATTCAACACGGTATCCATCATTCCGGGCATGGAGAATTTAGCCCCCGATCTGACCGAAACCAAAAGAGGATTTGACTGATCGCCGAACTTCGCGCCCATGGACTTCTCCACGCTTGCCAGATATCTCCTAACCTCCTTGTCCAAGGCTTTGGGAAGTTTCATGTCATTCTCGTAGAACAAGCGGCAAGCTTCGGTGGAAATGGTGAACCCGGCAGGAACTGGAGCGCCGGTGTTGGTCATCTCTGCTAAGCCCGCGCCTTTGCCACCCAGAACATCTTTCATCTTCCCGTTTCCTTCGGCTCTGCCGTCCCCAAAATAGTAGAGGAACTCGCCCCTGGGCGCAGATATCTTTCTGGCCCTTTTAGACTTAACCCGTTTGGGCGGCCTCCTCCTCGCCCCAACCTTTTTAGCTTTCGCCTTTTTGGCCGGTTTCTTCCTGAGTTTTGTCTTAGCAGTTGCTTTCACTTTCTTGGCCTTTCTGGCTTTCTTTGACGTTTTTCTCATAAGCTACCTCCGTTTGAGCTTTAGAATTCTCATATGATACGCCCTTTCCCCCAAAAAGCAAGCGAAATTTTGGCGGGGAGGCCTGAAAATTAAGGCTACCGCGGTCTGAAGGGCTGCCGGAGAAAAGGAGTTGGAGTCTTGCAGGAGGATTTCCCCGGAGAAACTGAAGTTAATAACCCGCAAAGGGTTAGGACTAGAGGTGGAAGCTAGATTATCCCGCTCTGGGCAAGAGTCTCAGCCATTCTCTCCACGTGAGTGGCTGACCAGTAGATTCTATCGCATTTGGGACAGTGCACGAAGCTGTCTTGTGTTTGGTATACATAAGGGTATAATCTGTCCTTGATCTTCTCCTTTTCCGTCTTCTCCAGAGGTTGATTGCAGATCAAACAGCGGGAGAAGAGCAACTCTCTGTCTGGCTTCAACTTAAAGTGCCTGATTATCTGTTTCAATTGCTCCAGTGGCTTGTCGCTCTCTATGTGAAGGAGCTTTTCGCCCAGCTTTAGCTTGAACCGGGATAGTTGTGTATCTCTGCTCAACACCACCCGGTTCTCCTTTAGCGCTCTGGCGACTAGCTCACCGTCCTCGACAGGGTCAAAGAAAAGGGTGTCATATCCCAGGACTCTGAGCCATTTGGCTAACTTACCCAAATTATCGTCGCAAATGAACTTCATCTTGGCTAATTAACTGGAACTTTTATGTCAATTCTTGCTTGGCACTTCTGTAAGCTGCACGGTACGCCTCCCTCAGGGAAACCTGAAGGTTTCCGCTACATCGAGTGGGAGGAATGCAGGAGTGAACCTTCACGTTGGTCCGAAGATTGGCTGCCCTGATTGGGGCAACTCGTGAGTTGCCCGTACGCCCCCACAATTCATATTACGGGCGGAGCTGAAGCTCCGTCCCTACAATTTGAACTGCATCCGGTAGAGTCTCTTATATAATCCCCCTTGTTTCATCAGACTTTCGTGATTTCCGGTCTGGACGATTCTACCATGATCCAAGACCAGGATCTTGTCGACATTCTGAATAGTGGAAAGCCTATGCGCTATCACGAATACGGTTCGGCCCTTCATCAACCGGTCAATGGCTTCCTGAACCAGGGCTTCGGACTCGGAATCCAGAGACGAGGTGGCCTCATCGAATATCAGTATGGGCGGATTCTTAAACAAAGCGCGGGCGATTGCCAGCCTCTGTTTCTCTCCCCCGGAGAGCTTCACCCCGCGGTCGCCGATTGTGGTCTGATACCCCTGAGGCATTGCCGTTATGAAATCATGGGCATTTGCGGCTCTGCCAGCTTCATGCACCCTCTGCTCGCTCGCTCGCTCATGGCCGTAGGCGATGTTATTCCATACGGTGTCGTTGAAAAGTATGGTCTCCTGGGTCACAATTCCCATCAGGTTTCTGAGAGAACCCAAATCAATCCTCTTCAGATCGATTCCATCTATCTTGATTTTTCCTTTCGTGGGATCGTAGAATCTGGGCAGTAAATCCATAGACGTTGATTTTCCCGCGCCCGAAGGACCCACCAGAGCTACTACCTCGCCCGCCTTGACCTCAAAGGTTAGGTTGGAGAGAACCTCCTTGTTTCCATCGTAGCTAAAGCAGACATTATCAAAGGTGACGCTTTTTTCCAGAGAGTCTTTTTTGACCGCCTCCGGATTGGTTTTGATCCTCGGCTTTGTGTCCAAAACCTCGAAGATCCGTTTGCCGGCCGCCAGCCCCTGTTGGATGTCTATGTTCAGGTGACTAATGGTCCGGATTGGCTGCATCAGGGAGAGCATGGCGAATAGAAAGAGGAAAAACCTTCCCGGGTCCAGAGTCCCCGACAGAATCTCTCTTCCTGCAAACCACAAAAGCAGGGCTGCAGCAAAGACCCCCAGAACCTCGGTTAAAGGAGGCGCCAGAGAGCCTACACGGGTAAGCCTGACCATGGTTTTGAAGTAGTCTCTGGTGGTATCGGTAAATTTTCTTATCTCGAACTTCTCCATCACGAATGCTTTCACCACCCGTATCCCGGAGATGGTCTCCTGCAGCACCGAGGTCATGGCTCCCATCTTCTCCTGGGTCACGGCGCTTGATTTTTTCACCTTCTGGCCGAACTTGCCGATTATCAACATGGCAAAAGGAAAGAGCAAAAGCGCGATGAAGGCCAACTTCCAGCTTGCCCAAAAGACAAGAAATAAATAGGCTAACATTAAGAATCCCTGCCGCAAGACTTGGGCAAAACCATTTGCCACCGCCCCCTTCACCAGGTTGATGTCATTTGTGATCCGGGAAATCAAGACCCCCGTCTTCTGTCCGTGAAAATACTCCAAAGGGAGAAGGTGAAAGTGCCGGTAGAGCTTGTTTCTTATGTCCATTATCACCCCTTGCTCCACCCGCACGATCAGGAAACTCTGTGCATACCAGAACAGGTTTTTGATCAGGAAGATCAAGAACACCAGAATGCAGAATCGCCCTAAGGTCTCCAGATGAGTTTTTCCCACGATTGCCTGGTCGAATTTTCTTTTTAGAGTCTTGGGCAGTAATACCACCAGGCTCTCTTCGTCTTGATCGGAATCCTCCTGTTGTTCCAGCGCCTGCTGAGAGACCTGGCCAGGTTGGGAGAACAGGATTTTGGTGAAGGGCACTATCATGGTGATGGAGAAGCCGCTCATCCCGGCAAAGAGTACCATGAAGATCATGGCGGGGATGAGATATTTCGAATGGGGCTTGAGGTGAGCCAGAAGTCTGAAGTAATCCTTCATGCCGATTATCTCTACCGTGATACCTCGCCGCCTATCTCCCTCTCTCCACAAAGTGGAGAGTGGGACTAAGGGGAGAGGCCTTTGGAATGTCAGGCTTGAGTGGCTGACAGTGATTCAACCATTTCTCTAAATGCTTCTTTTACCTTTGTAACTGAAATCGTCCCGTCCGTGGGTCCCAGGGTTCGATGTATCTTGCCCTGCGGGCCGAACTTTACTGGATCAGAATCCAGGAATAAGGCCAGCGTCGGTGTCCCCACTGCTACTGAAAGGTGCATTGCTCCCGTGTCCGGCGAGACGAACAAATTACATCTTTGAATCAGAGCCGAGAGGCTGGGCAGGTCAAATAGGTCCGAGATTATTTGTCTGCCGTCTTTTGCTTTAATTCTCTGGATGGCTTTCCTCTCCTCCGGTCCCCAGAAGAATATCACCTTGGCATCGAAGGACTCTGTCATCCAGTCAGCCAGCTCTTGGAAATTCTGCACCGGCCACCGTTTCTTGAGTCTTCCTCCGATGTGCATCCCCACCAGAAAATCGCCGTTTTCGACTCCCTTTTGTTTCAAATACCCACCCATAGCAGCCCGTTTACCGGGGTCGAGCTCGATCTTAAGCCCGTCGGATGGGAAGTCGCCCACCAGATGGCGCAAAAGGTCAAGATGCATCTCTGAGGCGTGCTTTCTTTGCGGCGCAGGCGGAACTTCGATATTGAGAAAAAGGCTGGTCTGGGGCTTTTCATAGCCTGTTCTAAGTCGTGCACCAGAAAGACACACCAGAAGCGAGTTGTTGAGCGAGAAATTGTTTTCATCACTGGCATCGATAGCCAAATCGAATTTCTGCTTCCTGATTCTTCTTATGAAAAACAGCAGGGATAGCGGATGGAAGATATATTGCTTTTTTCTGGCAACCAAAATCTTGTCCACCAGGTTCGATTTGGAAAAGAGCGTGTGGAAGGTTTTGCTGGCTAAATACCAGACTTGACCCTGGGGGAAGAATCTCCGCAGGGCAGAAAGAAGCGGTGTGGTGAGAATCAAGTTTCCGATGCGGTCATCCTGCCTGACCACCAGGATTTTCCGAATCCGATTAATATCCACACTCTCCCGCTTAATCTCGTCCGGTCTGACAATAACCCTGAGAAGGCTGAGCAGGAATTTCTTTCCCGCATGTTCTACTTTCTTCAGAGACATGAGCGATCCTTTACGGTTCAAAAATCATATTAATGGTACGCAAAAGAAAAGTCAATAGCTTTGTCCTTCGGCGGAAAAGGCGAGCGATAGCCGCAGGCTTAAGCCTGCGAGGGACGGGAAAGATAGAAAAATCGGTCTGTCTTTTTCCTTTTCTCGTCGGCACCGAGGACTTATCTTTAAGACGACAGCTGCTGCTTTTCCAGAGGAAGGGAAAATGATAGATTCGTACGATTTCGGGGAAATAATAATTGACGGCAAAAGATATACCTCAGACGTGATAATCTACCCCGACCGGGTAAAGGGTGAATGGTGGAGGAGTGACGGTCACCAGCTGTCTATAGATGACCTGGAAGATGTGCTCGATTATAAGCCGGAAGTGATCGTTGTGGGGATAGGAAATCCCGGATTGATGAGGATTTTGCCCGACACGGAGAAATTGATCAAATCAAAGGGGATAAAGCTGATTGTTCAGCCTACAAGAGAAGCTTGCCAGACCTATAATAGTATCGTCTCATCTCAGAAGGCTGTCGCACTCTTGCACCTAACCTGTTAATTTTAGAGAGCATCTTCCTTTTCTTGGCTCATATTCCGCTTCTTGATGTCATAAAAGGAAGCCTAAAATCTCCAGCCCAAGCCGAGGGTTAAATCGAATCCGGTGAATTCCACCTTTACGGCTTCCTGCTTGTCCGTGAAAACCATCCCGTCCGAATATCGTCCCCTCAGTCGCGAAAAGATAAGCAGATGTTCCGTGAGCCTGGACTGCACCCCAACGTAAAGATGTAATCCGTACCCCTCTCCATCACGGACCCCTTCTGAGCTCAGATCAGCAAAGCGTCCGTCGTGCAAGAAGTAGGATTTAAACTCGAGCTTGCTGAAGAAATACGACGCACCTGCCCCCAGGAACGGGGTAACCTTTTCTTCCCACCCTATGGGATAAAATTCATAGGAGAGACCGACTGGGACGGCTGAGAAGTCCCATTCGATGACAGAAGAAGCATATCCCGAAGTGTCTCCGAAAGGTCCGGTCAACGCATCTGCAATATGCAGGAACGCAGAAGTGTTTATGTTCTCTACATTCGGCGCTATAGCGTGTTTCCCGGCTAGATGATAAGCTACGCGCAATTCAGAATAGGTGCCGAATTTGTCTTTCTCAAAATGACTGGATGAAATGTTTGTTGCAAAATCCTCCCAATCATTAAGTGGCAGGTATCCAGCTCCCCCGCTGAGACTGATGGAGATTTTGTCAAACTGTGCCAGCGCGTCCGCACACCACCACAAAGCCAACCCGATGCACAAGGGCAGGAAGATGAGTCGCCCTTTTCCAACAACCGTCCTCCTCATGGCCACCTCCGGTTCGGGTTTCGATCCGTCTTTTGGGAGAAAACCACAAGTCCTTTGGACTCTGAATTTATGCCGGCTGTGATCCTGTTTTTCTATTTGAGACAGCGCTTGTCAACAACCCTGGTGTTGGCCAGAACTTCATCTCGAACGAATCGGTCAAAGATCTCATCTGAGGGAGTAAGATCAACAGGAAGCCCCCAGAATTCATCCAAAGAAACTATAGAGGCTAAGAGAAAATAGGTCCTGTCTCCACGATTCCAGAGAAATGCTCTGAACATGAAAGGCTTTCTTACCTCCCGACCGCCTGCACTGAGACTATATTCGAAGCTTCCGTGTCCCACCATGCATCCTTTCCTTTCAACAATCCCCTTAACCCTCGTGTCCCTGATTCTCGAGATGGCTTTGGAAACGACAGAATCGCGTTCAATCTGCCCAACATACTGACCGAATAGCTGCAGGGAAATCTCCTTCTTGCGGTCATCCCATCTAAGCTCGATATACTTCTCCGAATCAGTCAAAAGAGTCCACAGCGTACCGTTCGTCCTGTTCAGCCCGTCGGGGAACCAATCGGTGTCCAGGTATTCGCTGGTGCGCCAGTTTTCGGGAATGAGAAACGAAAGGCCGTACAATCTCGACTCATAAGCCTGGGTCAACAAGGGGTGCTTTTGAACGCTGGCCGTTCCGTGACAACTGACCGACAAGGTGATATCGTTTTGCAGGTCAAAGAGCTCCGGCGGTGTACCTCTTCTGAGATTGACATTACAGTCGGCGATAAACTGTCTCTCCGTCTCCGGGCAGTTCCAGACGATGAACCTGCTTTGTATGGCTCCTTCGTCTATGGTGCCATCCACAAAATACGCCTTGTGGCCTGCGACCTCCATTTCCCCCACGGTATCTTCCAGGGTGAAGGGCATGTTCTCTCCCCAGAAGTTGAGCATCAGATTCCGGACATATTCCCAAGAAAGATTCTCCTTTTCCTTGGTCAGCGGCCGCCAGTGGACAAAATACATCAGCCACTTGTCGTGGTGCAGCCGGATAATCCCACCGTCAGGAACGGTATCTTGCCTGACCGTCCAGTCGTTGCCGGAGGCGCGGAATGCCTCCAGGTCAATGGGTTCTTTGGGGCTCTTGCCACAGTAAAACGAGAACAGACAGATGACAAGGACACATGACAACAATACCGAAGAGGTGAACTTTTTCATTTTGGACTCCTGTTTCGTACTCTGGAGGAACACGCGGTGACTGCGCTTGGAAAAACCGCTAAGACAGGGCCATCAGAAGATAATGATTTGGTGTGGCTGGACCGAGCAGCATATTAATCGCAGTAGTGCTCCTTGTTTAGTCTGGCCTCTTCCCACCAGTCTGGCGCCTCCACTCCCTGGTATGCCGGCCAGTGTCCCACCAGTCGGGGTTGGGCACCCTCGAAAACGAAATAGCAGTACTCGCTATAAATACAGCCTGATGGGCAATCCCCCCAGGCATTTCGAAATAGATAGGTGAGCTCGTCTTCTGTGTCTCTGGCGTAAACATTGGGACAATCTCCGATTATGCCGTTAGGATGAGTGGTCCGCACACCGGGCAGCGGTGCATAGATTTCCGCTAAACGCCGGGGATGCAGGCGTCCCGCAAAAATAAGCAATACAGCACCGCTACCGCCGATGGGCATAGTATGCATCTGGATAACCTGATACTGTTCATTGAGGGTGTCCCAAGCATGGTACTGGCCATCGAGAATTTGTTGAAACGTGGTATCGTCAAAACCGATCATTACGCAACCTGCCACCCAGGGCGCTCGGAATTCAATTAGGGTTACCGCTTCAATTGTGTCGCCGAAACTCGCGCGAATATCTGCCAGGTCGTTCAGTATCCGATCGTACAGACTGTCCGGCGCTACCAGCTCACCTGATAGACACAGTGCCATGAGTTCTGCTTCTTCATTATCCTTGGGCGTAGAACTCACCGGAGGAGGTTCTTTGATAACCTCGTCATTCTCATTCCGGGTCGACTTAGAGCAGTTGAAAATAAGACAAAACAAGAGTATCAATACAAGCCCGATTTGCCAGTGCTTAAGCATAAGGACCTTCCTTGGATGCTAAACTGGGAGCAACCTCGCGTATTTAGGTCACCAAACCGATCTCTTTGAATCTCTTTTTCTTTTGAACTCCGGCGGGGACCATTGAGCTTATGGAGCCATTCTAAGGAGAAGGTCTCTCGTCATCTGATTCGTAAGCTCGAACTATCTCGTTGGCATTATCTGTGGGGATGAATTCCTTGAAGTTTTCCCGGTTCAGATAGGTGACTCCCCATTCAATGGGAATCAGTTCGAACCCGTTAAGCCAAGCCCTAAGCCCTTCGTTGACGCCCACGTTTATGGAGAAACGATCTGTCGCCTTGAACTCCACGTTCATGCTCTGATTGATATAGCCGGTGAAAAGCTCCCTTCGGTCAGCAACCACCGCCATCCAACTTCTTCCTGCCGCCTCTATCCGCAGAGTCATCTCCGGGGCTGTACCGATTTTCTCGTCCAGAAGGTTCATAAAAAGCTCTATGGTGTCGGGTGGCTCGGGCGCCACCGTGACACTCTCAGGCTCAGCCGCAGCCAGGACGGCAGGCGGCTTTTGTTCCTTTTTTACACCCAGGCCAAACAGGAATATTAAGCATGCGGCACCCACCAGGAGCCCGAGAAAAACGGAGAAGAAATAACCGACCGCACTCTCTTTCGAAGGCGGCTTGGGGGGCATGTCAGCCTTGTGTACGGGTTTTTCCTGCACGGTTTTTTCTTTTTCTACGGATTCCTCAGCACCAGGCCTAATTCCGGGTGGCGGCCTATCCTTGGCTTTTCTGGAGCGCTTCTCCTGCTCCTCTAACATCTTTAGAAGATTACCTGCGTCCAGCTTCAAGTATTCGGCGTAGGCTTTCAAAAACGACCGTCTGTAAAACCTGGCGGGCAAGAGATCAAACCGACCCTCCTCCATTGCCACCAGATAATCCCGACGGACCTTGAGGGTCTCTGCTATCTCATCGATGTCGAGATTCCTTTTCTCCCGAGCATAGCGCAACAGCGAGCCGATCGGGTTTTCCTTGTCCTCGTCACCGAAATCGAACAACACTTTCTTCTGGTTCAAGCTTTCACCAACTCCTTTGTGAATTCAGATGATTCGACCCAACACTTCTTTGAGCTTCTCCGTGGGTAGACCAATCACGTTGTCCAGACTTCCTTGGATACTTTCGATTAAGAATCCGCCCATGCCTTGAATTCCATAGGCACCGGCCTTATCCATCGATTCTTCGGTATCAATATACGCGAGAATCTTTCCGTCTTCCAATTGGTTGAATTTTACGTCTGTGACGTCATAACCCGAGAGCATCTTCCGGTTGTACTTGTTAACCAGAGTTATTCCTGTGTAGACCTTATGTGTCCTTCCGCTCAACTTCTTCAATATGGAGAAAGCTTCTTTTTTGTGCCGAGGTTTTCCCATGATCACTCCATCCAGCACTACGATTGTATCCGCGCCCAGGACTATGGCATCTTCAAGTTGATCGGAAACGCTGGTTGCCTTTTTCCGGGAAACCGATAACACGTGTTCGACCGGGTCAGAAGACAGACTTTCTTCGCTGATATCCGCAGGTCTCCTTATTTCGAACTCGACTTTTTCCCTTTTCAAGATCTGTGCTCTTCTTGGCGAGCCGGATGCCAGCACCAGCTTCCTTTCTCCCAGAAGCTCAGCTATGCCTTTATCTTTGATTGATTGAGCCGTTTTTTTCATAAATCCGCCACCAGTGGTATACTTTTCAAAGCTTTGATCTATCTGCTTTCAAGGATAAAAGTTACCGGTCCCCAGTTAGCGATGTCCACCAGCATCTTTGCACCGAATACGCCGCTTTCGGCTTTGATACCAGTGGCTTTCACCTCTTCGATAAATTTCTGATACAGTTTCTCTGCCTCCTCCGGTGCGAGGGTGCCGGTAAAGCTGGGACGTCTGCCTTTGCTGGTGTCCCCATACAGGGTGAACTGCGAGATCACCAGAACCTCTGCTTTCACGTCCAGGGCGGACAGATTCATCTTCTTTTCATCATCCTCGAAGATTCTCAAGTTAACGCACTTGTCCGCGAGGTACTTGACATCTTGTTCTGTATCGCCCGTCTTTGCTCCCACCAAAAGTACCAAACCCCTCTGAATCTGCCCCACAACTTCGTTCTCGACTGTAACCTTAGCCTCCTTTACTCTTTGCAGAACAACTTTCAATTTTCCTCCAGGTTTTTCTCTAAAGTAACATCAAAGAAAAAGCTTGTCAACAGAAAAGCCTTTTGCTGGTGTGCTTTACGGGCACATAGCACCCAGCTGGGCTTGGTGTGAAGTCGTGCAGGAGCAGGGGTGGGAGGTCGAAGATTTGAGGAAGGAAATGAGGAGGGTGACTACCACAAAGGTGGTGATCATTCAGCCTGGGGAGCTTGGGTCGGGAATCGAGACTACGGTTTCTGCTTTGCCTGAACACCGAAGGTGGGAATATCGGACGGTCAGTTGGCCAGCGCTGGTTGTGAAAAAGGCACCAGGGGGCTATCGCGGTGCCTTCTTTAGCGTACATGCAGTTACCTGATTTATGAGGCACTCGCTCAAGTATGCGTCGACCTTTTTAACGTAACCAGGTTTTTACTGCACACATCCTTGCTGCGGCTGCGAACCGCCTCGGTACAGGTAACTGATCAGATAGACCACGTCTCCTGCGGTAACCGTGCAATCGGCGTTTGAATCTCCCGCGGCCAGGGGCTCCGGAGCCGGGCCGCCCCTGTAAAGATAACTGATGAGATAGACGACATCTCCTGCGGTCACCATCTCATCTCCGTTAGCATCGCCGGCAAGGTAACCTTCAGACCCTTTCAGCCAATCGAGCACCCTTTGCATCACCGACTCGGGCTTGCTGAGCCAGTGACCATGGAAGTAGTTACCACTTGAGTTGATGGCCTCAAACCCGAATCCAAAGAAAACCAACCTGTAATCGCCTTGGAACTTAATTGCGGCAACCGAATCGGTAGGCGCAAAACCAACTCCCGCGTACGTCAAGACAGTGTCTGACGCGGAATCGGGAATCAGATGATCCTTGGAGGTCTGGTTATTAGCTCCGGGCGTACTCCCAGGGTAAATCCAGAGATCGTCTCCCACCTCGTCGCCAGTTTGGCCAGCCACCAGATGGCGATAGCAGTTTCCGCCGTATCTCACGTGCAGGTAGTTTCTCAGGAAGAGCGTATCGGATGCATTGGAGGAACTGGAAAGAACCTCTGCTGCGTCCTGGCTGGTCAGGAATAGCCCGCCTCCATTATCCAGAAAACTCATCAAGCTCTCCACCTGCGCCTGATTGAAAAAAGAGGTTTTGTGATCGCCGGTGAACCATATCATGTAGTTGTAGTTCCTAAAAGAGAATTCTGGCTCTCCTTTGTTCTGCGTATCCCAGATATCATAGATCTGGTTCAGCGAGTCGAGAGAGGTGGTGTAGTAAGCCAGATAATCCTGTGCCGACCCGGAATCATCGTCAACGATCAGAATCTCGGCATTTCCTACCGCCACTTCCAGGTCAAAGTCATGGGCATAGGAGCCATGGTTCCCCTCCACGTGAAGAGCGAAGGTCACCGGTTTTCCGGGGAATGGCGAAGCCACCACAAACTCGACCGGATCACCATAGTTGTTGGCAGAGCCGCCCGTTCCAATCTCGCCCAGGTAAGCGTAATCGTCGGTGAAATTTATGCCACTGGCGTTGGCAGAGGCGATGACCGTGGCACCGCTGAGAGGCAGCCAGAGGTTTGAGATGGTGAAGTATAGCCTGACGGTTTCCCCGGCTTCAGGTTTTCCGTCTCCGTCTCCTCCGGACAAGTCATCTAAGGTGAATTCGTCCAGAGCTAGTGCTGGCCGGGACCAGGTGACATCCAGGTTGGCGTACATAGCGGAATCCGAATCCGAAACGTTCCAGACGGCAACCTGAGTGGGACTGTCGTAATAGTTGCGGGAACCGGGGTAGGTGGTGTCATCGAAACTTCTCTTATTCTGATATCCGGGGAAAGGATCGCTGCTGTTACCGTTGTCCGCCGAGCCGTAACATCCTTCCAGTCCAAAGGAACCGTCCGCTTGCTCCAGAGCCACCTTATAGTGTTGGTAAGCGGTACCTCCGGGACACCACTCCTGGCTGTTCCCGGTTTTGGTTTCATCCACGTGATAGATCAGTAAACCATCGCCGGGCAAGTAACTGTCGAAGCCGATTCTCTGTCTGTTTTCCAGTAGAAAGTACTGCGACCCGCCCGAGCCTGAAGTCCAGAGCCGATAAGAAACAGGAGAGGTCTCGGCTTGAAGGATCTCGACGTCAGTCTGGTTGGATGATAGTTGTACGGGGGTGGAAAAGCCAAGCTTCGATTTAGACCAGGCATCGAAATGAGCCGGGGTTCTCCCACCGTTATTCCAGGAGCCGCCGGCCATCAACGACCACCTGCCCAAACCCGATGAGCTGTAGTCGGTGTCATAAAGATCGGGGAGCCCAAGCATATGACCGAATTCGTGACAGAACACCCCGATGTCGACCAGAGAGCCACCGGCACGTATCTCCGGCTCCATGGAATAGTCGTACACCCTCACTCCGTCGACGTACACGTACCCGTTGGTGACCCAACGATGCGACCAGATATCGCAAGGGTTACCGTTTTCCTCTGCCCCGGGTCCTGCGTGAACCACAAACAAAGCATCCACGAAGCCATTTCCATCCCGATCGTAGTCCGCGAAATTCACGTAAGGATCGGCGGCGTTTACCGCATCCTCCACTAACTTTTGTGCATTGTACGGATATGGCCCGAACCCGTTCTCTCCGTACGTGCAAGTATAGTAGACGTAGTCTTGAGGCATACGATACCAACCCATTACGTCTCCGATCACCTCAAAAGTTCCGTAGGAATTCTCCCAGAAAAAGTCCCTCATGCTGCCGGTTGGCAGAACGAATCCCTTGCTGAAAAGGAGATTGTCGAATTCGCTGGTGGAGCGGCTATGGATTTTATCGTCGAAATCGACCATGATGACTACAGCCATAACCGTGTCAATTGCGTCCACAGCGGTGAAAGCTCTCTTTGCGGCAAGAGGGGGATTGGCGTTGGCCTGCCAAACGCCTCTCTGCCGGGCTGAATCTGCCTTTACCGCCCACTCCTGAAGTCTTCCTTCCTCTTTGAGCTTATCCACCAATTCCGGTGAGAGAGAAACCGCCCACAGCGGCGTACCGGTCAGAGAAGAGAGGACGAAGAGACACAGGACAAGGATAATGCTCTTTCCATGAGATCGCATATCTCCTCCTTTCCGGGATCACGTTCCTACTAGTTTCGGGTTGCATAAAACCCTTGTCGCGACGGATAATGAGTCAGCCTGGCGTCGAGTCGCAAGAAATACTACGTTGACCTTATTAGTCCTGTTTGCTGAACAATCCCGTACTGCTCTCCCTACCGGTGCCCCGCTTTGCCATCCTTTTAATCCTTGAAGTTATCTTGACCTACTAACTACCTTGGGCCTAGGACTATCACCTGGAGTCAAGACGAGCTTTTCGTGGTTGTATCATGAGCTACGTGCGGACAAAAGATACCGGGACAACTTCCTAGTACGGTTCAGCTTACGCTTGCAGTCTTCTTGTGAATCAAGGCGGTGAACCGATATTCCTCCCACTCGTCCAAAATCGCGGAATCTTGGCCTATGCGCATCCGGGCTCAGGTGGTGGACCACCTCTGAAGAGATAGCTAATTAGATAGACAATGTCACCAGCCTCGAGCACGCAATTCCCGTTAGCATCTCCCGCTTCCAGGGGATCGGGAGCAGGACCGTCTCTGAATAGGTAGTTTATAAGATAGACTATGTCTCCAGCGTTCACCGTCTGGTTTCCATCGGCATCCCCGGCAACATAATGCAAAGGCGTCTTGAGCCAAGCGAGAACCTTTTGCATGACCAAGTCAGGCTTGCTGAGCCAGTGCCCGTGGAAGTAATCTCCGCTTGAATTGATTGCTTCAAAACCGAATCCAAAGAAGACCACCTTGTAGTCACCGGCAAATTTCGTGGCGGCCACAGAATCGGTGGGGACAAATCCGATTTCCGCGTAAACCAGAACCGTGTCCGCAAGAGAATCGGGTACGAGGTTGTCCTTGGATGTCTGGTTGTTGGCCCCCGGCGTGTTGCCTGGGAAAATCCATAAGTCGTCTCCCACCTCATCTCCGGGATAAGCTCCCACCAGATGCCTGGAGCAGTCTCCAGCATATGACACGTGCAGATAGTCCCTCAGGAATAAGGTATCCCAGGGATTGATGGAACCGGACAAGATCTCCGCCGCATCCTGGCTAGTTAGAAACAGTCCGCCTCCGTTATCCAGGAAGCTCATCAAGCTCTCAACCTGGGCCTGGTTAAACATGGAGGTCTTGTGATCGCCGGTAAACCAGATCAGGTACCTGTAATCGTTGAAGGAGAAGTCTGGTTCTCCTTTATTCTGTGTGTCCCAGACGTCATAGATGTAGTTCAGGGAATCCAGGGCCGCAGTGTAGTAGCTCAGGTAGTCTTCGGCGGAGCCCGAGTCATCATCGGCGATAAGAATCCGGGCTGTTCCGACTGCGACCCTTACACTAAAATCATGGCTGTAGGAACCGACGTTCCCTTCTACATGAAGGGTGAAGATAACCGGTTTTGCGACAAACAACGAATCCACCACAAACTCCAACGGATCAGAGTAGTTATCGGCTGACCCCCCGGTTTCGATGTCACCTAAATATGCGTAATCGTCGGTAAAAGTGATTCCCGCTGCATCGGCAGAGGCGGTCACGCTGGCGCCATCGAGCGGGAGCCAAATATTGGAGACAGTAAAGTACAACCTTACGGTCTCTCCCTCTTCGGGACGACCATTACCGTTTCCGCCGGCTAAGTCATCCATGGTAAACTCGTCCAAGAGCAGACAGGGTCGGGACCAGGTCACGTCCAAGTTAGCATACATGACCGAGTCCGAGTCGGATACGTTCCAGACCGCTACCTGCGTGGAACTGTCGGAGTAATGGCGTGAGCTCGTCCCGGTGGTATCGTCGAAAGCTCTCTTGTCCCAAGTCCCCGGAAACGGGTCGCGTGAGTCTCCCTGGTTGCCGTAGCCGTAGCAACCCTCCAACTCGAACTGGCCGTCTGCCTGCTCCAGAGCCACCATGTAGTGCTCCACCGGAGAATCTCCGGGGCACCATTCATGGCTGTTGCCGAAAGTGTTCTCATCTACGTGATATATCAGGAGGCCGTGACCGGGGATGTACCTGTCGAAGCCTGTCTTTTGTCTGTTCTCGACCAGGAAATACTCGTCTCCCAGGCTGCCGGAAGTCCACAGTCGATAGCAGAAAGGGGCAGTCTCAGCCTGCAGGATCTCAACATCTGTCTGGTTCGACGTCACAACATTGACCGTCGTCCATCCCAGGGTTTTCTTGCCCCAGGCGTCGAAATGAGCGGGGGTTCTGCCACTGTTGTTCCAGGACCCTCCAGCCATCAAGGTCCAGTCTCCCAGACCCTCTGAGCTGTAGTCGTAGTCGTAGAAGTCGGGGAGCCCCAGAACATGACCGAATTCGTGGCAGAAGACACCCATGTCAACCAAACCGGTGCCGATGCGTATCTCCGGCTCAGTGGAATAATCGTACACTATCACTCCATCCAGGAAGACATATTCGCTGGTGACCCATCTGTGGGACCAAATCTGCCAGCCGCTCCCGGTTTCCTCCGCTCCGAGCCCGGAGTGCACCACGAAGAGGGCATCCACAAAGCCGTTTCCGTCGCCATCATAATCAGCGAAGTTCACCACTGAATCAGCCGCGTTTACTGCATCTTCCACCATCCTCTGAGCATTGTTGGGATAGGGACCAAAGCCGCTCTCGCCGTAGGTGTAGTAGCTGTAATCCTGCGGCATCCGGAACCATCCGGCGACGTCCCCTATCAGCTCGAAGGTCTGATAAGAGTTCTCCCAATAAAAGTCCCTCATGCTTCCGGTCGAGACCACGAATCCCTTGCTGAAAAGGAGGGTGTCGAATTCTCCGGTTGTGCGCGAGTGTTGATTATCATTGAAATCCACCAGGATGACTATGGCTTTTGTGGTATCAACCTGACCCATCTTTCCACCCTTTCTGAGAGGTGGAATGGGATTGGGCTGCCATACCCCCTTCTGTCTGGCCAGATCTGCCCGCCCTATCCACTCCTCCAGCCTTCCCTCCGCCCGGAGTCTCTCCACAAGTTCGGGTGAGAGGGAGACCGCCCACAGGTCGGCACCAAAGGCCAGAGAGAGCCAGGCAAGGCATACCGAGCAGATGAATTTTCTTATCCAAAAACACATATCTCCTCCTTCTTTTCCTTCATAATCTTTTGGCTGGCTCAAAGTACGACCGGACCCTATATCCAGCATCCGGGGCATCCATGAAGCCTGCACTTGGAGTATATGTTACCCAAACCGGTTTCCGCTGTTGACGCAAGAGCCTACGAGGTGGCTCTCTTTCTCCCCAAAGGCATCTGGATTTCAGAGACCGGATCTATCTTGAATCCACTATTTGGGCCTAATCATTCCCGCCTGACAGCATGCAGTCTGGACCTTTTCAAAATCTCACCGTTAACCGAGTGGTGAAGCACGCAAACGGTTATTGTTCCTGCAACCCGAAAAGATACTTAGCTTCTCTTTTAAGCGCATCCCGGCTGGGGCGGAGGACCGTTTCTGTACAGGTAAGTGATGAGATAAACCACATCTCCGGCGCTAACCATGCAGTCTCCGTTGGCATCCCCGGCTGCCAAAGGGTCGGGAGCGGCTCCAGTTCGGTAAAGATAACTAAGGAGGGAGACTATGTCTCCCGCGTTGACCACCTGGTCTCCATTAACATCGCCGGGCTCATAGGGCGTGGCCTTGAACCACTCCAGCACTTTCTGAATGACCACGTGCGGCTTGGCGGTATATTGCTGGTGGAACTCCCCTCCGTCTGACCTTATGGATTCGAGCCCAAATCCAAACACGACCACCTTGAAAATGTCATTGCCGAATTTCGTGCCGGCCACTGAGTCTGTGGGAGCCCACCACCCTTCGCTGGTTGCTATGGTGTATAGCAACGCGGTGTCAGCTTCGGAGTCCGGAACTAAGTTATCCTTGGAGTCTTGATTTGCTACTTCGTAGTTGGGATAAATGTAAAGATCTTCACCAATGTCATCTTCCGGGTGTCCCGCCACCAGGCGTCTGCCGCAGGTTCCTCCGTACCCGACCTGCAGATAGTCGGTCAGAAACGTCTGATCCCAAGGGTCGGAGGAGGTCGAAAGAATCTCCACCGCGTCCTGGCTGGTCAAGAAGAGATTACCGCCGTGGTCCAAAAAGCTCATCAGGCTTTCAACCTGAGCCTGAGTGAAAAGGTCAGTCTTGTGATCCCCGGTGAACCAGATTAGATGCTTGTATTTGTTAAAGGAGAAGTCCGGATCCGCTCTGCTCTCAGTATCCCACAGATCATAGACCTCCTGAAGCGAGTCCATGGTGGCAACGTAATAGCTTGAGTAATCTTGAGCCGAGCCGGCATCGTCGTCCACGATGAGGATATCAGCGTTTCCTACCCAGATCTCCACCGTTGTGTCTGCTGTGTACGTCACTCCTGAGCCGGAATCGCCTGAGACCTGGAAGCTGAAGCAGACTCTCCTGGTGGGGAAATTGCCCGGTATGTAGAATTCCATCGGGTCAAGCGAATTATCCAGCACGTCTTTAGAATTCATGTCTCCCAAATAAGACTGGGCATCGGTTATCACTATGCCTTCGGTGTCTGCAGTGACGGTGACATCAACCTGGCCCAGCGGAGACCAGAGGTTCTTGAGGGCGAAATCCAGACGAACCGTCTCTCCCGGCTGGGGCCTGCCATCCCCGTTGCCTCCTGTTTCATCGTTTGTCCCGAAATCATCAAAGCGAACATATGGTCGGTGGAAGACGTAGTTTATCTGATAAACGTAGGAGCCGATTTGGCAGCAGCCGTACTTGATGTAGAAAAACCCGTCTTCTCCCCAACCCGGCCCCCAGCTGTTCTTAACTATCCAGGCGCCGTCGCCGTCACACATATTGTCGTCCCAGCCCACGATCAGAACCGCGTGGTTGGTACCGAAGTACGGTTTATCGTAGCATCCCCCGGTGTAGGACATGAAGGTATCTTCGACTGCCATGCTCGATTTCACCGGTCCGGCAAGCAGGGCGCTTTTAATGGAGTTGACATCATTGGATACCGGGGTGTATCCGCTGATTTTGGCCCACTTCTCACACGGGTCCGACCAGTAGCAGGGGTCGGTATCATTGGCATGATAGGGCATGCACTGCTCGTCCACCAGGCCGACATTCCTGAAGTAGTCATAAGCCGCGGTGGTATACCACCCACTGCAGCCGTGCTCTGGAGTGACACAGGAGACCACCTGCTGTTCGGAAAGGTCCATCTCCACCTCGCCGTAGATCTTTACCATTGACTCCAAATGTGCCACGCCCGCAAACGCCCAGCACGAGCCGCATTGGCCCTGATCGGTAACCGGAGTGACCCCGGTTGTTCCATAAGGGCCCTGGTGTACCCGCCAGTCAAAGACCGGATCGAACTTTGCTCCCGCAGGCGCTCTCAGCTTGTCCGCCTTCTCCCACCATTCCTTGTACCAGTCAGGGACAACAAAACCTAAAAGGTTTTGTTTTTCCTCGTGAGAGAGGTCTGAAACGGATGTTTTGCCAGCAGTCCAATTACATCCGCTTTCTTGAGCCTTCAAGGGATCGGCACTGCGACCCAAAACCAGGAAACCGGTTGCAAAAAGCATGAGAAAAATAAGATTGAGAATTTTCGGACGCTTCATTTTGGATTCTCCTTTACTTGTTTGCCTGACCCTTAAGGACTTCCCTTGACTTCCTCCAGTCCAATCTAAGATATAGCCTTAGGCGCAACCCATCAAAGGCGGGGGGCCGTTCTTAAACAGATAGCCGATAAGGTAAACCACGTCTCCTGCCTGCACCGCGCAGTTTCCATTAGCGTCCCCAGAGGCCATAGGATCGGGAGGGGGCCCCCCTCTGTAAAGATAGGTGATCAGGTATACGATGTCTCCCGTTTCCACCTCCTGATTTCCGTTGGCGTCGCCGGGCACGTAAGATGGAGTCCTAAACCAATCCAATACGACGCCTATGATCGAATGCGGTGTGCTGCAGTACTGGTTGTGAAAATCTCCGCCGTCTGCTTTTATGGACTCCAATCCAAATCCGAAAACAACCACCTTGAAGGTGTCATTCTGAAACTTGATTCCAGCTAAAGAATCGGAGGGATACCACCAGTCGGTACCGTTACGATAGGCATAGAACAGGACGGTATCTGCGAGAGAATCGGGAACCAAGTTATCTTTCGAGGTCTGGTTGGCAACCTCGTAGTTGGGGTAGATATAGAGAGCCTCGCCGATCTCGTCCTCGTCGTTTCCAACCACCAGAAATCTGGGATTATCCCCATCGTAGCCACCGTGTAGATAATCGGCTAAGAAAGTCTGATCCCAAGGATCAGCCGACGCTGAAAGCACCTCCGCAGCATCTTGGCTGGTTAGGAACAGATTGCCTCCGTTGTCCAGGAAACTCATCAGGCTTTCCACCTGAGCTTGGCTAAACAGATCAGTCTTGTGATCACCTGTATACCAGATAACATATTTGTATTGGCTGAAGGAGAAATCTGGATTCGCTCTGGTCCCGGTATCCCAGAGATCATAAACCTCTTGCAGAGAATCCATAGCTGCGACATAATAGCCGGAGTAATCCCGGGCTGATCCGGCATCATCGTCTACAACCAGGATCTCAGCATCTCCTACCCAGAGCTCGAATGTGGTGTCTGCAGTGTATATCACCCCGCCTCCCGAATCGCCGGAAGCGTGGAAGGTAAACTGAACTCTCGTGGGCGGGAAATTGTCCGGGACGTAAAACTCCATAGGGTCCAGAGAGTTGTCCAGAATATCCTTGGAACCCATGTCTCCTAAATAGGTATAATCGTCAGTAATTACTATGCCTGCGGTATCCGGACCGACCGTCACCTCAACTCCTCCCAGAGGAGACCACACATTTTTCAATGTAAAATTGATGCTGACCGTCTCCCCCCGTTGGGGCCTGCCATCCCCGTTTCCTCCGGGAGGGGAATCATCCACTCCATAACTCTCCCACCGGACCAGTGGTCGGTGGAAGACGTAATGTGCGAGATCCGTGCCAGTACCTATCTGGCAAACCTCTCGCTTTATGTAGAAAAATCCGTCTATGCCCCAACCCTGGCCCCAGCTATTTTTTCCTATCCACGCACCACCACAAAGCGTATCGTCCCAGCCAACCAGCAGGACGCAATGGTTGAGGCCGAAGTAGTGATCATCGTAGCAGCCGCTGCTATAGTAGTAGAATGTCTCCCCCACTGCCATCAGCGTTGATACCGGTCCGTAGTTGTAGATGGCGTTCTTGATCGCGTCGATGTTGGGACCCTCGCATACCGCAGTCCATTGCGAGATCTTCGCCCATTTCTCGCAAGAGTCCTGGACGCAGGGGACCCAATGGTCAGCTTGATATGGCATGCACTCCTCTTTTGCCGACCCAGGATTTTTGAAGAGTTGATAGGCCAGCTCCGGGTAAGCTCCGTCGCAGCCGGTGCCGTAAGTCTTACACGAAAGAACCTGTTGCTCCGATAAGTCCATCTCCACCTCGCCGTGGATTTTCAACATTGCTTCCAGGGCTCCCACAGCACAAAAATCCCAGCAACTTCCGCAGTCTGCCTGAGATTTGGCCGGGGTGACCCCACTGGAATCGCGCCAGTCAAAACGGGTGGGATACGTCACCCCTTTGGGAACCTCCAGCCTTTCGGCTTTTTCCCGCCACTGCCAATACCCGGGAGGAAGCTTCAGACCCAGAAGCTTCTTCTTCTCCTCAAGAGATAGATCGGAGACTGAGGTCTTCCCGGCAGTCCAGCAATTCGAACCCATATTAGCCGCGGGATCGGGAACTTTCTGGCTCGAACTCGATCCAGAAATGCCGATCATCAAGAA
This sequence comes from uncultured Ignavibacteria bacterium, assembly GCA_964348415.1. Lineage (GTDB taxonomy): Bacteria > Zixibacteria > MSB-5A5 > MSB-5A5 > SM1-73 > SM23-73-3. The sequence continues at coordinate 18,592 of CAYGCR010000012.1, read as the reverse complement.
GAAGATAAGGACGAACCCGAATAATCTTGGACTCTTCATTGTCATTCCTGCTCAGATTGTCACTCCAACAGTCTGATCGCCAGAGCCTCCGTTTGACCCTGACATCTTGCATTTACAGAAGATCGGTCTGACCCTTTACTTGCTTGATCCGTGGATTCTATCCTGCTTTTGAAGGGGGATGACTCCTTTTACAAAAAAGAGGCTGGACGGTCCTACCCAGCCTCCCTTAACCACGCATTATCTTTCCATCTCAGAGTCAATCATCCGCGCCCACTCCCTTAGGCACATCCCGGCAAAGGCGGGGGGCCGTTTCTATACAGATAACTGATCAGATAAACAATGTCGCCGGCCTCGACCTCGCAACTGTTGTTGGCATCTCCAGCCGCCATGGGCTGTGGAGCAGGTCCGTTCCTGTACAGATAGCTGATCAGGAAAACTATGTCTCCGGCACTTACCGTCCCGTCTCCGTTGGCGTCGCCAGCCACGTAGTCGACGATGCGGAAATAGTCGTCGCTGGTATCCGCGGGACTTCCGTCGCTCGCATCCGAGATTATGACCAGACAGCTTTCTGAGGGGGTATCAGGAACTTCCAGCGTATAGATGCCATCGTTTTCGGTGTTGTCGGCGATGGTCGTCCAGTCAAGCCCGGCATTGGTCGAATATTCGATCTTGACGTTGTCATCAAAGGAAATGGATTCCCAGGTGATATCCGCCGAGTCACCTATGAACCAGGTCTCTCCTCCGTTTGGAGACATCACATAGATGGTCGGTCCGGGAAGTTTCATCCAATCCAACACCCTTTGCATTACGAATTTCTGGGGGCTGGTGTACTGCCCCTGGAAATACCCGCCGTCGTTCCGCATGGACTCGAATCCGAAGCCGAACACCACCACCTTGAAGATATCGTTTTGGAATTTACTCCCGGCGATCAACTCCGACGGATCCCACCAATGGCCAGCTCCGCCTACAGTATAATACAGGACCGTATCGGACTCGGAGTCTGGGATCAAGTTGTCCTTGGAACTTTGATTGGAAACCTCATAATTCGGATAAATGTACAAAGTATCTCCCACGGCATCGCCAGCGCGGCCAACCACCAGGTACTTAGAGTTGTTTCCGTTGTATCCTAAGTGCAAGTAGTCTGTTAAGAATGTTTCAGCCCAGGGCTCAACCGAACCGGACAGAACCTCCACGGCGTCCTGGCTGGTCATAAACAGTCTGCCGCCATTATCCAGAAAGCTCATCAGGCTTTCTGCCTGAGCCTGGGTGAATAGATCGGTCTGGTGATCTCCCGTATACCAGGTTATGTATTTGTATGCCGTAAATGAGAAATCCGGATCAACCTTGCCGTAGGCCTCCCAGATGTCATAGATCTGTCTCAGAGAGTCCAGCGCGCCAGCATAATAGCTCTGGTAGCCTCCGGCGTCGTCGACTATGAGAATCTCCGCCCTTCCGGCCCAGACCTCCTGATCGTACTCAACCACGTAGTCACCCCCATTGCCTTCCACGTGCAGGGTGAAGATAGTCGGTCTGCCGGGGAAGTCGGGATCTACGGTAAACTCCACAGGATCAGAGTTATTGTTCTGGGATTGACCCGTGCCCATGTACCCGAGATAGGAGTAATCATCGGTAAAGTTTATTCCGGCAGTATCCGCAGACACGGTCACCTCAGTTCCACTTGAAGGCAACCATAAATTAGTGAACGTGAAATAAAGCCTGACCGTCTCCCCCGGTTCCGGCCTGCCGTCGCCGTCTCCTCCGATCAGATCGTCAACCGTAAAATCGTCCAGAACGATGCAAGGCCTGGACCAGTCGATGTCGAAGTTAGCATACATGACCGAGTCTGAATCGGAGACATTCCAGACCGCCACCTTGGTGGAATTGTCGTAGTAATCCCGCGAGCTGGGCGTTGTGCTATCGTCAAAGGCTCTCTTGTCTAGCCAACCCGGAAACGGGTCGCTTATGTCCCCATCATTGCTGTATCCGGGACACGCCTCCAACTCCCATTCTCCGTCTGCCTGCTCCAGTGCACATCGATAATGCGGAGTTGCCGGATCCCCCGGACACCACTGGTAGTCGTTGGGAGCGGGGGCGTTCTCGTCCACGTGCCATATCAGCAGACCCTCGCCGGGCAGGTAGGAATCAAATCCCGTTTTCTGTCGATTCTCGACCAAAAAATACATCGACCCGCCCATGGCCCCGGTCCACAATCGATAAGCGCTGGGGGAAGTTTCAGCCTGCAGAATCTCCACGTCGGTCTGATTCGACTCAACGGTCACAACCGAAGAGAAGTGGAGTATCCGGCACTTGTGGTACGCATCGAAATGAGAGGGCGTGTTTCCACCGTTGAGCCATGAGCCGGATGCCATGACGCTCCAGTTTCCTACGCCTTCAGAATCATAGCCGTAATCATAAAGGTCCACGGCGCCCAGGAAATGCCCAAACTCATGACAGAAGACCCCGATATCGATAAGTGCCCCTCCCGGGTGTATTTCCGGCTGCATTGCGTACTGCCGCATATATACACCATCAAAGATCTTGGTCGTGGACATAGACCACCTATGGGACCATACATCATCGTCACTTCCCGTCTCCTCTGCTCCAGGACCTGCATGTATCACCAGGAGCCCGTCTATCCAGCCGTTATCGTCATTGTCGAATTCCTGGAAATTGACGTAGGCGTTGGCTATGGTCAAAGCGTCCTCGACCATTCTCTGACAATTGTGAGGATACATACCCAATCCGTATGCCCCGGCCACGTAGTATTCATAGGTCTGGGGAGCTCGTACCCAGCCGAATACGGCTCCGTCAAGGTCGAGCGTTCCGTAACTGTTTTCCGTGAAGTAATCTCTGAAGCTTCCAGTGGGGTAAGCGAAGTCCTGGCTGAAGAGAAGAAAGGAGAATTCGCTGGTGTCTTTTGTGGCAGGATTGTCACTGAAGTCTATGCATAGCACGAAAGGTTTGAGGGTATCCTCCTGGGCCTTTCCCAGAGGCGCCAGCCTGACCGGAGGATTGGGATTTGGCGCCCACACTCCTCTCGCCCTGGCGTCAAGGCCCCTGTCCACCCACTCCTGAAGCCTCCCCTCTCTCCTGAGCTTTTCAACCACCTCTGGTGACAGCGAGACCGCCCACAAGTCAGCCGAAAAAGCCAAAAAGATGGCCAGCGCACAAATTGCAATGGTAATCCTTTTGCGAGGGGAATACATATCTCCTCCTTTTTACTTTAAAGATTTCCGAACGACCCCTTCAGATTGTCTTTCGCCCCCGCAAGTTATTGAGAAGAATCCCTTTAGCAGTCTAAATCGCTTCTTATAAGGCATGTCCTCTCATCAATCAAAAAGATAAACAATTATCCGGAAAAGTCAAGGAAAATCCTACCCTCACCTCAGGCCCGTTTCGAGGACCTACACTCCAATGCACCTCTTCTGTGATACCCTTTTTGATGACTGTCCGTTGTCACAAAGACATTGAAGAAACCTGCTTTGTTAAACTCGGACCAAAGGTTACCACAGAGAGGAAGCGGGACGAATTCCCCACTCCCTGTCCTTTACTAAATTCGGCTGTTCGGACGGAAATCTTTGAGGGTATATCGCGGCAATCCGACAACCCCCCCACATGACACTGGGATTGCATCCGGCTATCGCAGATAAGGTGTCGAAGGTGTCCAAAAAGGTGGGTTCGTTTGAAATCTATGGTCCGGGAAACCTCTTCTGAATTGGCTTGCGATTTTCAGGTCATAACATATCTTAAAGCTCTAAATAAGGAAGGTCGAGCCTTATAGAAACTGAGACCAGTCTCAAACAGATCCTTCGGAAGGGTGTCAGATGCATTTGCAGATAGATGGTAACTACGGAGAAGGCGGGGGACAGATTCTAAGAACCACTCTGTCCCTGTCCTGCATTTTGAAGAAGCCGGTAGAGATTGTAAACATTCGAAAGGGAAGAAAGATACCGGGGTTACAACCCCAGCACCTGACCTCAGTCAGCGCCAGCAAAAGGATAAGCCGAGCTGAGGTGCAGGGTGACGCTCTCCAGTCGCTGAGCCTGAGATTCTCCCCTCAGGAGATAAAAGGCGGAGATTTCATCTTTGACGTGGCGGAAAAGAAAAGAAGCGCCGGATCGACCTCGCTGGTTTTGCAGACAATGCTTTTGCCTTTAAGTCGTTGTGAAAAGGACTCGAAAATAACGGTCCTGGGCGGAACTCACGTCCCCTGGAGTCCACCGTTCGACTACCTTAGGGAAGTCTTCGCTCCGACGGTGAAGAAAATCGGCTGTGAGATAAGCCTTGACATCACGAAGTGGGGCTGGTATCCCAAAGGTGGGGGAGAGGTTCATTGCAGCATCCGGCCGACTTCCAAATTTATGCCTCTGGATTTGACCAAAAGGGGGCAGCTGCGCAAACTGTTCGGAATCTCTGTGGTTTCCAACCTACCCAACCATATCGCCGAAAGGCAGAGAAATCAAGCCGCAAAGATCTTGAAGGAAAAGGGATTCTCGCCGGAGATTCAGATTCGTCAAGCTCCCTCCATCGGTCAGGGTACTTTCTTTTTCCTGAAGGCGGAATTCGAGAACTCCGTGGCAGGCTTCGGTGCGTTAGGAGAAAGGGGCAAGAGGGCGGAGAAGGTGGCAGAGGAAGCATGTGAGGAGTTTGTTGATTTCGTGCGGAGCAATGCGGCGGTCGACCGTCATCTGGCGGATCAGTTGATTCCCTATCTATCTTTGGCCGACGGGGAATCGATTTTCACCGTGTCTAAGATCACCAAACATCTTTTGAGTAATGTCTGGGTGGTGAAGCAGTTTCTGCAAACCGAGATTAGAGTTGAAGGAGAAGAGGGAGAAGAGGGGACGGTAAGAGTCAATCCCTCTTGAAATTGGACTGCTTCCTTTTGCCTTGACATTGTCACCCAAACCAACAATCTTCCTTCCATGTCTAAAAGCGTCTTTTTGCTCTCTGATGCTCACCTGGGAGCAGACGAGGAGGATAAGGAAAAATTCAAAGAAGAGAAGCTGATCTCTTTTCTTGACAGGGTGAAAGGCGAAGGGGAGACTCTATACCTGGTTGGGGACATGTTTGAATTCTGGTTTGAATACAAGAATGCCATCCCCAAAGATCATTTTGCAGTGCTAAACAGGTTGAGACAACTGGTGGATTGCGGGGTAAAGGTGAATTATATTGTCGGTAATCATGATTTTTGGTTGGGAGATTTTCTCCCCAGGCAAATCGGCATCCCCATATTCAGAGATTCCATAGAGGTCGTTCATCAGGGGAAAAAGGTCTTCATCTCGCACGGAGACGGGCTGGCAAGGAAGGATGTGGGATACAGAATTCTGAAGAAGATCCTGAGAAATAGAGTGAACATCTTTCTTTACCGACAGATTCCTCCCGATATCAGCTACCCCTTGGCTAAGTTTGTCGCCGGAAGAAGCAGAAGCTACGTCCAGAAGCGAAACACAAGCTATCTCGGCGATTACGAGGGTTTTGCCGCGGATAAGATAACAGAAGGTTTTGATGCGGTCATCTTAGCACACACTCATGTACCCGTGCTGCAAGAACTTGGCAGCGGGATATATCTGAATCTTGGAGATTGGTTTCAGCACTTTACGTACGCGAGGTTACGCCAAGGGGAGTTCTATCTGGAGAGCTTCGCCTGATTTGATTTCATCTTCGGGATTATTCATGCAACCAGCAGCATTCCGGAGGCTCTCCGCCCCACGCAAGACCTGCTCGGTGACATTGCCAAAGTCGGTGAGGTGATATTCCCACCAGATGAAATTGCCCTCGCCGGTGTCCTCATCGTAAGGAACCCATCCGGCTGTGAGGTTCAAAACATCGGCAGCCGTGACAAATCTTCGCACACCCGTTTCGTACCCCCAGGATTCTGAGATAAAGACATCGCCCAGATCTCTCAGGGGAGACCAGCCGGGATTCGGGTGTGGCACATATCTTCCATGTGCGACCTGGATCGAATTGGGATGATATAGTTGTCCGTCCTCGGTTCCGGTTTCTCCCCATATCCCAAGGAGCTTGAAGTAATAAGGATAGGTCTCCGATGGGGCGAATTTGTACACTTTTCCATAATGCCGGTCGACCACGTAAACCAAGCCTTTGTTATCCACATCGACGGATGTAAGTTCTGTGCCTTCCGGGAACTGGTAGGTGGCTTTCCAGTTAACACCCTCGGGTCGGTTGATATAGATTCGAACCAGCCTCCGATTTCCGTAATCAGTGATATAAAGATCGTCTGTCTGGTATCCTGACTCTGGGTCTCTTCCGAAACACACCGAGGTGGGCCACATGAATTGCCCTTCGCCAGAGCCATATTCGCCGTAGTTCCTGTCCCAACCCAGTGTCCAGGGAGCCCAGTGAAAAAGCACTATTCGGTGATTGCGCTCGTCGGCGACTGCTATGTAAGTGGCATCCTGTTGGTCATATGGATTTCGGTCTTTTGCCTCCACATCCACAGGATGATTGAAGATGTCTTCGCCTGGCAGATCGAATTCTGTATGCCACTGTGGTTCATCCAACTGGTTATAGTAAATATATGCCGTGACTCGATTGTTGAACATGTCTGCAACGAAGTAGTAGTAACCTTGAACCGTACACATTCCGTGCGGTCCCCAGAATTGGCCCACTCCGCTTCCCTGACTTCCAAACTCCCCGACCCAATCGTCTTGGTCAGTCCCAATCATCTTGTTGGAGGTCACATCTGAGACAAAAAGAAAGCTGTGATCCAGATTGGAACTGCCCGGCCAGTCCTCCACGTCAACAACGATGCCAAAAGGCGAATTCATGCAATTGACCCCGAACCAGTTTTGGCTTTCGGCTTTGTTGAAACGGGGAATGGCGGTCTTCCCGTAATTGTAGAATGTAACCGGAACTAAGAGATGACTGGACGAAAAGTCGTCTTTGGTTTGACGCAACACTCTGTCGTCGAAGCTCAACATCCCGATCTCTTCTGTTGTCGCTTGAGAAGCACTTCTCAGCCAACCGAAGAGATTCTGAGATTCTTCGAGAAACCAGTTTCCATTGTTGACAACAAACCCCAGCCTTTCGCCTATCCTGTTGAATCGTTTGCCCGCCTGGGACAGCCCGATTTCACATTCGACCCACGCTTTGTCGTTCTGAATTTCGGTCCTCAGAATCCTGATGTAAAAGTCATGGGACGAGGTCACTGTCTGACCTGTTTCAAAGTTGGTCTGAGTGGCAAATCTCCTTTGGCTTGCTGCATTGAGGAACGTACCCTCTAAGTTACCTTCTAATGTTCTTTTGGAAATGATGGGATTGGTCTCTTTGTAGTGATTTGAGACTATTCCGGGTATTTCAGCCGAACATTGCTGCCTTACGGCTTGCTCTAATCTGTTTATCTGAAGATTGATCTTATCCTCATCAGATAAGTCCGCCACGTGTAATCCCTTGTCTCTTAGGTCCCTTTCTACGTGCCCCGCAAAAGCGGTTAAGCCCAGGAGGAGAAAAGACACAGTTGTGAGAATGAACTTTTTCATTTGGATCAGTCCTTTCCTTTTTATATTGCTTGCATTTCTAATAGGCAATTATTCCTTTTCTAATATTATTAACAAATTTCGCTGCCCTGGTGCCCGCGAATTTCTTTTCGATTTCTTGCAAAATTGTCTCTCGTTCTTCTTCTGATTTGTTTTCTAGTAATACGCCGATGACAAACTCGGAGTAACCAGAGTTAGGATGCTCTAAAAAAAGTTTTTGAGCGTATTTTTTTGAATTTGCACGGTCATAATAGTCCAACTCGCGGCAGATTGAGGGAGCATAAACACTCTTTGGATATTTACTTAGCAGTTCCTTCCACTTCGATACTGCTAGTTGCCATTGGGCTTTGCCGTAGTTTTTCATTCCCTCCTTCCAAAGATCGTATGCTTTTTTTTTGTTGCCAGATGGGTTCATCACCTGGAACGTGAGTTCAGTTGAAGCGAGACGAGTTTTGTATATTGCCTTAATCCTATATGTATCTGGTTTCAGATAGGTTCGCCATGATCCAGGCCCAGGCTCTTCTGGTTCCCCAATCGACGTTGCCTCTAATACATTTCGACAGATAAATAGTGTTTCATTGGGTTCGAGAGAGAACGTTGGTCCTTCCCCAATCCACTCGATATGTTCTTTGCCTTGAGGCTCCAGCGTGTCATTCTCAGAATTGATGAGAAGAATCTCTAGCCATCCACCCGCAAGACTTAACGGTTTCACTCCGACTTTCTGCTTGCCCAGATTTTGAACATACATATCTAACCAAATAGATTCACTTACAAAAAAAACTTTCTTATCCAGTTCGATCCAAAATCGTAAATCGTCCAGTTTCTCTTGTGCGAAATTCGTAACAGAAAAATAGACAGATAGGATTATCAGAAGTGAGGTTATGAGAACAGTTCTGCAATTTTTCATTTTATCCTCCTTAGTTCTCGAAAACTTCCTTATAATCCCAGCCATCCCGGTTTATCCAGTACACACCAACGTATACGTAATCGTCTGCATAACCCGCCATTTGTTGTGCCTTCGGCGCGTGTTGAGGTGGTGCTCCATCCCCATTCCCACCTCCTCATACCAAAGCCAATCCACCCAACAAAAACAAAATCAAAATTTCTTGCTTCATCATCCCTGCTCATATCACATGAGTTTGTTTGGATCATGAATCCTGTGAAGATGTTCTCCTTATTCAAAAACTGAAACCCGCCAGTCCCATAGAGATAATTAACATATTTCCGGACTCAGATCTCTCCGCGCCTTCGGGTTTCAAGGTGTCGAGATTGTAGGATGCCTCCACCAGAATGCCCAGATGGGGGCTAACCAGAACGTTTAGGCCGGCGCCGAACTTGAACCTGGTGCCGGAGACCGTAAAATCCGACGGACCGGTGTCATAGGTGTTCCGTATGTAATAGAAACCTGAGGTGACGTAAGGGTAAGATCTGCTGTGCTTCCCGCCGAAGAAGAACATCGCTTTCGGGCCCAGGCCCAGCGTGGATATTCCTGCGTCACCTTGCTTGGAATGCATGAGCAGAAAATCACCGCCGAAACCGAAATTGGGCGCAAAGAAACGAGCCCAACTTGGCATGATCAGAATGGTGGTGGACGAGTTGCCCTCCTCATCCTCATAAAGATCTCCGGAAGCATTCATGATTCCGGCCGTAACCGCGTACATGTCGGCTCCCCGGTCCAGGGCGTACTCCGCCCCAAAACAAACCGAGGGAATCAAGGCGGCCAGGAACAAGAAAAACGCGAACTTAGGTCTAAAGAATCGAGGCGCCATGTCGCATCTCCTCTTGGTTGTTTAAGGTTCTGATTTCCAACATGGTTGAACTGACGATGAATCTCGTAGATTCGTTTTGCGAACAGAAAGACCAGTCTGGGAAGCGTTCAGGAATCATTCCGACAAGGGGAACCTAAGACAACCAAACTCGGTGGCCTCCCCGGCAATCCTTGCCAGCGCGTTCTTTCCGCCGTTCTCTTGGCGGCTGTTGACTTGGTTCTTATTTTGAACACTCCCCCATCCTTGTCAAGCACTTATTTTGGAAGTATAGGGTGATATCCTAATCAGTAAGGCCCTCTTCAAGTGCTTGCCCGATCGCCCTAGCCATTTCCGCGTATGGCTAATTATCTGTTAAAGAAAGAGTTCGGGTTACGAGTTGGTTGACCCCTAGCCGATTAGCGGGCTAATCCGGGACCGTACCCGTGTAAAAAAAACAGTAATAGACCTCATCTCTCAGAGATCGGGAGAAACAGGATTGGGGCGTAGTTTAAGTCTTGATAATGGATTTTCGGAAGCCCCGAAAAAAAGTCGTAGGCATTAGGGCTCGGCCAAGCAGATGAACCTCCGGATTGCCGGAAATGATGACTTGAAGTCATCAGCTAACGGCAGATTCGGTTGACTGAATCCGGGTGCTGCCTGAAGTGCGACAGGCAATGGTCGAGGCACACAAGCCAGTGGAAACTGGGGTTTTTTCGTATTGACAAATAGGTTTTGTGTGTTATATTAAAATTAAGATGACTTAAAGAGTCTTATTTGAATTAGCCGTTGAAAAACAGAGGTCTGGCGTGCGATTCTTTGGGAAATTGTTCAAGATCCTGGCTTTTTTGGCTCTTCTCAGCCTTCTGGTCTACGGGCTCACGCTTGGGGATTTCGAGGAGACTCGTTATAACGGTTCCATCTTGTGCATCTCCTGTATCGGCATAGAGTAGGGCATTCCTCCTGCTCCAGATAGTGTTGGGTTGCCCTAACCTATGCTTTGGGTGGATAATGAAGAGACGTCTGTTTCAAATTGGGACGCTGGTGGTCTCCAACTCTTACATCGCTGCATTGTTTTTCAACCGCATCTATCAGGGCCCGTTCAAGGGGGTGTGCGTTCCGGTGATGAACTGCTATGGCTGTCCGCTGGCAACGGTGAACTGTCCCATAGGTACGCTTCAGCATTTCGTGATCATCAAAGCCATCCCCTTCATGTTGATTGGCTTTTTCGGAGTGATCGGCCTGGTGGTGGGAAGAATGACCTGCGGATGGCTCTGTCCTTTCGGCTTCTTTCAGGAGATGCTGTACAAGATAAAAACGAAGAAATTCTATCCCCGGAAGGGGTGGAGCTATAGCAAGTACGTCGTGTTGGCTGGCTTGACCCTTTTAGTGGCTTTCTGGGTGGGTGAGCCCTGGTTCTGCAAGCTCTGTCCGGTGGGCACTCTGGAAGCGGGCATTCCATTCGTGCTGTGGAATCCCACTGGGGATATGTTCACCGAAGGAGGCACAATTGTATCAAGGGTAGGGCTTCTGTTCTACACCAAGCTTTTCATACTCTTCGCTCTGGTAGGATTTGCTATTCTGGTGCACCAGCCTTTCTGCCGGTATGCCTGTCCTATGGGAGCTATCTGGTCGCTTTTCAACAAGTTTAGCATTTTCAAGTTGAAGGTCCGTTCCGACGTCTGTGCTTTCTTTGAGGACTGCCACCAGGGGTGCCCTATGGAGATCAATGTACACCACAACGCCAATGACGGGGACTGCATCCGCTGTCTGGAGTGCACCAAATGGGTCTGCAAGACCGTCAAGTTCAAGCCGGTGTGGAAAGAGGAGAAGATAGAGCATCACCACCAGCACGCGGGTTCTCATGTGGAACACGTCAAAGAAGGGAGGAGTTAGCTGATAGACGCTGAAAAAGCTTGAACCTTATAATCAGGGGCAAGCTTTGAAGGGGCTGAGTATTGGAGTTCGGATAAGAAAGAATAGAGGCTGGTCGGCATGCGAAAAGGAATCATTTGTGCTTGGCTATTTCTCATGCTTTCGACGAGCGAGCTTCTGGCTCAGCAGAGCGCGGATATCAGTCCTGTCGAGCTGGAGGAAGAGTTGACCGAAACACGTTCCTTTGAAAGGGAGAGAATGTCCTCTCGAGAAGATTTCACTGTCCCGCGCAAGCAGGTGCTGCTGGAGATTGCGACCGCCACCTGGTGACACGCTTGCATGTATGCGGCAGTTGCTGCTGATTCGCTCAAGAAACTTAGAGGGGATAGCCTGGCCGTGCTGGAATACGAGCTGGCCGAGTTCCAGACCATGGAGATCGTCTACCGTATGCTTTACTATTTCGGCCCGGTGGTATCCCTGCCCACTGCAATCTTCGATGGCACAGACAAGACGGAGGGCGGAGATGCGGGCACCTTCCAGACTTACAGCCAATTATATGAGCAGCACATCCGCGTCAACACTCCCGGCAGGCTTGCACTGAGGGTGATGTATGATCCATCAACTCGGGATGGGACAGTAATTGCCCGGTTCGCATCGGCGGACCAGATTCCGCAGTCCGATCTGGCTCTTCGTTATGTCATCACCGAGAGCCACATCTATCATCCCTGGCAGAATCTGGACAGCCTGCACTTCATAGTCCGGGATATGGTTCCTGACGAGAACGGGGTGCCCTTCTCCATCAACCAGGGTGAAACGTTTGTGGATACCCAGAGTTTCCATATCGATACATCATGGGTAGATCGTCATTGTGAGTTGGTGGCTTTCGTGCAAAGCGACGAGGATACGGCAGTTTTGATCTCCAGCTCGCTTGAAGTTTATCAGCCGCGTGTGCCCGGCGATGCCAATTCGGACCGGGTGGTGACCGTCTCGGACGCGGTCTTCTTGACCAATTACATCTTCTTCGGGGGACCTGGGCCTTTACCTTCGGCATCGGGCGACCCCAACGAAGATTGCGTGATAGATGTTCAGGATGTAAACTACTTGATTAGTTATCTGTATCACGGAGGGCCGAGTCCTCTGCCGGGATGCGAGATAGATTAAGTCAGACTAACTATATGCTCAAGCGAGGTGCGTATGTCTAAAAAGCAAATGATTTGCGTGGCTCTGGCGGCACTGTTTCTTTTTGTTTTGGGCGCTCACGTCCGGGCTGATTCGAGCCAGGATGAGTTAGAGTGCCTTCCCGAACAACCCTCTTTGATCTCTCCCGAACGTGGTGATTCTTTTTCCGGGAACAGGTACGGCATCCCCCGCAAGCAGGTGCTCCTGGAGATCACCACTGCGACCTGGTGAGGGGGTTGTTCCTGGTCGGCAGTTGCCGCTGATTCGTTGAAGAAACTGAAAGGAGACAGTCTGACCGTGCTCTTTTACCATGCCAGCGATCCTTTCGAATGCCCGGACGGCCTCCCCCGGATGATCTACTACTTCGGTGACAGCATCTGGCTCCCCACGGCGGTTTTCGACGGGAAAGACCCGCAGATCGGTGGAGGGCAACAGGCATTCTCCATTTATGAAACGATGTATAATCTGCACATGGAGATTAACACCCCGGGAGTTCTCTCCGTACAGGTGGAGTACGATTCCTCCACCCGAGACGGAGCGATAGTAGCCGCATTTACCTCGGTGGACCAAATATCGCAGGCCGACCTGCACTTTCGCTATGCCATCACCGAGAGCCACAAATACCATGAGTGGCAGAACTTAGACAGCCTTCACTTCATAGTGCGGGATATGCTTCCGGATCACATGGGTGTGCCGTTCTCCATCAACCAGGGAGAGACAGTCGTGGATACCCAGAGCTTTCACATCGACACCGAATGGGTGGACCGTAATTGTGAGCTGGCGGTTTTTGTTCAGAGCGATCAAGACACCACGGTCTTGATAACCAATTCGCTGCCCCTGTATCGGAGCCATGTTTCGGGGGATGCAAACGGCGACCGGGTGGTGACCGTCTCGGACGCGGTCTTCTTGACCAATTACATCTTCTTCGGGGGACCTGGGCCTTTACCTTCGGCATCGGGCGACCCCAACGAAGATTGCGTGATAGATGTTCAGGATGTAAACTACTTGATTAGTTATCTGTATCACGGAGGGCCGAGTCCTCTGCCGGGATGCGAGATAGATTAAGTCAGACTAACTATATGCTCAAGCGAGGTGCGTATGTCTAAAAAGCAAATGATTTGCGTGGCTCTGGCGGCACTGTTTCTTTTTGTTTTGGGCGCTCACGTCCGGGCTGATTCGAGCCAGGATGAGTTAGAGTGCCTTCCCGAACAACCCTCTTTGATCTCTCCCGAACGTGGTGATTCTTTTTCCGGCGACAGGTACGGCGTCCCCCGCAAGCAGGTGCTCCTGGAGATGTTCACCCGTCCCATTGGGTGACCCTACTGTCCTTGGGCGGCAGTTGCCGCAGATTCACTTAAAAAGCTGATGGGCGACAAACTGGCTGTACTGGAGTATCACACCAGTGGCCCCTTCACCAATTCAGAATCGGCCGGAAGAGCAAGTTACTACGGTATCACTGGAGTTCCTATTTCGGTATTCAACGGAACCGACCAGGTGGTGGGCGGAGGTGGAGGTACCTTCGCTGCTTACTACAACGAATTCAACCAGCAGATTGCAATAAACACGCCGGGCGTGCTCTCCCTGAAGGTGGACTATAATCCTACTTTGAGAACCGGAACGATCATAGCCAAGCTTAACTCGTTAGAGCAGATAGAGGAAGGAGACTTGCATCTTCGTTATGCCATCACCGAGAGCCACAAGTATTATGAATGGTATTTTCTGGACAGCCTTCAGTTCATAGTTAGAGACATGCTTCCCGATTATATCGGTCTGGGCTTCTACGTGGGACAAGGTGAGACTTTTGTGGACAGCCAGAGCTTTTACATTGATCCTGGCTGGGTGGATTATCACTGTGAACTGGTGGTTTTTGTGCAGAGTGACAAGGGCAAGAGCAAGGAGGTTCTAATATCGAACCTGCTTCCTCTGTACCAAGTTCACGTTTCTGGAGATGTAAACGGAGACGGCGTGACGACCATCTCGGACGTGGTCTTTTTGTACAACTATGTGCTGTATGGTGGTCCCCAGCCAAGTCCTTCTGCGGCAGGGGACGTGAACGAGGACTGCGTCATAGATGCGGCGGATATAGTATATCTGTTCAACTATCTGTTCCAGGGAGGTCCCGCGCCGCTTCGCGGGTGGGAGATAGATTAAGCCGGCCAGAGCTCTTTCGGTTCAAGGAGGTTCGGAATGGACAGACGGCAAAAAAGCCAGATTGGTCTGCTGGGGCTGTTTCTGCTTCTTCTAACGGCTTCCGGCATGGCTGATTCGGGTCAGGGCAAGATAGAATGTTTCACGCAGCAGCAGCCCGAAATCTACATGGGATCCGAAGACCTCGGGTCAAAGAGGCAATATAGCATTCCCCGAAAGCAGGTGCTTCTTGAGATGGCCACGGCAACCTGGTGAGGGAGCTGTCCTTACGCAGCAGTTGCTGCAGACTCGCTAAAAAAAATCAAAGGAGATGGTCTGGCTGTGGTGGCTTATCACGCCAATGATGGTTTTGAATGTCCTGACGGATACGGCAGGCTGTACTATTACTACGTAGAGTATGTTCCTACTGCCATTTTCGGTGGGAAAGACTGGGTGGTGGGAGCAAACCCGAATAGTTTCAACGTGTACAATGGCCTCTATAGCCAACACATAGCGGTGAACACGCCGGGCATTCTCTCTTTGAAGATCGGTTACTACAATCCCTCTACCCGAACCGGGGAAATAATAGCCAAAATGAATTCAGTGGACCAGATACTCGAGTCCGACCTGCATCTTCGCTATGCGGTCGCCGAGAGCCACAAGTTTCAACCGTGGCAGTGGCTGGATAGCCTCCATTTCATCGTCCGGGATATGCTGCCCGATAGTCTGGGAGTGGCCTTCTCTCTCAACCAGGGAGAAACTTTCGTGGACACCCAGAGCTTTTACATCAGCCCGTCTTGGGCCGACCAGAACTGTGATCTGGTGGTATTTGTTCAGAGTGACAAGGATACCAGTGTCCTGATTTCCAATTTGATCCCGCTGTATCAGAAGCATGTATCGGGAGACGCAAATTCGGATGGAGTGGTGACCGTATCGGATGTTGTGTATTTGACGAATTACGTGCTGTATTCCGGCCCGCAGCCGCAACCCTCGGCAGCGGGAGACCCGAACGAGGATTGCGTTATCGATACCCAGGATATGGTCTACTTGGTCAACTATATACTTAACGGAGGCCCTGTGCCTCTTCGAGGATGGGAAATAGATTAGAAACAAATCAAATCAACTGGCCTAATTGAAAGGAGGTTCGAATGCCGAAAAGACACAGAGTCTGGACAGCCTTGGCGGTGATCTGTGTTGTTCTGGTGAGCGCCGCGGCCCTGGTGGATTCACGGCCGGCCGAAATAGAGTGCATTCCCGGGCAGCCATACGAGCAAGCGTTTGAGGGAGACGAGTTATCCGCCAAAGGCGTTGGTGTCCCTCGCAGCCGGGTCTTGCTGGAGGTCTTTGGCCGCACAACCTGACCCTACTGCCCTTATGCGGCAGTTGCCGCAGACTCGCTGGAGAAGCTCAAAGGGGACAGCCTGGCCGTTTTGGAATATCATACTAACGACGCGTTCACCAATACGGACGTCACCGGCAGGGTGAACTATTATCAAATCTCATCAGTTCCCCGGGCCAAAATCGACGGAAAAAGGACCTGCTCTGGAGGTAGCACCGCTACTTTCGGTTGCTATCTTGGAGCTTACACCAATGAGATACTCTTCTACCCCTCCTTGTGCACGCTCCGGGTGGACGTGGACTACGATTCCACCAGTCGGCTGCTGAAAGTCAAAACCTGGACCACCGCTGTGGATACTTTCCCTAACGCTAATGCCCACTTGCGTTATGCCATAGCGGAGAGCCATAAGTACTACCCCTGGCAGGGGCTGGACAGCCTGCATCACATAGTCCGGAAGATGCTGCCCAACTATCTTGGCATTCCCTTCAGCCTCGAGCCGGGAGAGATTTTCGTCGATTCCCAGGCTTATACTTTGAGCTCTGCTTGGGTTGACAGAAACTGTTACCTAGTGGCATTTGTGCAGGCCGATGGCTATGACTATAATCCCGTGTTTTGCTCGGCCAAGTCACCTCTTTTTCCCACTTACGTGTTCGGAGACTGCACCGGCGATGGTTCAGTGGATGCAGCAGACATAGTATTTCTAATAAGCTATCTGTATAGAGGCGGACCGGCACCTAATCCTTACGGCAGAGGCGACCCCAACAGAGATTGCGCGGTAAACGCAGCAGACATCGTTTACCTGATCAATTATCTTTTCAGGGATGGAGAGGCACCTCGAAAAGGATGTGATTAACCTGAATTCACCAGGCAAGTTTTTGAAACAATGTTAAGGCAACGATGCCTGGTCAAATGGCTAAAATGGCATTTGCCAATTTTTAAATATCAAAACATAAAGGAGGATCGATGGACGAACGTACGCGTACCTTGTTGACCCTGGGCGCAGTCGGTCTTTTTGTTTTCTTCGGAAGCATGCTGGCCGGCCGGAGCGAGGTTGCGGCTGAGCCTCTCAGCTTTGACTTCACCTTCACATCGGAGGAAACGGTCAAAGTCGCTACAGTTTGGGACACGGTTTATTTCTACGCTCTGTTGACCAACACCGGAACCGAGATAGATAGCTATGCCGTGACTCTTACCGAAAATCCTCCTACGCCGGAGGAATGGTGGGTGCAATTTTGCGCGGGCGGCGTCTGCTGGGATACGACTATTACCATGGCAAACTCCTACCTGGAGCCGGGATGGGAAGATCACGTTGAGTTACGCATCATACCCAGAACCGCACAGCAGGGAAACTTCACCATCACCGTAGATCCATATCTGAACCCCGCTGCCAGCAAGTCCATCACCTTCCTTCTGAACGCTCACGAGGACGGACCGGTCACCAATCAGTGGGGCCTGATTATACTGACTTCGCTCATCCTGATTTCAGGACTGTACCTGATGCTCCGAAGATACAGGCTGGCGAGACAAACAAGCAGGTGAAATTATCAATCGTCCAGCCGCTGATCAGATTCTATAATCAGGCTTCATGAGAATTTGAGACCGAGTAATGCATCTTCAGCGTCGGTATGGTTTACCCGACCCATTGAGTCCTCAGCGCAGACGGCAGATTCGACTGGACCTCTCTCGAAACGTGCCACACGAAAAAGCATTCGCGGACTCTCAACCGCGGTTAGCAAACCTCGTCAGCGGCAGGCGCGGGAAAGTTCTGCACGGAAAAAGCCGTTCAGGAAAAAATCCATTAAAACTTGGCTGGGATCGTTATAATAAGGAGAAATAGAGCAGGTACGCAAAATGATTTCAGTCCTTCCAACCCGCGACATTCCAAGGTTTACCAGATACTGGGGAATTGCCATCCTGTTATTGATTCTGGTCTCAGGCCTATTAACCTGCAGCACTAAAAATCTCATCGGAACGGAGAAGGTGGGTTCCGTTTTTGTTACCTCCAATGTTGAGGGGGCGGACATAGTTTTAGACGACAATGAAACCGGAAGGCAGACTCCCGATACCTTGAAGAATGTTCCGGTGGGAACCCACCAGATTTCGGTAAGCAAAGATGGATACAATTCGAATCCGGAATGCGATACAGTGGAGGTCGTCGAGAACGAGCTGAGTGCGGTTAGTTTCTTTCTGACGGATAAGATCGGAGCAATATCTGTCGATTCGGACCCTCAAGGTGCGATAATACTCTTAGACGGCGCCAGTACCCAGAAGGTAACCCCCGATACCCTGGATAGCGTGGTAGTTGGAATACACTTGGTTTCCGTGCAAAAAGACGGCTACAGAGCATTCCCCGAGCTTGATACCGTGGAGATATTCGAAGACTCCCTGATCGCAGTGGATTTCGCCTTGGTGCAGCGAGTTGGAGATATCTTCGTCAACTCGAACATAGATGGAGCTGAGATAATTTTAGATCACGTTACCACTGGCAAGACCACTCCGGATACCATTTTTGATCTGATGATAGGAGGTCATATCGTCTCGGTCACGAAGTCCGGCTATTCGACCTTTCCCGATTCGGCCGTGGTCGAAGTGATGGAGGGGTCCGTCACCTCGGTGAATTTTGTTTTGGCTCAGAACGTGGGCGGGTTATTCGTAAACTCAACTCCCCAAGGTGCTGATATATACCTGAATCATGAAAACAGCGGAGAGGTGACCCCAAATCTGTTTAGCCTCCCGGAGGGAGACTACGTCGTCTGGGTGGAAAAATCCGGGTATTCCGCTTTTCCCGAATCGGCTGCAGTCACAGTGGTCAAGGACGATCTGGTCGA
>CAYGCR010000011.1:0-67091 GCA_964348415.1 uncultured Ignavibacteria bacterium | reverse complement strand
CAGATGAGGACTGTGGAAAAGCCCGAAAAAGAATCAGCGGAAATGTTGAGCTACGTCTGCCCCATGCATCCGGATAAAGTATCAGGTAAGCCAGGGGATTGCTCCAAATGCGGGATGAAGCTGAAGGAGAAGCCGACTTCTGAGTAGAGAGGATTCGGGTGTAGGCTCAGCAGCTTATCCGCATCGATTGGAACTTAGTAGTCTACTCGGACATAGTTGTAGGCAATCGAAAGCAAAACTTATGTCGGGGCGGGATGGAAGTCCCGCCCCGACTGCTACGTGTACTTCCACTCTTTTACCAGCCAAGTCGTCCCTCGGGGCTAAAGCACGGTTGCGGAGACTCCCGGTCGCGCTTTGACTAGCTCTTTTTGTTTTGCTTTTTGTCTGAAAATTCGTAAACTTAAAGACAAATTTGAAGATGGGAGCTAAGATGAGCCAAACAAGGGAAAAGGAAGAGTTTGCTTTCTGCGAAACGTACCCCAAGCTGGTTGTAATCACAAGGTGGATCATACTGAGCATTGCATTCGGCCTGGGAATCTATATCCTGACCAACATAGAAGAGGCGTTGGGGATAATCTACGTGGTGTACAGTCTAGTTGCTCTCACTTTGATACTGCCATTGTCTCGTTGTGCCCACTGTTACTATCATGGAAGGGTGTGTAATACGGCCTGGGGCAAGGTTGCGGCTTATCTTTTTCCCAAGGGAGATGAATCCAAATTCGTGTACCATTACAACTATGCCATACTTCTGCATCTGCTTTGGCTCATCCCGCTTCTTGCGTCCCTTGTGCAGCTTGTGAGAGAAAGGGAACTTCTGGCTTTGATAGTTTTCGCGTCCTACGTGTTCGTACTACTGATAGACAGGGTTCTCTTGAAGAAATTGGCTTGTGCAAGATGCCACCAACGGGAATTCTGTCCGGCCGTGCCGTTCCGAAAAGTCGAATGAGAATACGCAATTGGTTTACCTGACGTGATCTAAAAGATCCAGATACGCCATGTCCGACGGGATAATCCGCTGTTGAGACTCCTCAAGACTCAGATTTTGCCAAGAATGTACTAGTGAAAAAACCCAAGACTCACAAAAAGACAGCTCTGTCTCGGAAGAAGCATAAAATCTTCTGGCCGCTTCTCATCTTTGCTTTGGCTTTCTTGGTGAGGTTTGCCTACTTAACGCAAATTAAGGTTTCTCTCCCCTCCTTTTACGCGCCCAACATGGACGAGCTTTACCACGACATCCTGGCTCAGAACATCGCTTTCGGCGAAGGCATGGGAAGCGAGCCATTCTTCAAAGGACCCCTGTACGTTTATCTTTTGGCCTACATCTACAAGATATTTGGACACAACTACTATATTCCGCGGTTTCTTCAAATGATAATGGGGTCTCTCAGCTGTCTATTTGTCTTTCTGATCGCCAGGAAGCTTTTTAACCGGACTGTAGGAGTAATCTCCGGGACGATTGCTGCCTTCTACGCCACGCTGATCTTCTACGACGGCGAACTGATGATCGAGAGCCTGGTCATTTTTCTCGACCTGGTCTTAATATATCTGCTGGTTTCCTTATCAGATAAATCCAGTCTTAAAAGGTGGCTCGGCTGTGGGGCGGTTTTAGGATTGTCTGCCATCGCTCGCCCGAACGTATTGATCTTCGCCCCTTTTGTCCTGTTGTGGATGTTTTTGGGCTTCAAAGATAAACTCAAATCCAAAGCCATTCTTTCCCGATGGGCGATTTTCTGTTTGGGGGTCTTGCTCTTGGTGTTCCCGGTGACTCTAAGGAATCTTGTGGTGGGGAAAGATCTCGTCCTGATTGGTTGGCAGGGTGGACATAATTTCTATCTGGGGAACAACCCCGAGGCTTCTGGATGGTCTGTCACCGCAGCCCAGATTGACGTCACCTGGTGGGGAGGATACCACGACGCGATGCGAGTCGCACAACAGGAGACCGGAAGGCAGCTCAAACCTTCCCAGATATCCCGGTTCTGGTATAACAAGGGCCTTGATTTCATCATGACTTCCCCTTTTCGCTGGATTAAACTCATGGTGAACAAGGTGATCTATTTCTGGAAAGGATTCGAGATTCCCAACGACAAGAATTTTTACTTTTACAAGAATTTCTCTTCGCTTTTCAACTTGCTTTTGACAAAATCCCCACTTTATCTGCCCTTTGGCTTGATAGGGCCGCTTTCTATCCTGGGCATGGCGGTTGGTCTGAAAAAATGGAGGAAATACCTACTTCTATACCTTTTCATCCTGTCCTATACAATCTCGGTGGTGATTTTCTTTGTGTGCTCTCGTTTCCGAATGCCAGTGATTCCGTTTCTGATCATCTTCAGTGCGTTTTTCATCTGGTGGCTGGTCGACAGGATAAAGCACAAGAAGCTTTCACCGCTCTTAGTATCTGTCCCAGCTTTATTGGTCCTTGTAGCTTTCTTGAATACGGGAAGGGGTAAGATAATATCCGAAACCGAGCAAAACGCTCAGGACCGGTTTATCCTAGCAACTACATATGAGCGTTTGGGCAAACTGAGGGAGGCAGTGCGGGAGTACCAGACGGCGCTGGAATTCAACCCGGAGTTCGCCAGCGCATATAACAATCTTGGCATAATTTACGGAAAGACGGGAATGCCCCAACTGGCCGTCGAACACTTCCGAAGAGCCATCCGTTTTGATCCCAACTACGCAAAAGCGTATTTCAACCTGGGCGTAATCTATCAGCAGACCGACAGCTTGGATCAGGCTGAGGAGGCTTATCTGAAGGCTCTTCAGATCAGTCCGGAATATGAGGCAGCCCGCCTTAGTCTGGGCAAAGTGTACTTTCGAAAAGGAATGAAAGATAAAGCCAGAGAAGAATGGGAGCGAGTATTACAGCTAAATCCGAACAATGACGAAGCGAAAAGGTGCCTGCAATTGAAATGAGTCAAGAAGGCAGATCGAGATGATTTGATCGCGCAGGCTTTGCAGGTTCGGACATCTGCGCCCGTTCTTTTGAACTTTCCTAACTTCTGGTGAAAAACCGGGTAGTGGTTCCTTTGATTCTCTTGGCTTGCGTACTTACCATACTGGAAAATGGACTCAGCTTGAGGGATTAGCTCAGGACATCTCTGTTCTTGCGCACAACAGAAACCCAGAGCTGTCTTTCTGAGGCAGACAAAAGGAGATCCAAGTGAATGTTCTGTTTTTCTTTTTCCTGGGTATAATCATTTTGGCCTTGGGGGGTCGCTTTTACTCTCGCGTAGTCGCCAGAATCATCGGAGAGAAAAAGGATCGTCCCACCCCGGCCGTGACTGAATACGACGGGAGAGACTATGTTCCAGCCAAGTCTCACGTGCTTTTCGGGCATCACTTTTCCAGCATCTCGGGTGCGGGTCCGATTCTGGGTCCTACGATGGGCATTCTCTATGGTTTCGTACCTGCCTGGCTGTGGATAATTCTCGGAGGGATCCTTATCGGTGCCGTGCATGATTTCACCACCCTTTTTGTCAGCCTGCAGGAGAAGGGCAAATCCATGGCACAGATCGCCCGGCGCACCTTGGGTACTCCTGGATTCACCCTGTTTATCCTTTTCACCATCGTGATGATCGTTTTGGTGACCTCCGCTTTCTTGACCGCCACCGCCACGGCCTTGACCTCCAAATGGCCTATTGACAAGTTGGGACTTTCCCTGGGTCAGACATTGCTGAAGACTGAAACCACAGCTGACGGGCAGACCTTGGGAATAATCGGCGGCATAGCCTCCATGTCGGTCATCATCATCACCTGTCTTTCCCCCGTGTTGGGGTACTTGCTATATGTGAGAAAGATCAGGGTTGGATATGCATATCTTTTTGCGGCTGTGGTATGCGTCTTCTCCGTATTGATGGGAATCCGTTATCCGGTCAGGCTGGATCCCGAGACCTGGATGATAATTCTATCTGTCTACGTTTTGTTCGCCTCCGGTGTGCCGGTATGGGTCATACTTCAGCCCAGGGATTTTATCAACGTGCAGATCATGTATCTGGGAATCGCAGGTCTGGTTCTCGGTCTGCTGGGCGGAGGATTGGGAGGGCTCCAGCTTCATCTGCCCGCCTTCAACTTAGCAGAAGGGATGAAGAACTTAGGTTTGATCTGGCCCATGCTTTTCATCACCATCGCGTGCGGGGCGATCTCTGGATTTCACGCTCTGGTGGCATCCGGCACCTCGTCCAAACAGTTAGACACCGAAAAAAATGCCCGCATCATCGGTTACAACGCCATGCTATTGGAATCGGTTCTGGCGGCGTGTGTTCTTCTGGTAGTGGGAAGTGCGTTCCTCTTCCCCGAGTACAAGAGCTTAGTCTGGCCCGATGTGGGAAGATCTAACCCTATCCTTGCTTTTTCTCTAGGAGTAGGGAAACTCTTAAACCAGGCATTCTCTATCCCCATTGCCCTGGGAAGCGTGTTCGGGATTCTCATGGTGGAGGGATTCGTGGTCACCACGCTGGATACCGCGGTCAGACTAAACCGCTATCTTTTTGAAGAACTCTGGGGTCTGATCTTCAAGAAGGTGCCGGCTCTTCTCAAGAAATTCCTCTTCAATTCTGCGCTGGCTGTGATTCTGATGTGGGTCTTAGCATATTTCAACACGTTTGCTGCCTTGTGGCCCATCTTCGGAACCGCAAATCAGCTCTTGGCGGCGCTGTCTTTGATAGCCGTCTCCACGTGGCTTTATGTGCGGGCAAGGAAGAATCTGATTACCGTGATCCCCGCGGTTTTCATGATCTTGACTACCACCGCCTCTCTTGTTATCTTGCTCTTGACGAAATACATTCCCCAGATGAATGTCACCCTCTTGGTGGCAGACGTTCTGCTTCTCCTTCTCTCCCTGGGCGTTGTCTTTCTCTCCTTGAAGACCATGTTTGCACTCATAAAAGGTAAGAAGCTAAGCGGAGAAGCCGCGCGTTTGGCTCCGACAAGTCCCAAGACCTAGCGTCCGAGCCTGCCTCTGACCAGCAGCGTCGCACACGGAGTTGCGACGCTACACCGCAAGCGGGAGAAGACTGCGACACAGGGTGTAGCGTTCGAGTTCGTCTCGGACGGGACACACGCCGCACACCTTTCCGCTTAGTTCAGGGCAGGCGGAGTTGCGGCGCTACCTTTTCAGCCTCACAGAAGCAGAAAGGGGCGGGATGAATTCCCGCCCCTATGAACTTTTGTTGGCTGGTGGCGGCCACTTTTCCGAGGGTACCGCCTCAGCCTGAAATCGGAGCATTGGCAGCAGAGCAGATGGTCAGGATGACAGAGTATTTTCTGTTATCGGACTTTCGACCAATATTTCACTTGGTCCAATTCGCGACTGAATCTATCTTCGGAGGGCGTTTAAGACCTTTTCGATATCTTCTGGCAGCTTTGAGTCAAACTCTTTGTGTTCTTTTGTCCCGGGATGAACAAACACCAGCCTCTTTGCGTGAAGAGCCTGTCTTTCGATCATCCTCAGAAGCTTCTGGGCAAGAGCACGATCCCTGTCAAACATGCCCTTGATCCACTTCTGCCTGCCGCCATATTCGGGGTCACCCAAGACCGGATGATTCAGATAGGAAAGATGAACCCTGATCTGGTGAGTCCTGCCGGTCTTCAGACGGATGGAAAGAAGATCACAAAGATTAAACCTTTCCAAGACCCGATACTGGGTCAGAGACTCCCGCCCCTTCAACCGCGTGACCGTCATCTTTTTTCGATCTTTTACGGCTCTTCCAATGGGGGCCTCAACCGTTCCTTCCTCCGAAGGCATGTGTCCCCAGATTATGGCGACGTACTCCCGCAGAAGCGTTCGGTTTTTTATCTGCCCGGTCAGACCCAAATGAGCTGCATCATTTTTTGCCACCACCATAAGACCGGAGGTGTTTTTGTCCAGCCGGTGGACAATGCCAGGGCGCAGGACTCCGTTTATTCCTGACAAATCCTTGCAATGAAAGAGAAGGGCGTTCACCAAAGTATGAGAGTAGTTTCCCGCAGCAGGATGTACTACCATCCCAGCTTTCTTGTTCACTACCAGAAGATCGGAGTCCTCATAGACGATGTCTAAAGGAATGTCTTCTGGCTCAAGCGATGGCCTTTCCAGAGGCGGAATTTCGATTTTGATTTCTTCTCCCCCTCTTATCTTGTAGGAAGCTTTCACCGGCTTGCTGTCCACCAGAATATTATGATCAGAGATGAGCTTCTGAATGAAGGCACGTGAGAGGCCAAGATCCTGTTGAGAGAGGAACAGATCTATTCTTTTCCCAGAAGCTTTTTGAGGAGCTGAAATAGTTATCCTTCTTATCGGGCCTTTATCCATTGATTACTCAGATGCATTAGAGCTCTCAGCGGTCTGGTCCACTTTATGAAAAAGGAGACTGATGACCACCAAAACCATCCCGATCAGCACGAAGCTGTCCGCCAAATTGAAGACGGGCCAGCGATCAAGGTAGAAACCGGGGAACTGAAAGAACGCAATCTTTGCGGGAGGAAGAGATATGTTAGGGATGTTGAAGTCCAGGAAGTCGACCACCTCTCCAAATCGGAAACGGTCGATCAGATTGCCCACCGCCCCTCCCAGCACCAGACAAAGCCCCGTACCGAATTTTGTTTCCCTTGTCTTGGCCTTGAAAAAAAACCATAAGGTAATTCCTATGGCTAAAACCGAAACGAAGGTATAGAAGTTTTGACTTCCTAATCTGGTTCCGAAGACGCCGCCAGGATTCAAGACCAGAGTGAGTCTGAAGAAGTTGCCCAGAACGGGAACGGACTGGCCCGTGGGAAGAAGAAGAGTTATCAGAGTTTTGGATAGCTGATCGGTGAGAATTACCAGTACGGCGATGATCAGTAAAGTGCGAGGAAAAGCCTTGTCATGTTCCTTGAGCAAAACGTCTCCTCTGGTATGCACCTCTGGCGCATGCCATTGGAATCTTACCGACGGACGGTTCGGATTCCCCCCTTAAGAAGTCTTCAGCGACTCTGCTGGGCTTTTCTGAGCTCCTCCTTCTCCTTGCACTCGATGCAGAATCGGGCATGGGGCACTGCCTCCAGCCGAGCCATGCTTATATCCCTTCCGCATTCCTGGCATTTTCCGTACGTTCTGTCCTTGATGCGGCGCAGAGCCTCGTCTATGTGGTGAAGAAACCTGCCGCCTTTGGAGGCTAGTTGAAATGCCTTTTCCCTTTCAAAGGAATCTGTGCCCTGATCCGCCATATGGGTAGAGTAAGAGGAAATCTCTCCGCTGGCGTCCTTGACCGTGCTGTTCAGGCCGGATTTTTTCAGAAGACCCAGTTCGTCCAGCAATTCCGCCCGTTTGCCCAGAAGCAGTTTTTCAAACCTCTCCAGATCCTTTTTCTTCATCTTCTTCCTCCACTTTGTGTCAAACCCTTTTTATCGAGATCACCGCCTTCTCTCCATTTATATCCCACTCCTCAACCCGCTCACCTTTATCTTTAGAAAGTGAGAGCTCGAAAGATAATGTTTCTTTCTTAATATAGCCCTCAAAGGCTTCTATAGCCTGGTTGAGCCGGGGAGTGGTTTTTATGTTTGTCTTTATTCTATCCATCACCTCGAAGCCTGCTGCCTTGCGCATGTTTTGAACCTTGTTGACCAGCTCTCGGGCAAAGCCCTCGTCTCTCAGTCCTTCTGTTAGAACCGTGGACAGAGCCACCCGGTAGTCGTTCCCCGACTCGACTACCCACCCTTCTTTTTCTTTCTCCAGAATTTCCATATCTTCCGGTTTCAACTCCAGACTGGTTCCGTCCAATTCTATTTTCAGTTTACCTTCCTCTTTGAACTTGGCCAACTCATCCTGACCCAGCGACTTTATCCTCTCCGCCACCTGGTTAGCCCTTTTTCCCCATTTGGGACCAAGCTGACCGAAGTCCGGCTTGGCGGAGAGTTCAACCAAAGACATATCTGGCTCGAGAAATGAGATCCTCTTCACGTTGAGCTCGTCTGAGGTCAACTCGAACAGAGATTCCAAATCGCCTCTGGATGTTCCCTTGGGTAACGCCACCAGCATCTCCCCCAGCGGCTGTCTTATCTTTATCTGTGCCCTGCTTCGAGCCGCCCTTCCCAGGATCACGATTCTGCGCAGGCTTTCCATCTTTTGCTCCAGTCTCTTGTCCACGTACTCCTCGACAGCCTCAGGGAAATCAGTCAGATGCACGCTTTCTGGAACGTCAGAGTCGATCTTGGGACACAGGTTTCTGTAAAGCTCCTCCGCTATGAACGGCGTATAAGGGGCGACGAGCCCGCACACTGCAACCAGGCATTCCCACAGGGTCAGATAGGCGGAGATCTTATCTTCAGTCTCTTCGGCCTGCCAGAACCTTCTCCGGCTTCTTCGCACGTACCAGTTACTCAAATCCTCTATCACGAATTCCTGGATCTGGCGGGCTGTTCTGGTAAGATCGTAATGATCCAGAGCACGGGTGACCTCGCTCATCAAGGAATTCAGCCTGGATATGATCCACCTGTCCAGCTCCGTCCTTTGCCCAACGCCGATTTTGTGCTGGGAGGGATTGAATTTGTCGATGTTGGCATAGAGCGCGAAAAAGGAATAAGTGTTTCTCAGGGTGCTTAAAAACTTCCTTTCCACCTCGGTAATTGCCTTTTTGTCGATTCTGGTGGGAAGCCAGGGCTGGCTCCCCCAGAGCATATACCATCTAAGCGCATCCGCTCCCTGAACGTCCAGAACCTCCCAGGGATCTATGACATTTCCCTTGGACTTATGCATTTTCATGCCGTGCTCGTCTTGGATCAGCTCGATCACGATCACGTTCTTGAAGGCGGACTGACCAGAAAGGAACGTGGAAATGGCGAGAAGGCTGTAGAACCATCCTCTGGTCTGATCCACCCCCTCGGAGATGAACTCGCAAGGGAACTTGTCCTTGAAATCATCCTCGTGCTCAAAGGGATAATGCCATTGGGCATAAGGCATGGATCCGGTATCAAACCAACAGTCGATCACCTCCGGGGTGCGATGCATCAAGCCCTCGCACTTAGGGCACTTCAGCGTGATCTGATCGATCACGGGCTTATGCAGGTTTATATGCTTTTGGAACGATTGAAGGAACTGGTCCTTGACAGCGGAATCCAAAAGCTCCTTGATGCTCGGCACGCATTTCTTCTCACCACAGCCGTCACAGATCCAGATGTTCAGTGGAGTCCCCCAGAACCTCTCCCGGGAGAGTGCCCAGTCCACGTTGTTCTCTAGCCACTCTCCAAACCGGCCGCGACCCATCTCAGGCGGATACCAGTTTATCTTTCTGTTGTTCTCCAACAGCTTATCCTTGTAGCCCGTGGTGCGGATGTACCAGGATTTCCGGGCATAGTAGATCAGCGGAGAGTGGCATCTCCAGCAAAAGGGATAAGTATGAGTATAGTCTCCTCTCCGGTAGAGGATATTTCGTTCTTTCAGATCCCGCATGATGCTTTCGTCCGCATCCTTTACAAACATGCCTTTCCAGGGCGTAACCTCGGAGGTGAATTCCCCTTTCACATCAACTGGCTGAACTACCGGGAGGTCGTGTTTTAGTCCTACCTCATAGTCATCTGCGCCGAATGCCGGTGCAATATGGACAATGCCAGTTCCCTCCTCCACGCTCACAAAATCTCCCAGGATGACATAAAACGCCTTCGATCTGTTAGTTTTCACGAAAGTGTACAGGGGTTCATATCTGAGCTTCTCCAGATCCCTTCCCTTGAGCTCCTCTTGGATCTCGTATTCGCCATCCAGAGCCTGGTCCAAAAGCGCTCTGGCTAAGATCAGTTCCTCACCCTGGTGCTCCACCTTGACGTAATCGATTCCTGCACCCACAGCTAAAGCCACGTTGGAGATTAAAGTCCAGGGGGTGGTGGTCCACACCAGAAAGTAGGTGTTGGGCTTGCCCTCCAGCTTCATCTTGACGTAGACCGAAGGATCGGAGACCTCCTCATACCCTTGAGCTACCTCATGGCTGGACAGAGGCGTGCCGCATCTGGGGCAATAGGGAACAATCTTGTGTCCCTGATAGATGAAGCCCTTCTCCCAGAACTGGGACAGAATCCACCAGACCGACTCGATGTAGTCGTTGGAGCAGGTGATGTAAGCCTGATCCAGATCCAGCCAGTACCCAATCCTGCGGGTCAGTTCGTCCCATTCCTTTTTGTACCTGAAAACGCTTTCGTAGCACTTGGCATTAAACCTGTCAATGCCGTATTCCTCTACTTTTGCCTTGCTGTCCAAGCCTAACTCCTTCTCCACCTCTATCTCCACCGGAAGCCCATGCGTATCCCAGCCCGCCTTTCGTTCCACCTTAAATCCCCGCATGGTCTTGTACCGACAGACAAGGTCTTTTATGGTGCGCGAGATCACGTGATGAATACCCGGCTTGCCGTTGGCGGTTGGAGGTCCCTCGTAGAACACAAAGTCCGGGGCGTCCTTCCGGATCCGGATGCTCTTATGGAAGACCTCCTGCTGCTCCCAGAACTGTAGAATCCGTTTTTCCATCTCCGGGTAGTTGAAGTCTTCTTTGATCTGTCTAAACATCAGCAGATTTTCACCTTTCCTGTCACAATGGCCAGCAACTCACCGGGTTTTCTCGCGTGGGCAAGCCTTTTGACGGCCTGGTGGCCAGAACATGCAGTCTTGGATGAGTTTCTTTAGACCTTCATCTCCTTAATCACCCGGAGCATGATGTCCTTCAAAAGCGGCTCCGACTTGGCGGCTGTGGCCAGAATCTCCGCCAGATTCACGGGTTTCATGGCGTCCGGCAAGCCCATATCCGTAATCAGAGAAAAGCCTAACACCCTCATGCTCTGATGTCTTGCCACGATTACCTCCGGCACGGTGGACATGCCCACCACGTCTGCCTCAATCAGTCGGAGGAATCTGTATTCTGCTGCGGTTTCCAGATTGGGGCCGGGAACGGCCACATATATGCCCTTCTGCAACTTGATACCCAGATTCACGGCGGCATTCTCAGCCAGGGCAATCAGCCCGGGATCATAGCAGCAGCACATATCGGGGAATCGGGGACCTAAACTCTCGTCGTTAGGACCGAACAGGGGGTTTGAGCCCAAGAGGTTGATATGATCGGTGATGACCATTATGTCCCCGGCTTTGAATGAGGGGTTCAGCCCTCCACAGGCATTTGAGACCACCAGGGTATTTGCTCCCAGAGCTTTCATCACCCTAACCGGGAAGGTCACCTGCTTCAGGTCGTAGCCCTCGTAGTAATGAAATCTTCCCTGCATGGCTACTACTTTCTTTCCGGAAAGCTCACCCAGGATCAGCCGCCCGGCGTGGCTTTCCACAGTGGAGAGGGGAAAGTGAGGAATATCCTTATACGAGATTTCCCTATCCACCTTGATCCCGTCAGCCAGAGAGCCCAATCCCGTGCCCAGAATGATGCCTATCTGTGGCACGAACTCCGTCTTCTCCCTGATAAACTCGGCAGCCTGGCCAATGGTTTGTCTAAGACTTTTTGTGCCCTTTTCTCCCATTTCAACATCCCCTTAAAGCTTTTATGGGTTTTCTAAATCTCGGTCTCCTTATCTGAACCCGGTTCAGATTGATCTTGGGCGCCAGCCCACTGAAGCTCTTCTTTATACGATTCATCCTCCTTGTCCATTGATTCCAAAATCTCCAGATTGGTTTCGGCCAGAGACCTTAGCCGGGCCGTATATTGTCTCTTGAGATTCTCTAGATCGGTTATTTGCTTTTTCAGTCCGCTGAGAGCCTCATGAGCCTCTCGCTCATCTTTTTCGGCCTTCATCTGGGTCTCTTTCATCAGAAGCTGAGCCTCTTTGTACGCGTTCTCCCTGATCTCGTCCGCCGATTTTTGAGCGGTTACCAGCGCGCGTTTGAGGTTCCCTTCAAGATCTCTGTACCCTGCCAGTGTTGATTCCGCCGAAGAAAGCCTTTTTTTCAGCGCTGCGTTCTCGGTTATTAGTTCCTCCAGTGATGAGGACACTACCTCCAGAAAAGCATCCACTTCGCCTTGGTCATAACCCCTTAGGGCTTTACCGAACTTCTGATTTCTGATATCTATCGGTGTGACTTTCAATTTTTTCCTCCGCGTTTAGGTTCTATTTTTTGACTTTATTATCGGCACCGATCTTGAAAGATTACGCATATCTTTCAATTATTTCAAAGCTGTGCTGATATCATACAAACCTGCCACCAGAAAATATTTGATGAATAGAAGTCCAAAGATGGCGATTATGGGCGAGAGGTCCAGCCCCACTCCGCCCCCTAAGGGAAGAACTCGTCTGATGCGCTCAAG
The DNA here is from genome assembly GCA_964348415.1 of uncultured Ignavibacteria bacterium. GTDB lineage: Bacteria > Zixibacteria > MSB-5A5 > MSB-5A5 > SM1-73 > SM23-73-3. The sequence continues at coordinate 54,849 of CAYGCR010000011.1, read as the reverse complement.
AACCGGATCTGTGATCCTGGTCAAAAACATCATTCCCTGACCATAAGGGCTCGGGTTGAACCAGGACAGAATTGCCCGAACGATAATGACGATCACATAGAGGCTAATGGCTAGATCCGAAAGCCTGGCAATGGCAAAGACGAAATTGCCTAACACAGAATCATCTCCTGTCTTCTAATGAGCCCTGGGTCCAAATATCCCGGTCCCCACGCGGACCATGTTGGAGCCTTCCTCAATGGCGACCTCGAAGTCGCTGGTCATTCCCATGGAAAGGTAGCGCATCTCGACGTTAGGTATGTTGGCTGACTTTATATTGTCAAAAAGAGTCTTCAATTTCTTGAAACAAGGTCTGGTATCCTCTGCATTATCCGAGAATAACCCTATGGTCATCAAGCCCTTGATCTTAATACCTTCCAATTTCGAGATAGTTTCAATCAACGCAAGAGCATGATCAGGTTCTATGCCAAACTTGGTCTCTTCTGCGGACGTGTTGACCTCCACCAGCACGTCCATAAGCTTGCCCTTTTCCAAAGCCCTTCTGGAGATTTCTTCAGCAATGCGAACGCTGTCCACCGATTGGATAAAATCAAAGAGTCCCACCGCTTTTTTAGCTTTGTTGCTTTGAAGATGTCCCACCAGGTGTTTTTGCACCTTTTCGGTAATCTGCTTGAACTTTGTTTCCGCCTCCTGCACCCGATTCTCGCCGATTATGTCTATTCCGCGCCGGATGGCCTGGTTTATCCTCTCCGGCTCAACGGTCTTGCTTACCGCCACCAGTTTGATCTCCCGGGCACTCCTGCCGCTTTTTTCCGCAGCCATCTTTATCCGAGACCAGATGTCTTTGATGTTTTGGTCGATCCGCAACATTTTTCAAACCTATATAATACCAACATCCCCACAAAAAGCAACAACTTTCTCCCTTCGTCTCCTCGAAACGACACCCACACCCCTCAGGCTACCATAAATAATCTTCCGCCAAAAGCGGGCCGGCTACCGAAAATAATCCCGCCGGGGCTGGGAACCCCGCCTACGACCCGTATAATTACCTCTGCCCCTTCGTTCCCCCTTTCCACATAGTGGAGAGGCGGATAAAGGGTTAGGTCGGTTTCGGCCCCGTTGCTCGCTGATGCCTCACCGGTCCGGGATTCGGACAACGAGGCGGCGTCCGTTGCCACCGGCAAGCTGAGACAGTATGAATTCCCAACAGCATGGACACAGATCGCAGCCCGCCCGCGCCTAGGCGGGATTCATGAATCGCCCCTGCCACTGGCTATCGCCTCTCCCAGCAGCTTGTTCTCGTGCCTATCGATTATGTGCACCGAGACTATCCTGTTTCTCAGGGAATCGTCTCCATCCAGAAGCACGCGAATGTAGTTGTCCGATAACCCGATGAGGTTGCCTGTTTTCCTGTCTCTCCTGTTCTCGACCAAAACGTTTAGCTCTTTTCCGAGGAAGCGATTAATATAGCTTCTCCATTTTACTTTTCCCAGATCGTGCAGAATCTCGCTCCTTTTGTGAATGACTTGAGGATCAATCTTGTCCGGCATAGATGAGGCTATAGTTCCCTTTCTGTCGGAATAGCTGAAGACGTGAAGATAATTTATGGGGGACGATTTGACGAGTTTGCAGGTATTTTCAAACTGCTCGTCGGTCTCGCCCGGAAAGCCCACGATAACGTCCGCGCCGATCATCACGTCGGGGATGCTGTCGTCTATCTTGTTTGCAAGCTCACGATATTCTTCTGGGGTATAATCTCTTTTCATTCTCGAAAGGATAACATCATCGCCGCTTTGGAGGGGGATATGTAAATGCCTGCAGATTCGGTCTGATTTTGATATCAGGTCTACCAGATCGTCGGAGAATTCTTTGGGATCGATGGAGCTGTATCTGATCCTTTCAATTTTCGTTTGCTCCAAGATCTGGCGGGAAAGTTCGACCAAGCCCAGGCCGTCCCGCTTGTATCTTCCAACGTGCACTCCGGTTAAGACGACCTCCTTGTATCCATTTTCCACCATATCGTTGATTTCGGAGATGATCTGGCTGGCTTCTCTGCTTCTTTCTCTGCCGCGGGCGAGCGGAACAACGCAGTAAGCACAGTTTTTCTCGCACCCGTCCTGGATTTTCACCAAGGCGCGGGTATGCTTTGCCAGACCCTTGACGCTGAAGCCAAAGAATGGATCGTCAGTTTCCGTGACCTTTGCCTCCTGAGCCATCATCTCAGCGATGAGGCGAGGCAACTTTCCTTTATCCTCTTGCTTGACCACCAGGGACACACCTGGCAAGCTTTCGAGAAACTCCTTGTCCAGTTGGGCATAGCAGCCGGTGACGACGATTCTGGCATCCGGCGATCTTCTTCTTGCCCGGTAGATGGCCTGCCTTGAGCTGCGGTCGCTCTCTCCGGTCACGGTGCAGGTATTGATAACGTAAATGTCCGCCTTCTCCCCGAAATCCACCCGCTGGAAGCCCAAAACCTCCAGCTTTTCGGCGATGGCTTCGGTCTCGTATTGGTTGACTTTACAGCCTATGGTGAATAATGCGGCCTTCATGTCACTACGTTCCCGCCGGGTGGTACAGGCATACAATACTTGTACGAAGAAGCTGCCGGGAAGAGCGAGCCGCAAACAAGCCGCGCCGGGCTATCGCGATTCGTGTGCTTGCCAAGTCCCCTGACCTGGCGGAAAACATTCGCGACTCTTCTCGTCGCGTTGGGGGAACGGGCGAGCACAGAACATCTTGGCCGCGTCACCACGCCCTTAACCGCTCCCCATCGAAGGATAGGGAATCCATCACTGCATTGCGGGTCGGATGAATCCGACCCCTACAGGCCTCTTTCGTGTCATTGCGAGGAGCCCCCGCCTCTGGCGGGGACGACGAAGTAATCTCCAGTTCACTCGTGGTCATACAAAGGGGATTGCGTCGCTTCGCTCGCAATGAGGAGCGTTTGTGTCCCCTCCAGGTCCCCTGACCTGGCGGAGAATATGGGTTTGAATCGCGACCCTTCTCGTCGGGTGGGGGGACCCGGCGAGCACAAAACATCTTTGCCGCGTCACCATGCCCTTAACCGCTCCGCATCGAAGGATAAAGAATCCATCACTGCATTTCGGGTCGGATGAATCCGACCCCTACAGGCCCCTTTCGTGTCATTGCGAGGAGTTCCTCCTTTGGCGGGACGACGAAGTAATCTCCAGTTCACTCGTGGTCATACAAAGGGGATTGCGTCGCTTCGCTCGCAATGACGAGCGTTTGTGTCCCCTCCAGGTCCGCTGACCTGGCGGAAAATATGGGTTTTAACGGTGACTCATCTCGTCGGCTCGGGGGAACCGGCGAGCACTGAAGTATGGATATTTGCCCCACCCCTCCCGAGGTCAACCTGAAGATTGACACTCCAATGTAAGAGCAAGCCCACTTTTTTATTCTTTCGAGATAGAATCAGCCTCTATGCCCTTCAGAGAGAGGTGTTCTCTCTTAAGGTAATACAGGCCGAGCAAAGTCACCGGGAAATACTGGCTGGCGTGAAGAACTATGGAAAAAGGCAGGGCGACATTTTTGTCATAGCCAAATGTGGCCAAAGATACCACGCAGAAGAATTGAAATGTTCCCACAAATCCGGGAGAGGAAGGTAGCATCACACCCAGAGAGACTATCACCAGCAGGATGAAAGAAGCCTGGATGGGGGGCTGGAGACCAAAGGCTAAGAATATGAAATAGTTGCTGATACCGACTATGATCCAGATGAAGATGGACCAGGCCAAAATCCAGATCAAACTTGGTACGTCCCTGAACACCTTGAGGCCGCCGATGAACTTCTCCAGTATCTCTCCTGCCCTGGATGAGAGACTTGCCGGAAGAATGCGGAAAATGAAGTTGAAGAATTTCAGGGTCAGATCCCTCTTGACCTCGATAAGCACCAAAAAAGCTAAGGTGGCAATATTCATCAACAAAAACAGATTGCTGGCCTTCTTTACCCAATCCGGGAAGGGGGACAGCAGCAGCGACAGCCAGAGAATGAACAGCAGCGAGAAGCCGTCGAAGATACGCTCGATAACGATAGTGGCAAAAGTGGCGCTGCGCGAGATGTTCTCCTTGGTTCCCAGAGAGTAGGCTCTGACGAATTCTCCCAATCTTGCAGGCAATACGTTATTAGCCATAAAGCCTATCATGACCGAGGAGAAAAGCGGCGCTAGGCCCAGTTTCTTGATGGGGTCGACCATAAACTTCCATCGATATGCCCGCATCCACATGCTGAGGATGACTAAAGCCACATTTGGCAAGATATACCAGTAACTGGCTCCCTTCAAGGCACTCCACAGCTCGTAATAGTCCACCTTGCGAAAAGCCAGATACAAAAATACCAGGCTGATTAACCCACCTATGATGAATTTCTTCTTCATGTCTGGCAATCAAGCGGCAGCGACCTCGTCCGCCGCAGGCACACGGCGTTCATGCCCGTGCCGTTCTTGGTTATATTTTATCTTCTGTAATCTGCCAGGATCTGTTCCATCAACTCGAAAGTTCTGTCAGCCGCTTCATCCCAGCTGAATTTTCCAGCCCAGGTTAGCCCTCCCTGTGTCAGCTTCTCCCTGTACTGTGGATCTGAGAGAACTCTTACCAACTGGCGTGAAAGTTGCTGGAAGTCTCCGTATTCGTATAAAACCCCGGTCTCCCCGTGCATAACGGAATCCTTCAAACCGGGTACGTTGCTGGCTATAACCGGGGTGCCACAGGCATTTGCCTCGATGTTGGTCAAGCCCCAGCCCTCCTTCAGGGAGGGACAGACCGCCACCCAGGCTTGTCGTAACCTTCTTACCTTCTCCTGTTGTTCGACAAAGCCGGTGAATTCCACCTTATCTTTTATGTCGAGCTCGTTGGCCAGATTCATAAGATTATCCTTGAAGTCGCCTTCTCCCACCAGCACTAACTTAGCCTCGGGTATCTGCTTCAGGGTAAGACAAAAAGCTCTCAAAAGGTGATCGATGCTTTTGTATTTTTTCAACCTTCCGAGGTATATCACTGTGGGGACTTCGTCTTTCTGCAGAGACGGATCAGGATGATAGAGGGTATGATCGATTCCGCAATGAATCACGTGGATGTGGTCGGCAGGCAGACCTCTTCTGACCAGATCCTGTTTGGTGCTGTCTGAGATCACCATGAATTTGAAACCCCTGTAAAGCTTGGTTATGGGCTTCTCAGAAAGATAAATGTACGTTCCCAAAACGAAGTTTATTTCCTTGAAGACCGAATCTGAGAAAAGATGGGGGATTACTACCAGAAGGGGAAGGCGGTGGAAAAGGGGAGAGTAGAAGGGGATCTTATTTATGTCCTCTATCATTATGTCCCATCTCTCCTCCCGGAGAAGCGCCCTGAGAGCAAACGGAGCCACGAAATTGAAATTGAAGCGGGAACCCTTTCTTACGATCCTTATCCCATCGATCTCTTCGACCGGCTTGCATTCGTGCCAACCGCTGCACAAAAGCGTGATTTTGTGCCCTTTTTTAGCGATTCTTTTAAGTATCTCCTGGAGATGAACTTCCGCCCCCCCGGCTTGCGGATTGGAGAGATCTTCCCAGTTTAGCGCCAGTATATTCAATCTTGTCTTTGACCGCCGTTGGCGGACGGGCTTTTAGGGTTCTTGAGGTCTGTCCATAAACTGAAAGTCGGGTGATTTGAGCTGATTGAGCATGCTCAGGGTCTGAGCGTCATCTGGATTGTTCTGTACCCAGGTCTCCAGAAGCCTGGTTAGGTCCTCCTTGTTCTTTTCGGCATAGTAAATGCTGACTAAAGCCTCCAGTGCCGGCCGGAAGGTTTTGTTAATGGTAAGAATCTTGTTCATGGAGTCTATCGCCCTTCGAGTCTCCCCGCGCTGCTTGTAGGTATAACCCAGGTTGAAATAAAGCCTCTCGATAAAGTCCTCTTCGGCCAAGGCCTCCGATTCCTGAACAATCTCCTCGGCTCGCCCTATCACCCTCCGAACCGAGTCCTCCGGCTGTCTGGATTCAGCGAAGAGCTGGAGGAGATAAGCATATGGACGCCAGTCATAAGGGAGAAGCTCGGAGACCTTGTTTGCCACGTGGATGGCGTCCTCGTATTGCTTGCCCCTTCTTAATGTATCGGCCAGTCCCAGGAAACATGAGGTGTAGTTGGCTAAGAGCCGGTAGTCATTCTCGTCTTTATGCACGGACGGATCACCTACGCCTCTGAACTTAAACACATTGAAGAGCTTGTCTCGCATGATATCAGGCTCCACCAGCAGCCTTCCTTGCTCCCGAACTACCCGGTAGGCCATCCCTTCCATCCTTAGATGATCGTCGACAGGCTTTCCCCTGTACAATCTGTTTTCGCCGGCCACCGTCACCGCGAAGTAGACGGGATATTTCCACTTGTTGGTCTCCAGTATGTTATCGATCATCTGATCCTGGATTCTTAAAACCTTGCCGTCCTCGGTGCGGACCAATCCCATTCGATCAATCTCCTTATCGGTGAAGCTGATGGGCACCCCCCACTCGTGCTTCATTTGCTTTATGTACCAATTGGTGTTGATCAAGCTGAGGTTAACCACCCGCACATCCTGCCTGATCTTCTCCACGTTCTGCAGAAACCACAAGGGGAAGGTATCGTTATCCCCGTTGGTGAACAGGACTGCATCCTTGTCGCAGGAATTGAGCAGATTATAGGCGTAGTCGTACGGCAGGTAATTGTTGCTCCGGTTGTTGTGGGAGGTGAAACCTCGTTGCAAGGGCATTATGGTAAGAGCCAGGATAATGAGGGATAGTAACCACACCGAAGGTTTGGCCAGTTGGGGCCTCACTTTCTCAAGCCAGTTGCCCAGACTTGCCAGGAGAGCGGTCACGCCCAGACCCATGAGCAGAGCGAAGAACATAAAACCGGGAAGAAAGAAATAATCCCTGTCTCTTACCTCAATGTGGATGATCTCACCGGTGAATTTATCCGGCTTGGTTCCGTCGGCAAAATTCATATACAAAACCAAACCCACGGTGCAGGCCAACAGAAGAAAGAGGAGAACCACCCCCTCCCTTTTCCTTCTCCTGATCTGCTCCCAGATGCCGAAGATTCCCAAAAACACGGGGATGAACCAGAGGCTTTTGTACATGTACTGCTCCCGGAAGAATCCCCAGAAGCCCATCCTCTCCTTGGCGCCAAATTGACTTGCCCAGGTGCCCCTGCGATAGAACATCCGGCTTATCATGCTCTCCGTCCCGTATTGTTTGCGTTCCAGGAATGCCTTGAAGGCGGGCCAGTCGTCCGGGTCGTTCTCGTCGATGGCCGGGTCCAGGGATGACCGGATGGGAATGAAAAGCTGGACAGAATAGGCAATCACCGCCACAAAGATTATTGAAAAGGCAAGCGCCCACGCCTTCTTCTGGGTCGTGGAAACGCTGGTCATCAGAAGCGAGAGGGCAAACCAAATGCCCATGGCCAACAGAAACGGATTCACGCTGTGCATGACCAGGGCCAGAACCATGCCGGTTATCCAGAAACGCCAGTCCAGAAGCCTTTCCCTGTCTACCAGGATGACCAGGAGAAAGACGGCAGGCATGATGAGGAATATGGTCATGTGTATTCCCAGAGCCAAAAACCCCAGATAGGAGATAAGAATCAGAAGTTTGGTCCCCTTGGGTGTCTTCCTGTTGTCCATCCACAGCAGGCCAAGGTACAGGATAAGAAGCATCAAAAACATGGAGACTCCGTAAACCTCCGCCTCCACCGCATTGGCCCAGAAGGTGTTAGAAAAAGCCAGGAAGAGACTGCCTGCCACCGCTCCCACGTACTTGCCTATCTTCATCCAGGGAGTGGGCTCGGCTTTCTGCCAGTAGCTCGACAGTTTAACCAGAAGCAGAAAAGCAAGCCACACTGTGAATGCGGAGCTGAGCACCGAGATGAAGTTGATTCTGGCGGCTATCTCATCGAACAAGGGTATGATGGAGAATATCCGTCCGATCAATACGAAAAGCGGCGTGCCCGGAGGATGGGGGACTCCAAGTATATAAGAGCAGGCAATAAACTCCCCGCAGTCCCAGAAGGAGGCAGTAGGAGCCATGGTCTTTAAGTAGACCAAGAAGCTGAACAGGAAAACGAAAACGGAGAGATATATAGAAAGCTTATCCTGCCGGTCAAACCAGCTTTTCAATCTGTCGCTCACCTTTTTCCTCCTTGACACATACGAACTTTCGGAGACTCTCCGTTGGATGTTTGCGCCTGACGAAGGCTCACTAAACGTGTGAAATATAGACTATTATACGGGATTGTCAATACAGATATTGTCGGAATCTATAACCCAGCAAGACGACTGGACATGTGCAGAAACAAAGACATTTACTGTTTCAATTGTTAGTTCGGGTTTCCTTCTCTGGCGCCCGATCACCCTACAGACCAGCAGGGGGGGCATCTGGGGGTCTCCGTCACCCCGAACCTGATTGCTGCGAGGTAAGGGCACGCCCGCTTCACGGAATAGGGTCTAACCTCATCCCGTCAATTCCCGCATCCCCCGGCTGTGGAGGGGATTTTCAACGCACTGTAGAGAGGGGGAAATGGGGCCGGCTGGCCTGGCCGAGTTTATCTAATGGGCCATTGTTGCTGTCAGGTCACACCCGCCGTTGGCGGGGAAGACCTGACAGAACCGAAACACACAGTGGACAGGGGGAAACAGGGGGGGTCGGTTGTACCAGGAAAGGGAATTCTGCGATAACAGTCAAACCCGCAGATGCTAGCTCATTCCCGCTCTGGTTGTCCTTGTTCTAATTCTTTGAGCACCGAATCCAGCACGGCGTTGACGAAGCTGTGGGAGTCCTTCTCTGCATATTTCTTTGCCAGCTCGATGGCCTCGTCGATGCTTATGGTGGAAGGAATGTCGTCAAAGTACAAAAACTCACAAATCCCGATGCGAAGGATGTTTTTCTCAATTGTGCCGATTCTAGAGAAATCCCAGGTTTTGGTGTTGCCCCGTATGTGGTTGTCTATCTGCTTAACATTCTCAATGACCTGGAGAAAAAGCTTGTGGGAGAACTCCTTGGCCTCCGATTTTATCAGACTGGGGACTATGATGTCGCTTACGATCCGCTCTGGATCGGTTCCCGCTATATCATAGGCGTAAAGAGCCTTCAAAGTCAGTTCGCGAGCTTTTCTTCTGGCGGACACGATGAAAATTCAAAGTTTAAAATTAAAAAAGCAAAATGAAGTTCTCTTGTCTGAGATCCTGGCGGTGGCGGTTTGACCTCCGGCCTTATCAGTAGTCATTGCGAGCGAAGCGAAGTCCCGCATTTTGCGGGATTTCGTCGCCCCCGCCTTCGACGGGGGCTCCTCGCAATGACTCAAACAAAGGTCAAAGAAGGACAAATCTATATCTGTTCAAACAACCTCACCATTTCGATGGCAGACAGCGCTGCATCCCAGCCCTTGTTGCCGGCCTTGGTTCCGGCGCGCTCTATGGCCTGCTCCAGGGTATCGGCGGTGATCACCCCGAAAATAGTAGGCACGCCGGTCTCCAGCGATATTCTGGCGATGCCCTTGGCCACCTCGTTGGCGATGTAGTCAAAGTGAGGGGTTTCACCCCTTATCACCGTTCCCAGGCAGATGACCGCATCGAACTTCTTGCTTTTTGCCATCCTTGAAGCTGCATACGGAATCTCAAATGAGCCCGGCACCCAGACTATGGTAATCTTATCGTCTTCCGCACCATGCCGCCTGAGACAATCCAAAGCTCCATCCAAGAGTTTATTGGTGATGAATTCATTAAAACGACTCACCACTATGGCAAAACTCTTAGCCTTGGCATCCAGAATGGCTTTTATGCTCTTAGGCACAGTTCCTCCTTAAGTCAAGAATTCTATTATTCCTGATTAAGTTCAAGTATTAACGCCTTAATCTTCTCAACCTCTTCCTCGTCGGTCGCATATTCTAAATAGATTCTATACTGCTGCAGCGCTTTGTCTTTGATTCCCTTTTTATAATAAGCGTGCCCCAGATAAAGGTGAGGTTCTATAAAATTGGGATTTGACCTAAGCGCCTCTTGGTATGCAAGAATAGCTTGGTTTGGCTCATTCTTGAGTAGATAACAGTGTCCTAAGTTTTGATAGACAATATCCTTGTTTTCTATTTCTCCTTGGACCGCTGTCTTATACATCTCTATTGCCTTCTCTAACTCCCTTTTTCGAAAATAAATATATCCCAACTCAACATAAGACTTAAAAGCACGGGTGTCTTCGGGATCTGCCTGAATTGCTTTCTCGAATTCTGAAATAGCCTGGTCAAGCCTACCCCTTCCCAGATGAAAGGCTCCTAAGTCAAAATGAGTTGAGATCCTCCAAGGAGCGATTCGAACAGCCTCTTCATATATAGCTTCTGCACTGTCAAGGTCGCCCGCTTCCACTTGTTCCCGGGCTCTCCTATGAAGCCAAGTCAAAAGATAATGCTCCCTAAATAGTTTATCCATCCTCTTGTTCTCTTGTGCACCTGAACTTCCCATTTTCTTAAGATAGTCTTCTACATAAATGTAGAAACTCAGGTTTCCCTTGTGCAATTCCAAGGCATCAACGATTCTCTCAAGGGATTTTTTGATGCTAGCGTTAAGCATAACCCAAGGCAAGGTTGATAAAACTGAAGTGAAAACCAAGACTGTTCCGATATATCTCATTCGTTGCTGATCTTGAACCAATTTCAAAAACAAATAAATCCCTAGCAAAGAGTATCCTAATGCGGTAAAGCAAAACAGGTCCCAATCTCTTACCGAGCCTAAGTCAGGATAAATAAAAAAATGAAAAGCCAGTTGAAATAACAGAACCAGTACCAGAAACTGAAAGATTCTGTCGCGAAGTACTATGTTTTTCAAACCAAACGTTGCTACGACAGTCAATAACAAGATCGAGCCTACAGGGGAGACTAAGAGATGTTCATTAAGCATATCCAGTAGGTGAGCAGATGAAAAGAGAGTATAATGGTACGCCATACCAAGCGGTGGTTGGGGAAGGGTAATGGTAAAGGGAACGGTAATTGCTCCCAAAGAGCTATGCTTAATATATTCCATCATATACACACCCATTCCAATGATTATGGGAATGCAAAGCAGAGAAAGAAGAAATATCCTCTTTTTAGAAACATGTAGTTCTCCTGTCCCAACATCCGATTTTAATAAGTACAAAAAAACGAGAGAAGGGAAAAGATAAAACGTTTGCAAGTGTAGCGAACAGCTTATAATAAATGTCAAGGTTGCTGGTAATATGTTGCTTTCCTTCTTCAAATATCTTAACGAAAAATAAAGATAAGCCAAAATGCTCGCGTAAGTCAGAGAATAATGCTCTGCGTAGCCGAAGAATAACAGAATACTCCCCATGCTAACCAGAATGGAGAATACGAACACCTTTTCGAATTTGTTCTTTCCTAACAAATCCGCAGTCAAGATGGCAAAGAAGATGAAGATCGCTCCAGCCAAGTAGCTTACTAAAGCGTAAATAGTCATTGCATCCACTGCTATGAATTGTCCTAAAAATTTATATAGATAAAGATGTACTGCTATTTCCAACGGTGCCCCAGTTGGTATTACCTTGGCAGTTGAAAGAAGAGTAATCAGATAATACCCATCCCCTAAAAGAGGGATTTTGACTTTTAAAAGCCAAAACACAACTATGGACAAAAAACTAAAGACAATAAAATATAGATATTTGTGCCTTTTTACGGTGAATTCATAGATAACACTCAGCACTTTTTTTAAGCTATTCTGGAGCCAATGATTTATTTTTGGAACCAAAACCAAAAGTCCCAAGATGGTAATAGCGACGGCGAAATAGGGGGAAAAGTAAGCCAAATGGTTTATTCCCCACAACCTTTGCTTTGGGAAATTAGAACTGACCAAACGTAACAACAAGACAGCACCACATAAGAAAACCATGATTCTGCCAAGCCACACCAAATTCTTCTCAGCAGCAATCCCCAAGTTCTTTGTTTTCTTTGTCTCCATGAAATGAACTCAATCCTTCATATTCAGAAAATGCCCTAACTTATCTCTTTTCGTTTCCAGGTATTTGATATTCTTAGGGGTTGGGGCAACCTCAGTTGGAATTCTCTCTTTAACCTTCAAGCCATATCCCTCAATCCCTATGATCTTTTTGGGATTGTTGGTTATGAGCCTGACGGTTGACAGGCCCAAATCCACAAGAATCTGGGCACCGATGCCATAGTCACGCAGATCTGGTTCAAATCCCAGTTCAAGGTTTGCCTGCACCGTGTCCAGCCCGCAGTCCTGTAACTGATAAGCCCGTATCTTGTTGGATAGCCCGATCCCCCTACCTTCTTGTCGCATGTAAAGGAAGACTCCCAGGTTCTCTCTTTCAATCATACCCAGAGCATGGGAAAGCTGATCGCCGCAATCGCATCGGGCCGAACCGAAAACATCTCCGGTCAAACACTGCGAATGAACCCTGACCAGCACGTTTTCCTTTCCCTTTACCTCTCCCTTTTCCAGAGCTAGGTGGTGATGTTCGTCTATTACGCTCTTGTAAAGGTGAAGTTTGAAGTGACCGAATTTGGTAGGGAAGTCAACGCTCACGATTCTTCTCACCAGTTTCTCTTTTCTTCTTCGATACTCGATCAGGTCCTTTACGGTAGTGATCTTAAGACCATATCTCTTGGCCATCTCCAGTAGTCTGGGAAGACGAGCCATATGTCCATCGTCATCCATAACCTCACATAGAACCCCTGCCGGATAAAGTCCGGCCAGGCTGGCCAGATCAACTGTGGCCTCGGTGTGTCCGGCTCGACTCAATACCCCACCGTCCTGAGCCTGTATAGGAAAGATGTGACCCGGTCGGGCCAGATCTTCGGGCTTGGTGTTCGGATTTATTAGCGTCTTAATCGTCTGGGCTCTATCGTGAGCTGAGATTCCGGTGGTGGTGTCGTGCGCCGCGTCCACCGAAATGGTAAAACGAGTGCCCATCTTGGCGGTGTTGACCTTAACCATGGGAGTAAGATCCAGCTCCTCAATTCGCCTTCTGGGAAGAGGAACGCAGACCAGTCCTCTTGCGTATTTGCAGATGAAATTGATCGAGTCAGGAGTCACCTTCTCCGCTGCTAAAATCATATCCCCCTCATTCTCCCTATCTTCATCATCCACCACTATGACGATCCTACCCTGTTTCACATCTTCAATCGTTTCTTCTATGGTGTTCAATTCCCGCATAACCGATTCACCTCTTTTCTCTGCCCAACCAGGGGGCATGGCGTAGTGACAGAGCTTGTCCCTGTCCGAGCCACAAAGCCGGACAGCCGTAAAGGCTGTCCCTACACCTATCCTAATATGTGTATTACCATCCTTTTTCTTTTAGCCACTTTTCTGTGATTTCAAATTTGTCCTTTTTGATGGCCAGAATCCTCTCTACATACTTGCCTATTAAGTCGGTTTCGATGTTAACGCTATCGCCTGTCTTTTTCGTTCCCAGAGTCGTCGCTCCCATGGTGTAGGGAATGACCGATACGGCGAAGGATTTTTCTTGAACATCGACCACGGTCAGGCTAATTCCGTCAACTGCTACCGAGCCCTTTTCTACGAAGTGACTTTTGTATTTCCCGGGGAACTCAAACTCATATGTGCGGCTTTGATCTCTATGGACTATGGACTTTATCCTTCCCACGAAGTCGACGTGACCGGAAACCAGATGACCCCCCAAACGGTCGGAAGCCTGCAAAGCCCTTTCCAGATTCACCCGATCCCCGGACTTGAGCTTACCCAGAGTGGTTCGCTTCAGAGTCTCCTCTACGGCTTCAACGCTAAAGAACTCGTCCTTTACCTGTGTCACTGTCTGACACGCCCCATCTATGTTTATGCTGTCCCCCACGCTCACGTCAGTGGCGACCCTGGGAGCCTTTATCCTCAATCGCAGGCTCCCGCCGCTCCGAGAGGCTTGACCCACCGTGCCTATCTCTTCTATAATGCCTGTGAACATGTCACCGTATCGATTTGAAATCAGTTTGCGCTTTCCGGCCTACGCTGTTTGGCTTACACTCAACTGTGGACTTAGGCCGGGTACCCGATCACCAAAAGACCGTCTTTCAATTGTTTGAATTCACAGTTTTTCAGGTCTATGGCGTCACGTATTCTTCTTATCCTCAGATCAGTGAGGGATTCTTCGCCCTTGCCTTGTATCTCCGGAGAAATGAAATACCAGATTTTGTCCACAAGTCTTTGCCTAAGAAACCAGGTCGCCATCCTGTTCCCGCCTTCCACCAGAAGACTGGTGATACCCTTCTCTCGAGCTTTTTTCAGCAGCGAAAGGAGATTGATTTGCCCCATTTTCTTTTCTTTGATTTCCCAGGTTTCGGCATTTGTGCTCGAACTCATCTGGTCCGTAGGAACGCAGATTACGCCTTCGCGTGATCGTCCTTTCAGCTTTTCTACTGTATCCGATATCTCACGCCAACTGCCCAGGAAAATTAGTCTCGGTCTGGCTGAGTTGGACGATGCAAACAATGTCCTAACGAACCCGCGTTGGGCCGAATGGGCTTGGCACAGAATGGCATCTATCCGTGGCTTCTCGGATTGAATGAGCTCTGGAAAGACTTTTCTTCGCATGGTACCAGTCAATCTGGCTGGCGGTAGAATTCTACCATCAAGGGTTTGAACCAGCACCAGCGTCACAAAAGGAAGCCCGGTGGCCATGTACTTGAAGTGAACCTCGTTTAATCTCTTTGTCTCTTTTTCCAAAACTCCCAGACTCACTCTTATGCCTTGTTTTCTCAGTTTGCGTATGCCTTTTCTATTTACCTTAGGATTGGGATCAATGGCGGCGCACACGACTTTTTCTATTCCGCTCTGCACGATCAGATCGGTGCAGGGCGGGGTCTTTCCAAAGTGACAGCAAGGTTCAAGAGTGGTGTAGAGCGTGGCGCCTCTCGCTTCTTTTCCACAGGCCTTGATCGCGACTGCCTCGGCGTGAGGTCCGCCGAACTTCTTGTGATAACCTCCGGCGAGAATCTTGCCTTTCTTCACCATCACCGCGCCCACCATCGGGTTGGGAGATGTTTTGCCTCTGCCTTTTTCAGCCAGCTTCAAGGCTAGGCGCATGAATTCTTCGTCTTTCTTGGTGTAATTAGCGCGCCGAAGCGTCATAACAAAAATCCCCGGCCTTTTGCCTCCGGGGTAAGGTACAGCTTCACAGGATCAAGTAGAGAAAACTTAATCTGCGATCTTTCTGCCTTCTTTCATCCGGACTGTCACCGTCGGCACTGGAATCTCACCAGTTCGGCCCCGCCGTTGGCGGGGCGCGTGGGCTGTTACCACCGATCGAGGAATTTCACCTCACCCCGAAGGCGTCAATAATATACGAGGCTACTCGCAGAAAGCAACAAAAAAAATCACTGCGCTGGAAGGTGTCATTGCGAGGAGTGCCGCCTGTGGCGGGACGACGAAGCAATCTCTGAGTGCTTGGTTTCCAGAGGGCGAGATTGCTTTGCTTACCGGACGGGGGCGCCTGCCCACTCGCAGTGAGCGGTGCTTCGACTGCAACGCACTGTAGTTGTAGGGGCTGGATTCATCCAGCCCACGGGTAGGCAGCGTGCCGCCGGAGGCGGAGCTGCGTAAATGCGATCCCCGGGGAGACCCCTCATCCAAATGAGACCTTGCCGAGCGGGAACGCAGTTCAGAAAGTGGTTGACAAGGTTGCACAAATGTTTATAATGCGCAACAGCAGGAGAATGGATTTCCCCTGGTTTTGGTGGCCGTTCAGACAGGCGCGCGACTTGTCTGGAAACCAGATAGTCAGTAGTGAGATAGAAAAGCTAACAGACAGAAAGGAGGTATGAAGTGAAAAAGGTAGCCCTCGCAGTTTTAGCTGGAATTCTCGCTTTGCCATTCACAGCCCGAGCAGCCGAGCAGGGATATGTCATTGTTGGAGCTGGGGTCGATTTTCCAGGGGAAGAGGTTGATGCGCCAGTATATTTCAGCGGCTTTGGAATTCGGACAGATACCAAAGCTGGTTTTTTGGTGAATTGTGGCGGTGGATACCGGATATTGGAAAACCCGAGGCTGGAAGGACAAGTTGGGTATCGATCAAGCAGTATAGATGATGTCAAAGTGACATACATGGACGTAGTCGGTGTTGGAGTCGATGGAGGAAGCGGAGATATTACCAGTTTATCATTTATGGCTAACGTGTGGTACGACTTTTACCTTGGAGAACGATGGTCACCGCATTTTGGATGGGGTATCGGCGTTGCATAGGTTTCGTTGAAAGACTTTTCCATACGGACCTATCCAATCGTGCCAAATCCTCCACTGACCCAAACGCTCCTGGTAGATGACGAAGACTGGCAATTTGCCTATCAGGTTGGTGTGGGCGTGGGGTACGAATTGAACAAAAGTTTCACCATCAATCTAGGGTATCGATATTTTGCGACCTTGAAGCCGAAGTTTGCAGATGCCGGAGGCAATGAACTGGAGGCAGATTATTCGCACCACAGCGTTCAGTTGGAACTAACGTACAACTTCTACATCCACTAAGACCGAAAGAATGGCATCTACCAATTCGGTGTAGAAGTAGTGGGGCGGTAGGCCCGTACTCCTGACGCTATTCATTTGTCAAATGCTCGGACGAGCCCCGGACGGCGGCACCTGGGCGGAAAGCACCTGAGCGAGAGGGCATTACCCCATCAAGAAAAGGACTGGCGAAGTCCCCTCTGGATTGGAGACGGTCAAGTAGGAGATTTAATAAAACGACATAAGCCGATCCGATGGAAGTAAACAGGGCCGGATAATGGTACTTGCATAGCTCTTTCTTGTATGATAGACCCGGCCTGGCGAGCAGGCCGGGCCACGCGTCCGTTTGTCAGGTGTACGGACGAGCCCCAGCCGGGCCCGACCGGGCGTCCGGGCACAGAGCTTCCAACCTACGAGGCTGGTCTCTTATGCCGCAGGAAAGCAACCTACAGGCGGTGCCAAGAAACCAGATAATCAATGGTGAAGAGGCTCGCTGCTGTTGTTCGTGATACTACTCTCAGATGGTAAGGAAGAGAATAATGACCAAGAAAAAGGTAAGCGATTTGATGGGGGTGAAGAACTTACTTTTCCCATACCTGCCAGTACTAGTTGGCGCAAATGTAGATGGCAAGCCCAACTACATAACCATCGGCCTGGTGGGGTGGCTGTGCTACGATGCGGTATCAGTTTCCGTGGGACACAAGCAATATTCTAATGCAGGTATCAGGGAAAACCGTACCTTCAGCATCAATCAGCCAACGGCTGGCATGGTCAAAGAGCTCGATTACTGCGGTTTATATAGTGGTAGGAGAGTTGATAAATCAATCCTCTTCGAGAACTTCTACGGCGAGTTGCAGACTGCGCCGATGATCCATGAATGTCCTGTCAATTTGGAGTGCCGAGTGATTCAGGTCATGGAGCGCTCCATCCATACCGTCTTCATTGGCGAGATTGCTTCGATATACTTACATGAAGCGTATCTGACCGAGGGTATACTGGATGTGTCCAAAGTGGACCCAGTCTTCTTTGCTCCGGATAAGAAGCAAGGCAAGTACTCCGGCAGCTATTGGAGGTTGGGGGAATACCTGGCCCGGGCCTGGGAAGTGGGCAAGGATTTCAGGAGCGACAAGAAAGACGAAGCCAGGTCTTGAAGTTGAATGCAATGGACCCCTCGGTTCACCAAGCTGCAGCCGGGGCGCCGCGTTACCCGCGCTTTGCATAGGGATTGGGTGAGGGGGGCGGCTGGGCGCATCCAACCCACAGATGATGCGCAACCCGTAATACGCCAAACACGTAACATACCAAGGATGCGCGAGGGATGGGTTTAGGTCATTGGCGACAATGAACCTCAGAACCGGCGCATACTCGTGTCTTATGCTGAAGTAAAGCGGCATAAAGGCGATGGAGAGACCACATAATCAATATTCAGACAGACTGGGAATAGGATATTCAATACCTCGATGCTGATTACCGTGGCGGCCGGAGTACTGTCTGGAGGAAAGTACCTTTTACCAATTCACGTCGCAAGGGCAACAATGATGTCTGCCGAGCCAGCGCGGAAAACTTTAAAGCGCTGAAAGGAGGAGTTTTGAAATGATGCGATACATAAAACTGGTGTTCATCACGATGGCGCTGCCGTTTTTGACCGGGGGGCGTGGCTCCGCTTCCGGGACAACAGATACCGCGGCAGAAAAAGCCAAAATCGCACAGGTAATTCACGACAGCATAGAGTGGCCTTACCCGGAGAAGAACCGAGAGCGGCTGTACGCAACAATAGCCAAGGACCCCTCGTTTTTCATCTTTCATCCGGATTCAAAATCCACCATCGTCGGTTTCGATGCCTTCCGGAATCTGGTCGAGAAGGTGTTCATGAACCCGGCTTTTGAGGCCAAAGGAAGCGACATAAGAGACCTGAGGGTAAATCTGTCGCGCTCAGGCGATGTGGCCTGGTTTTCAGCCATTCTGGATGACTTCGGCGAATCCAACGGCAAACCTTACGCATGGTTGAACACCCGATGGACGGGCGTACTGGAGAAGCGTGAAGGAAAATGGCTGATTGTCCAGATGCACTTCTCATTTGCCTCCGATGCGAATGACAGCGAAAGCACGAAATCGCAGGAATGAACCAAAACAGTTCAAACGTTCGACCGCGAAGGTGAGGTAACAAACGAATGTTCCTGAGATTATTCATTTGTCAGGTGCTCGGACGAGCCCCCAGGCCGGAGCGTCTGCTTGTCTGGACGTAGACCAGTTGGCCGACGAGGCCGGTTGTACAACTGAATGAGAGAGGGGAACGCATTGTGACTACGGTATGGCTAAGATGTCTTCTGCTTTCGATCCTTATCCAGGTGATCTATGCAGGAACCGGGTGGACGCAGGAGACGAAAACGCTCACATCTGGCGTCAATGTGGAATCGGACCGTGTCCTCAGCAGTGAACAGGTCGCTGAGCTGCTGATCAGGCCCGAGTGCTTCGGTTCTCCCGGCGATACTTCCCGGCCATACATCATCAAGGATTATATGATCCCATCCAACGGGATCTCTCTGTCGGCGCAGCTCTATTTGCCCTCAGAAACCGGCAAGTGGCCGCTGGTGATCTTAGTCCCCGGCGGGTTCAACGAGACCGAGTTGATCATGGAGTCTCCCCGATACTATGCGCCCAGACTGGCCCGTTGCGGTATTGCTGCCCTGGTCTGCTACAAGCGGGGCACAGGTCCCTCCGGTGGAGTGTACGCCGAGGCGACAGAGGATGATTTCATCGACGACGTGGTAAATGTTGCCAAGAAGCTTGCCCGAGACCCGCATATCGACTCGACCAAGATAGGTGCCATGGGCGGCAGCGGCGGAGGACTGGTCGCTCCGCTGGCCGCGGCTCGGTATCCAAAGATCTCCTTCGTGGTAAGCAGTTCCGCCCCCATCATGTCGGGGGAGGAACACGGAAATTACAACATAGAGTACGCCCTGAGATACCGGGGCTACGCCGATTCCCTGGTACAGATGGTGATGCCGCTGTGGCGAAGGCACCATGCCGCCTGGGCCAAAAGCGATACGGCCGAGCTTAAAGCAGTAGCAGCCCAGATCACCGAGATGCGCAAGCACATCGATCCGCTCGCCCTGCCTACCCCGTATCAGGAGGTCTTCGCCGACAGCAACCTGATCTTTCTCTGGCCCAGGTTCCGGTCGGCATCGCGCGACTACATGTCGGAGTTGAAGCATATGCGCGCCAAATGGCTGTGCATCTACGGAGAGAAAGACATGGTGGTGTCGGTCCAGTCAAGTATAAGCAACATCCCATGGCTGATGAAAGAAAGCGGGAACGATAATTACAGCATCGTCGTACTACCAGGGGTGGATCATTCTTTCTTCAATCCTGAGACCAGGGAGCAGGTTCCGGTGATCAGGATCATCGTCAATTGGCTTACCGGCTCCGTACTCAGGCGATGATCGCGTGTCAACCCGCGAGATTCTTAAAGAACCCATATCTTGCCTCACTCATTCTTTGAAGAGGCCATTCGGAAATAATGAGGTAATTATGGAATTCGACAATGTATATGAAGATGCTCAGCGTGCAGAAGCCTATGCGAAATTGGAGTTCCCCGGCACGTACTATCTGGCGTATCGAGATCTACCTGAAATCATCTTTAAACACGTCAAAGGAAGAAAAGCAATCGATTTTGGTTGCGGTACGGGACGTTCCACAAGATTTCTGCAGAAACTGGGATTTGATGCCATCGGAGTCGATATCGCAGAGGACATGATTAAGAAAGCAAGACAAATCGACCCGGAGGGGGACTATCGTCTTATCGAGGACGGTGACTTCAGTGGATTTGAAAAGGGTTCCTACGATCTAATACTATCCGCATTCACTTTTGACAATATACCTACAGAAAAGAAGAAGGTTGAGCTGCTGGCGAAGCTCGGGGGGTTACTAAAGAGTGAGGGGAAGATCGTGAATCTCGTTTCGTCCCCGGAAATATACGTGAATGAATGGGCGTCGTTTTCCACCAAAGACTTTCCGGAAAACAGACAGGCAAAATGCGGGGACAAAGTACAGATAATCGTAACGGCGATAGATGACAAAAGGCCGGTGGAAGATATTATCTGGCCTGATAAAGATTATCGGGAAACTTATAAGAAGGCGGGTCTAAAGTTAATTCAAACTCACAAGCCATTGGCAAGAGAGGATGAACCATTCGAGTGGGTCAACGAAACAAGGATTGCACCCTGGGTTATTTACGTGTTGAGGAAGTCGTAGGTCAAGAGTCCCGTGCTCTTGGCACTATTAGTCTGTCAGGTGCGTATGATGATAAACCCGGCCAAGCGGGCAGGCCCGCCTCAGGCGGGCAAGCCCGGCCGCCCGTCGAAGTTATTTGAAACATAGCCAGGCGTTTACACGTTTTTTGTACTGTGGAGTAGGTCAGGGTCCCTGCGATCCTGAGCGTCCTAGATTGTTAACGTGGCTTTAAATTTCCGGAGGTTAGAATAAAAATTGCGAATTCTTTGCTTCTTGTCCTGATCCTTTGTTCAGCCTATACCTATGCTGATGAGACCGACTCTTCAACCTCGAATAATACTAGTGAATCTGGTTTCTCTCCCCGAACCTACCTGACCTTGGCATTTGATCCCGGATTGACCATGAGAAGCGGCGCTGAAGATATTATCACTATTCACAATGGAATAGTTCAGGTGGAAGATAGATTTATAGGCACGCGCTGGTTTTCTGAAAAGAGGTTCTTGGGTAAAACCGGAGGAATCGTGTGTCGCGCCGTAAAACATGCCTTTGTTGATTTACCTGTAGATTTTTACTCGGTTGTTTTTGCTCATGAGTATCTGGGGCATGGGGCACGCTATCGTGAACTGGGCATTGACAAAGTACATTATGCCTTCGACCTCCCGCCGCCTTATGGTGAAGGTGGTGGTGAGGCCTCCGCCAGCGTCGGCCCGGGCGTGATTAATGATCATGAAATACTCGCTATATGGATAGGCGGGGTCGAAGTTCACTCAATACTGAACAAAAGACTGAGTCTACGATGGATGGCAAAGAGAGAGATTCAATATCGGGAAGCGTCTGTCTACTTCCGGTCTTGGCAAATAATGTTTGACTATATTCAGGGGACCACCGAGGATCTGGCAAAAAACGAACCTGATAACGACCCAAGAGCTTATGTCAGAATAATTAACCGTCACCAAGGTTATACAGATCTTGATAATTTAGCGATGGATGTAAAAGATCTGAAGTCTTCCACAATGATCAATCTTGCCAATCCATTTCTTTTTTACAGTCTGTTTACAATAGTGAAAACCTATCTATGGGATGGTCGCAATTCTAATGAATTCCCGACGCTGAATATCAAGGGTGTCGGATATTTACCCAGCCTGCGTACGGGACTGACACCCTTTGGGGTGGAGTACCATTTAGAAAATTATTTGCGTTTTCAAAACAAGGTGATGCTGCTTGATTTGAGGATTGGAGATCAGGCTTTTCACAAATCCTGGGGCGGTGTCGGTGTCCTTATTCAGAATGTTTATGGGAACGAACGATTTTCGTTAGATATGAACCTCGGGGTATGGAGCCAACCCGAAATCGAGATTGGGGCAGATCCTATCGATTCAAAAGGCGGTGGATTGGGTGGTGCCTTCTCACTTAGGGGTTATTACGACTTCACAGATTCACCATACCCAATTTCGGCTGCGGTCGAATTAGGGTATAAATCCCCTGGTTTTCTTGAGGGTTATGTGTTAGATGCTTCTCCAATGATTATGGTCGGTGTAGGGGTTGGAAATTGATTTTTTTCCGGGTTCTGTCAGGTTTTGACCTGCGGGTGTGACCTGACAGTCTGGATATCAGGAGTAGGACATCAGCCCGCGCTGCTGACACCGTTGATTTGCCACGAGAGCAGGACGCCTAACCTAGGAGCCTATCCGATCCTCATAACTTTGAGGAGGACTGTCATGAAACGCATGCTTACCCTATTGGCTATCTCCCTGGTGTCTTTTGGAGCGCCGAATACTCTGGCACGGGAAGAAAGGACCATCCAGGTTACACAGCTTACCGACAATCTATACCGGCTGACGGCCACCTATCCTTTTGAGACGAATATGGTGGTCTCATCGGGCGAGGACGGCCTGCTGCTGGTTGACTCCGGATCGAGGTACACCATGGGGGAGTTGAAGAAGGTTCTATCAACCATCGGAAACGGCCAGGTGAGAATGATAATAAGCACCCATGCTCATTCCGAGCATACCGCCGGCAACAAAGCTTTTGGCAAGGAAGTCGTCAAGATCGGGCACGAGCGAGTGAGAGCAAGATTGAAGGGAGGTTTGTACGTGCTGGAAGAATATCCCGAGAGCGCACTACCCAATATCACAGTTGTGGACTCGCTGTCACTATACTTCAACGGGGAGAAGATCCGGCTCATAGCTCTCCCCGGAGCCCATGATGATAATGACATAATCGTGCATTTCACCGAATCTAAAGTCGTTTGCACGGGTGCCCTGTCTGCCGGGATGCATTTCCCGTCTGTGGATGGAGTCGGGGGCAATGCCCTCAGGTACGCCACCACCGTTCAGAAGCTGATCGATCTGGTCCCCGATGACGTCGTCTTGGTTCCCGGCCACGGAAGGAATAGCACCATGACGGAGCAAAGGGAATTTCAAAACATGCTGACCAAGACGACCGAAATCGTCAAAAATGGGCTGGCCAGCGGAAAGGACGTAGCTGCCCTGCAGGAAGAAGAAGTGCTGAAAGGCTGGGCCGCTTTTGAAGGCGGAACGACAACGTCTGACCAGTGGATTCGATACATCGCCAACGCGGTACAGAATAAGAAACCAAAGAATTCTGCTGCGGTGGAACTCTATTACACCTTTAAGGAAGGGGGTGCCGAGTCCGCGGTCTCAGCATGGCACCAGCTCAAGAAAAACAGGCCTGACCAGTACTCTTTTTCCGAGGCGCAACTGGTGATTTTTGGCTACTATCTACTGGAAAAGGACAAAATACAAGATGCCATCAAGATCTTCCAACTGTACATCAATGAATTTCCTGAATCCTGGAATGCTTATGATTCCATGGGCGAAGCACATATGATGAATAACGACAAGGAACAGGCCAGGAAGTACTACAGAAAATCGCTGGAGCTGAATCCAGACAATACTAATGCCGAGGAGATGTTGAGAAAACTCGACAATTCACAATAGCAGTTGAACTATTCAAAGCGGGTCGCGTGCATGGTAAGTGCCTGTGGTTCTGAGGTGACATCCGGCTGCCCGGCCGAGTGGCTGAACACGACTCAACAGCTGCTTGCTTCCGTCACCGTATCTGTAAGAAAGGGAGAAAGCGATGAGCGATTTTTTCTTTGCAGTAGCGATTCTAGGTGTTTTTTGGGGGATTGTGTCCTCAATTGTTATCTCCTCGTTCTTATCAAAGCGTGGTGTTAAGATCAATCTACTGTTCTTCAGGATTCTGGTGCTGAAGTACATACACCAGTACCACAGCATTACCACGCAGGAGAACGGAAAGCCGGGGCCCTGGTTTTATTCTTACATAATATCAATGAATCTGGCCTTGCTTTTTGCCATCCTTGGGATGGTGTTCAACTGAATCTCGGTTCTAGGCAATTGCGACTATCGCTGGTAGGTCCGAAGTCCCGTGTTCCTGACAATATTCCAGCCCGTAGTTAGAAAACGCATGAGTCATTGGAAGTGCCAGTTTTTTGATTTCTTGTGGAGAGTTTAGTGCAAAGGAGTCACTACAAAGTTTTCTCTGAAGGAAAGATCGGCTCTCTGACGCTGCCAAATCGTTTGGTTCGGTCTGCAACCTGGGATCCATCCATTCTATACCAGCGGAAAATGAATGAGCAGGTGGAAAGCCTTTATGGAGAAGTTGCAGCAGGTGGCGTGGGTTTGATCATAACCGGGGATTTCTCCGTGGTGCCAGAAGGAATGCTTGACCCGCTGAAATCTGGTCACCGGAAAATGTCTCACGCAGATGTGAGGATAGAGGGATTCGGTAGGTTGGCGGAGAAGGTCCACACATCTGCCCCCCGTTGCAAGATTGTGGCGCAGATCAGCGGGGAATACCCCGGGGTAGGTCCCTCTGACATTCCTTCACCTTTTCGGAGCACCGGGCTCAAGCCGCTTTCCGCAGAACAGATTCACGTGATTGTTGATTGTTTCATCCAGGCGATAGCAGGGGTAAAAGATGACGGATTTGACGGAGTACAGCTTCATGCAGCACATGGAGGACTGTTGAGTAGGTTCCTGTCTCCATACACGAATCGCCGCGAAGATGAGTATGGAGGCTCTGTAGAGAACAGGGCAAGAATCATAAGAGAGATCGTCGCCGGTGCAAGAAGGATCGTGGGAGATTTTCCCATCCTTATCAAGATGAACTGCACGGATTATGTGGAGGGAGGTACCGATATCGATACTTTTCCCGCGTTGGCCCAGGCGGTAGAGAACTCCGGAGTCGATGCAATCGAGATCAGCGGTGGAATGTGGGATTGCCTGATCAGACCCGAGGAAGAGCTTGGGTTTCGTGCTGTACCTGCTCCAGAATCACATACCCGCATCGAGAATCCAGAAAAGCAGAGTTATTTCCTGCCTTATGCTGAGAAGACGAAGCTAGATATTCCGCTAATCCTCGTGGGTGGCAACAGAGATGTTGAGAGTCTGGAGGAGATAATACGACAGGGAAAGGTGGACTTCTTTGCTCTGTGTCGACCGCTAATCAGCGAACCGGATTTGCCGAAGCGCTGGCTGGAAGGTCGTGGAAGCAGTGGCACGGATTGCATCTCGTGCAACGCCTGTATCTATAACATGTGGACTCACTTTCAGGAGCGCAGACCTTGGGTTGCCACCTGCTTAGTTAAGCATGATAAGAAGAGGCTAAAAGCCGCCCAAAAGTGGCTTTCGTCGTGGGTGAAGAAGAATGTTGCCAGTTGAAATGGAAAGTCAGGGGCCCCGTGCCGCTGATACTGCTCCTGACCAACAAGGTTTATGACAGACAAGGAGGGTAACCTGATGCAGAAAGAAGAAGCTAAAGGAGAAGGGCTGGCACTGGTCAATAGTGCCAAGATCGCCATGCTGGGGACAAACGGAGATGATGGGCATCCCAATATCAAAGCCATGATCAAAGTGGAGAACGAGGGTCTGAAAAGGATCTGGTTCAGCACCAATACTTCATCGAAAAGAGTTGCCCAACTTCTCCGCGACCCCAAGGCGTGTGTTTACTTCGTGGATTTCGACCAATGGAAGGGGTTAATGCTGGTTGGAACCGTGGAGGTGCTCCAGGACGAAGAATCCAGACAACGCTTGTGGACAGAGGGGGATGAGAAGTATTATCCTTTAGGCGTCACCGACCCCGATTACTCGGTCCTCCGCTTCACGGCAGAGTGGGGGAACTATTATCATGCGCTATCCAATGTGACTTTTCAAGTGTAGGTCTGGAGAGCGGTAGGTCGGGAGCCCCGTGCCGCTTACACTGTTCATTCGACAGGTGCTCAGGCGAGCCCGTCTGGGCGCAGGGCACTTAGCCTACGAGGCTGGGTTGTCCAGGAAAACAGGATTGAGGACATCCACCATGAATCTTCTTTTTGTGCACGGAATGCCTGGAGTGGGGAAGCTCACCGTCGCCCGCAAGCTGTCTGACCTCACGGGGCACAAACTGTTTCACAACCACCTGACGGTGGACCTTGTGGAATCAGTATTCGAATTCGGAACTGAGCCCTTCGTGGAACTCAGGGAGTGGATTTGGCTCTCCGTCTTCGAAAAAGCGATGGGTTCCGGTTTGCCCGGTCTCATATTCACCTTTGCCTTCGAACCCACCGTTACCAGCTGCTTTGTTCCGGCGACCGTGGAGATGATCGAGAGTGGTGGCGGAAACGTCTTTTTTGTTGAGCTCAGGTGCGATCCAGATATTTTGGAAAAACGTTTGACCAATCCCTCTCGCGCAGCCTATCGTAAACTCACATCAGTGGCAAAGCTCAGAGAGCTTGAAGCTCAAGGTGCTCTTGAGACGCCACCATTGCCAAGGCGCAATCTTGTGGTCGATATAACTGAACTCAGCCCTGAAAAGGCAGCGCGACGGATCTGCGCGAGGTTGGGGATCAAGATGAAAGAGGCTACTCAGCAAGCCGACTCGGAACGTGCGGACTGAGCAGAGCCGGGGCACTCATGAAAAACTTGAGAGCATACGGAAAGGCACCCTTCCATGTAGCCGTCATTCACGGTGGGCCAGGTGCGGCAGGAGAGATGGCTCCGGTCGCGCGTGAGCTTGCATCCGGCTGGGGTGTATTGGAGCCACTTCAAACTGCGACATCGGTTGAAGGACAAATCGAGGAGCTCAAGACTGCTTTGGAAGAGAATAGGGACCTCCCCGTCTTCCTGATTGGATTCTCCTGGGGAGCTTGGCTCAGCTACTTGGTTGCCGCTCGTTATCCGTCACTGGTCAAGAAGCTGATACTTGTCGCAAGTGGCCCTTTTGAAGAGAAATATGCTGAGGTAATTGAGGAGACCAGGTTGAGCCGTCTCAGTGAGGAGGAGAGAGCAGAGGTTGAGTCTCTCTATGAGATTATGGATGATCCCGCGGCAAAAAACAGAAGCCAAGCTTTTGCGCGATTCGGAGCATTGTTCTCAAAAGCTGATGCGTATGACCCGATAAAGCACGAATCGGAAGCAATTGACTTTGACCCTGATATCTTTCAGAGCGTGTGGGAGGAGGCCGCCCAGTTGAGAAGAAGCGGGGAACTTCTGGAACTGGGAAAACGTATCAAATGCTCGGTGACTGCAATCCATGGCGACTACGATCCTCATCCGGCTGGAGGGGTAAAGAAACCCGTGTCTGCCATCGTCAAGAACTTCAGGTTCATCCTGCTTGCGAACTGCGGACATAAGCCCTGGATCGAACGACAAGCGAGAGACAAATTCTACGCGATCCTCAAACAAGAATTGCGCTACCCGAGATAGCAGCCAACGTAGCAAAATGGGTTGTGGGGGCTCGAGTCACGGTTCGACGGGCTCACCGTCCTGTCTTCGACCCTGAGGCTCAGACCGAACGGAGCGAAGCCGAAGGACCGAGCCCGCGGGCGGAACATCCCACCGCAGACAGGGTCGCATGAATGCGACCCCTACAGTCGCCCCAGTCACAAGCCCCGGATCGAACGGCAAGCGAGAGACAAGTTTTACGAAACCCTTAGACAAGAATTGCGTTAAGGGAAGTAGCTGATAGAACCGGAAGTGTTGTCTCCTGCTAGACGGAACCATCACCCAACATGCCTGCCAGGACGCCGGTCTAACGCCAGCTACTGACCCAGATGGTTAGCTGAACGAGTCTTGCAACCTACGCACAAAGATGAAATCTTATCAAATGGAGGATAAAGATGCAGTTCATTGTTATAGCTTACGACGGCACCGATCAGGGAGCTCTGGAAAGAAGGTTGGCCGCACGGGACGCTCATCTGAAATCAGCCAAGGAGATGTTTGACGGTGGCAAATGGTTATATGCGGCCGGTATTTTGAGTGATGATGGAAAGATGATTGGCTCAATGATAGTCTGTGATTTTGCCTCTCGGGACGAGCTCGAAGAATGGTTAAAAGCGGAGCCTTACGTCGTCGGGGATGTGTGGAAAAAGATTGATGTGAACCGTGCACAAGTGGCACCTTTCTGTGTGAATGAATAGAAGATGACTGGAAGCCTGACAAAGCCAAGCACACTTTATGGTGAAAGAGGCGGAATATGCGGGAATTAATAGACAGTCTGAAAACAAGGAATATTAACGGCTACTTCGTTTCAAAGACAGATGAAGCGCTAAATAAAGCGATGGAGCTGATTCCTGAAAACTCGTCGGTGGGTTTCGGAGGTAGTGTTACTTTAGAGCAGATAGGCATTCTGGATGTCTTGAGGAAAAGAAAAGACATTGAGCTTCTGGATAGAACGAAATCGAAATCCTCAGAGGAACTTCATGAATTGTATGTTAAGATGTTCTCTTGCGACGTCTTTTTATCAAGCTCTAATGCTATTACTCAAAAAGGGCAGATAGTAAATGTGGATGGCAGAGGAAATAGAGTGGCCATGATAACATTCGGCCCTAAGAAGGTAATTATCGTTGTTGGAAAGAATAAGATTACCGGCGATTTGGATGCAGCGCTTGATAGAATAAAGAAGGTCGCATGCCCACTGAATGTCAAGAGACTGAAAGAATTGGGCAGGTCTTCGCCTGTTGCTTCAACAATTGAAATAACGGAAGAAAAGATTTGGGGTCAAGTATCAATCATTGAGAGACAATTGAAGGATGATAGGATTCATGTAATAATCGTGAATGAAAACTTGGGATATTGATTTTGTTTTTCTTTGTCTCCGGTTCTGTCAAGTCTTGCCCACCATCGGCTGGTGTAACCTGACGGTTTGACGATCAGCAGCTGGCCTGGACGATTATGCGATTACAAGCTCTGGATCGAATCACAGGATAAGCGGCAAATCTTACGAAACACTCGAGGAAGAATCGCGTTAGTGCAAAAGCGGGGGAGAGTGAGAAAGCTTGACCGTTGCATGAGCGCGGTCCCGCCTGAACCGAGTCGGCGATGCATCACGTGAACGGGGACGGGCAGAGCTAAGGTAAACAGAAGCTGTTCAAGTTATCAATTACCGAAGACTCTAATTAGTTTAGCGATGCCGAACCAGAATAACATATAATTCCAAGAGGCACCAGTGATGGACAAAGGTCTTAGGTCAGTTCTCGCCTGGTCGATTCTTATGACTCTTCCGATGTTTCCTCTAGCATCCGAATCTGATTCCCAGGACAAAGAAGTCAAATCGCTAGAGGCAACCGTGTGGTATCTCGGCCATTGCGGGTACGCAGTGAAGACTGAAAATCACTTGCTGATTTTCGACTATATTGAACTGGAGGAGGAACCTGGTGAAAGAGCCTTGGCGAAAGGTTTTGTGAACCCTGAAGAGATCCGGGATCTTAATGTAAACGTTTTCGTGACCCACAGCCACGTGGATCATTACGACCAAGCAATCTTCAGCTGGGAGAAGGAGATTAAGGACATCAGGTATTTCTTCGGGTGGAAAGCCAATGATAACCCGAAATACCATTATCTGGAAGGGCCGAGAGCGGAAATCAAACTTGATGATATGGAGATCTATACCGTGAATTCTCATCACTCTTCTGTGCCGGAGGTGGCCTACCTGGTCAAAGTCGATGGGCTTACAATATACCACGGTGGTGATTACCAGGGGAGAATGGGCAGGAGCGCTTCCTCCAATGTCAAGGATGATATGGAGTACCTTAAAGCAAAGGCAGATGCCCCTGATTTGATGTTCATCGGTGCATGGACCGGTGACCCCTATGTGCAGACAATCAAGAGCCTGAAGCCAAAAGTCATATTCCCAATGCATGACCGGAAAAGGGAAGAAAAGTACAAGCAGTTTGCGTCGGATATCGAAAAACTGGGAATTGCCTGCCCGGTAGTCTGTCCGGAGAAGAGGGGAGATCGATTCGTTTTCAGGGATGGAAAGATTCAGTAGATGCTGAAGCAATTCAAATGTCTCGACAACAGGAATCGACGAAACTGACTCGCACCCTGAATCGATAACCTGTGAGGCAATGAAGTGGGAACTGTCACGACCTAAGAAGGGAGCAACAATGAAGGTGAGACACCGGAAATACGAACCAGAGCAGGACTTCACCAGAATCCGTGACTTTCTAGTTGACACCTGCCGGCTCTTTGATAAGCCGCTCAACTGGAGAATTGAGCGGTGGAACTATGCCAGATACTTTACTGCGCCTTTCCTGGGTACCTACGGGCAGAAAGAGCCTAATCCACAGGACGGCCTGATGGCTATCCGGTTCTGGGAAGATACTATCGGTATCTGGGAAAATGATGAAAATGAAATTGTAGGTGTGGTGAACATGGAACACCCTGTTGCTTGGCACCCGGGATTTGGGGAAGCCTTCTTGCAGCGCCATCCGCAATATGCATTTCTACTTGATGAGATGCTCGATTATGCGGAAGCAAAGTTGATCAACAGGAAAACGAACACGCTTTTCACTTACATCTACGATTATGATGATCAACTCCAGACTTTGGCCCGACAGCGCAACTATGAGAAAGACGAAGAACGCGTAAGGTGGGATTCTGAGTTCGTCATCAGGGACCTGCCGGAACAGAGACTCCCGGAAGGCTATGTGATGCAATCCATGGCCCAGGAGAATAACATCGAGTTGAAGAGGGAGATCTTAGGGCGAGCGTTCAACCACACCGATCCAGCAGAGTGGCCCAGCGCTTTCTCTTATGAGGAACTGCAGAAAGCGCCCGACTACCGCAAGGATCTGGATCTCTATATCGTAGGCCCTGACGGTAAGTATGTCGCTTGTTGCATTGTCTGGTACGATAGCCACAATTGGATGGGTATCTTTGAGCCTGTAGGCACACATCCCAATTCTAGGGGACTGGGATTGGGTAAGGCGGTGGTCTTAGAAGGCATCCGGCGTCTGGCCAAACTTGGTGCGGAGAAAGTCTGGGTCGGTTCAGGCCGGCGGTTCTATGAGGCCATCGGATTCGAGAAGACTTGCGTCAGCTATCGCTGGACGAAAAAGTTCTAGCTGCCGATTGAAAGAGCCTATTTTTGGTGGGTCCGCCGGGCCTAAGTGCCGGGTGCAGCCGAAAAAGTCGAGAGGTTGTACGGAAATCGTATGATGAATGGTTGGGCGGCGAATGAAACGACTTATCCGGCGCGTTCAGGCGCTCTCACTCTAACGAACAGTTGAAGCAAAGGAGGATTTCAATGAAGGGAAACCTTGAGAAAGAAGCCATCAAGCAGGTGATTGAGAAAGCCTATATTCAGGGAATCCACGGTAATCAGGACGAAGAAACAGTGAAGAGTGGCTTCCATCGCGATTTCGCCATGTTGGTTATGCAAGACAACGCACTTAGAAGAGTGATGGTTGATGAATGGTTGGCGAGAGTCGGGGTGATGAAAGCGGAGAACCCCGACTTGTGGGAGGCAGAAACGCGACACACTTTTGAATTGGTAGATGTTGCCGGATACGCGGCCGTCGCGAAACTTGAAGTGTACAAAGGGAGCACGCATTTTTCTACGGATTACATGTTGCTGTATAGATTCGAACAGGGATGGAGGATAGTCTCGAAGATATTTGCGATACCGAGCTGAGTGGGTACGGCGGAGTCGTCCAGCCACAAGCTTGCCAGCAGGACGGTGGGTGGCCCATGGCCGCCCAGCCTATCGAGGCACAGAGCGAAGGCTGCGCGGTTATGCGAAGTGCCTTCTAGCTAAGGCCCTGCGGCAAACCTGGCTGGCGGCTCAACCCGGTTGCGTTAGTACTCAAGAGGTAAGATATGACCATCAGCTCAGTCGAGATTTTGGAGGTTACAGATGGACTTTGGGATTGCTGGAAAGACAGCACTTTTAACGTCTAGTACACGCGGACTCGGATTCGGATGTGCCTCAGCGTTATTTGCTGAAGGAGTGCGTGTCATCATAAACGGTCGCAACACGAAACGAGGGATGGAGGCGGTATCTAGACTGGCTGGAAAAGTACATTTCGTGCAGGCTGACGTAAGCCAGCCCGAAGAGAGAGAGCGTCTTTTTAAGGAAGCGCGAGCTCACCTCGGGACAATATCGATACTGGTAACAAACGTCGATGGCCCACCTCCAGGGACATTCATGAGCAAGAGTAACAAAGATTGGCAAGCGGCCTTCGAGCTGATTATGCTCTCCGCGTTGGACATGATCCAACGTTGTCTCCCTGAGATGATTGAGCAGGGATATGGCCGCATTGTCAACATTAGCTCAACTTCTGCGAAAGAAATCATCCCCGGCACTCCACTAACGAATGGCATAAAGCCTGGTCTGTTGGGTGCACTTGGAACACTCGCGCGTGAGGTTGGTGCGACGGGGGTTACCGTTAACAGCATCTTGCCAGGGCCGTTCGATACTGACCTGTTGCGGCGATTCGCAGCGCATGCTGTGGGGCGAGCAGATCTCTCGCCGGAGGAAGCAGTGCAGCTTTATGCCGAGAGAGGCCCAATGAAACGACTGGGTACCATCGAGGAGTTCGGTGCCTTGCGTGCCTTCTTATGTTCACGCCAAGCTGGCTACATCACTGGCCAAAGCATTGTTATTGATGGCGGCCATGTGCCGGCGTTGCTGTGATACATCATAGGAGTTCTTACAAACCCTTTTGAGTTATCTGGTCGCGGTCAACGAAACTGGAATATCAGGTATGGAAAAATTAATAAGGTGTCACGGTGGAAAGTGCAATCTTGTAACTGTAGAACACCAACAAAGTTTTGTAGTGGACGCAACGGCAGTGTTTTTAATTAGTTACTTCCTGTGCTCCTTTTGAAGTTGCGTTTGATCTTTAAGTTTCTGAGCACTAAGCCCTTGCGCCCCTAAAAACAGTCGTTAGCCGCCTTTATCGTCCTGTTTAGTTGGAGAGCTGCACTATGACATTACCTATTGTCACTGAACGCCTTGTCCTACGAAGGTACACGCACGATGACATACGAGATGTACTTAGATTGGCCATCCAA
Organism: uncultured Ignavibacteria bacterium; assembly: GCA_964348415.1. GTDB lineage: Bacteria > Zixibacteria > MSB-5A5 > MSB-5A5 > SM1-73 > SM23-73-3. The sequence goes on along the minus strand of CAYGCR010000011.1, from coordinate 21,819 downwards.
CCCTCGGTGGCAAGGGTAACCTCTAAAAGAATAAAAGCCACCAGAGGGGGAGTTAGGAAATACATCGATTTGCAGAACTCCTATCAGCCCTTTGAAAAGGATAAGGTTTTTGAGCTTGCCATAGAACGCAAAGAGGATGGCAAGGTGATAGGGTTATTGGGGGTGATATGTCAAGACCAGGGGCAGGGAGAGATGGGGTGGGCACTCGGCGTTGAATATCGAGGTCAAGGGTATGCCACAGAAGCTATCAGAGCCTTGATGGATTATGGGTTTAGTTCGCTGGGTCTGCATCGCATCCACGCGGATACGAGTACTGACAATCTTGCCTCCTGCAGGATAATGGAACGCCTCGGGATGAGACGAGAGGGTCTGCTAAGAGGTGCAGTCTATGAGGGAGGGAAATGGGTAGATAGGTATGTCTATGCAATGCTTGCTGATGAGTGGCGTGATACTGGAGCATCAGGATGATTGGATGCAAGTTTCGATAATCCGGCTCCAATCGGCGGCTAACAATGTGTGGAGCCGACCGCGTCTATCGGTGCTCGTTGTATCGCGGGTTTTTCGCTTTGATGGTAGACTTGTTCACAACAGTGGCTTTGTACACCCGGCGCGGCGGCTCACGCCCATCGTTGGGTGGTCCATTGGTCACGTCCACGAGTAAATGTAGGTGAAATCTTCTACGTACTATGAGAGGTGAGCGATATGAGCTTTCAATTCAAGGTAATTGCTTTCATAGTTGTGTCCTCAGGGCTCACTTGGGTGTCGTGGCCCTCGCTGCGCGATTTCCGCTCCCACGGCTTTTACCGCTTCTTCGCTTTTGAATCAATTCTGGCTTTAGTCCTGCTAAACCTCGATTATTGGTTTTACGAACCTTTCAGTCCTCATCAGATCATCTCTTGGCTCCTGCTAATGGTCTCGTTATTTTTGGTGATTCACGGTGTTCAACTGTTGCGTATGGTGGGGAAACCGGACAGCGAGCGTAATGATCCGTCGTTGAGAGGCATTGAAAAAACAACCGAGTTGGTGACAGTGGGGGCTTATCGCTACATTCGGCATCCCCTCTATAGTTCAGGACTATACGGGGCCTGGGGAGTGTTTTTCAAGCACCCTTCCTGGGTAGCCGTTTCTTTGGCTGTGATTACGACTTTCTTTTGGACAATGACTGCTAAGATAGAAGAAGCCGAGAATATACGCTTCTTCGGTGCTGCATATCAAAGCTACATGAAGCAGACCAAGAGGTTTGTCCCTTTCTTATTCTGAAGAGCAGATGATGAGCCCCGCGCTTTTGACACTACTCCGCGAGGCTATGTGGTGGACGCGGTCTGGCCAGCAGGCCGGGCAACCCGTCCTGGATCCAACGACAGGGGAGGGACAAGTTTCACGAAACACTCAAAGAAGAGTTGCGTTAATCAAGACGGGGGCACAGTGCGAGAGCCTAACCCCGGCTGGCAGCCGAAGACGGCTCGGCTGCGCTCCGCGCTCGACTGAAGCCGGCCGGTAAACACGCCACGGGTGCGAGATTGGGGATTCTGGAGGACCAATGAACGTTTTAGGTATTTCAGGTAGTCCACGAGTCAATGGCAATACGGCTTTTGCGATTCGATATGCTCTGGAGATAATCGAGAAGGAAGGGCTGGAAACGAAGTACGTCACACTGTCTCATAAAGACATCAAACCGTGTACTGGTTGCTGGAAATGCGAAGAGACATATTCTTGTTGGCAAGACGACGATATGCAAGAGATTCTGGATGCTATGATGTGGTGCCACGGCCTGATAATAGGGTCTCCGGTATATTTTGGAATGATTACTGGACAACTGAAGACGATGATGGACAGAACCATAGTGATGAGACCCAATTATGGCGATGAATTACCTATGTCAGGAAAGGTGGGAGCGGCCATTGCCTGCGGAGCATCAAGGAATGGGGGACAGGAATTGACCCTTCAGAATATTCATACATATCTCTTACAGATGAATATGCTAACTATAAGTGATGGACCGGACTATTCGCATTCTGGGGCGACACTCATGGGAGAGGCAGAAAAAGACACATGGGGACTTGAGACCGTTAAGAACTTAGCATTTAACGTAGTTCGAATGCTGGATGCGAGGGTGAAATAAAACAGCAGGGAGAATATCTCGTTATTTGGAAGTGCGCTGTCTAACAGACGCATGCAGCCGACGGTTGGGACTGTTGCGCTGGCTGCGGGGCCGCCGGCAGGCAGACCTTGCCGGAGTTGATGCGCATTGGGTCGGCCTCGCGAAAGGAGACAGATGGCAAGACATATTGGAATCGTGGCTTGCAGTGCAGAGGGCGCCGCCCTCTGCTACCGAACGCTTTGCTCTGAGGCTCCGGCGCTCATGGGAGAACACATGCATCCCGAGGTCTCTATGCACAGTCACCCGCTGGGGGAGTACATGCTACACCTTCGATCAGGGAATTGGCCCCAAGTCGCGAAACTCATGCTGTCTTCCGCCCTGAAACTGACCAGCATTGGGGCCGAATTCGCCATCTGTCCGGACAATACCCTGCATCAGGCCTTTGATCTTGTTGCGGCGGACTCCCCGATTCCGTGGCTTCACATCGCCGAAGTCGTGGGACAGCAGGCTCTGTCGCAGGGTCATAAGTGTCTGGGTATCATAGGGACGAAGTACTTGATGACCGGCCCCGTGTACCCTCGCGCCCTCGGGAAACTAAGTATTGACTGTCGAATTCCCGATGAGCGTGAGCTTGAGAAAATCGACACAATCATTTTCAAAGAACTGGTGAACGGTGTGTTCAGGGAGGAATCCAGGCTCTATTTCAACTCGGTCATCCAGAGATTCAAGGAGCGTCGTTGCGATGCCGTGGTGCTCGGCTGCACAGAGATCCCCCTTATCGTTGACCCGAGTGACTGCCCCCTGCCGACGCTCGATTCAACCCGTCTGTTGGCAAGGGCCGCGTTGAAGGAATCCCTGAAGCACGACCATCAGGCGGATGCAGGCGACGATTGACAACGCACCTCATCCGAGGCGTCATACCCCGAGATGTCTGCGGGATGCGGCCCACGATCAAAGGTAGGTCGCCTGACCAGTGGGATTTTTCAAGACTCATTCTTGCGAATAGGGTTCATGCCAAAGATCACGATAGACCGAAATTCCTGCACGCAGTGTGGGGCATGTTCGGACGTCTGCTACTCGCGAGATGTCTTTGAGATGAAGGAAAACGGACCGGTCGTGGTTCGACCCGAAACATGCCGCCTTTGTGGGCATTGTATAGCTGTCTGCCCCACCGATTCCATTAATCACGAAAAAATCCCGGTCCGGGATTGTCCGCTGATCGACCCGCGACAGCTTCCTTCTATTGATGTTATGTTGACCGCGCTGCGAGCTCGTCGTTCATATCGCAGGTATCAAGATCCTCCCGTGCCGCGCGAAACCATCCGTGATATGATCTCTCACTCCAGGTGGATTCCCACTGGCTACAACCGCCAGTTCCTTGATTGGATAGTGTTGGATGATGAGCACAGCATAACGAAGTTGCTCCAAAGTGTGCTTAGAGAAGTCAGACGTAGCACCGAACGTGGGCGGGACGGCTCGAAATTCTTGGGCGGACTCTCTGTAGAAGATACCGATCGTCTCATTGAACTAGCAGTGCACGAGAAAAAACGGTTCTTCTTCAATGCCCCCGTGGTCCTTGCAGGATACTGTCAGAAAAACTCCGTGTGCGCGCGAGAAGAAGCAACCTACGCCGCATACAACATCACATTAGCGGCGGAGCGGATGGGGCTGGGAACCTGTCACATTGGAAGCATTCAGTTGCTGCTGGAAGAGTTCTCCCATTTACAGCACGACGTACTTGGAATCCCAGAGGACAAAGAGCTACAGGTTCTCCTTACTTTGGGATATCCGGCTTGGCACTTCCGCCGAATGGTGCCGCGGCGTATGCCTGGCATTACGTGGAATCCGTGACGGATGCCCCTTTTTACCAACGGATATGAAGTACAGCTTTAGATATCAGAATGAAGGCAGTGGTAGACCAGGAGCCCAGTCCTGCTGACACGACTCTGCGGGCACAAGCCCTGGATCGAACATCAGGCGAGGGGCATGTTTTGCGAAACCCTGAGGGAAGAATTGCGTTAATACGGGTGCGAGGGGCATGTAAGAAAGCCGGACTGCTGCTTGCACGCGAGTCCATCCAAGACGAGAGGCAGACGCATCACCCTGCGCCCGATGGTGAGCGCTGAAGTTCAACTATCGCCCTAAAAAGGCTCTCCAGGTGCAGAAAAGTGCAATCAACAAGCTAGCGGTATGGGCCGCGGTCGCATTTTGCACTGCCATCGTTCTTCTGATATTTGTGTATCGGCCATGGGCGATAAATTGGGGTGCAACAGATGATGAGATAAACCGCGGCATGCCTGGTGATGAGATAGTGCAGAATCCCACATTCAACGCCACACGTGCCGTCACCATCAAAGCGCGACCAGAGGAGATCTGGCCTTGGATAGTTCAGTATGGATACAAGAGAGCCGGGATGTACTGCTATGACTGGTTCGACAACGATGGGATTCCAAGTGCAGAGAGTATCATCCCGGAGTATCAGAACTTGAAGGTCGGCGATCTGGTACCATTAAGCGCGGTTCTGTACGTCAAAGTCACCAAATTGAACCTAAACCAGTCGATGTTATGGGTATTTCCAGAAGGAAGCGGGCCGTGGACGAATAGCACTTGGGCGTGGGAACTACACCCAAAGGACGTACAGCATACACGCTTGGTAACCCGTTTACGTGTACACTCTGATCACGTTAGTGCCAGAATCATGCTGGATTTCTTCGAAATCGTCATGATGCGAAAGAGTATGCTCGGTATTAAACAGCGTGCGGAACGCATGCATGGGTCCTCTGAGCCTGCGGTATCTGACAGCAGTCATGATTCCTGAGCATAACCAGTCGTCCTATCCCGGACGATTTTCGGAGGAACATATGAAGTATTCGGCGATCAACTTGAAAGAGAAACTGACTAGGTTCTCGGAACATTGGTGTCCGAAGATCATTGCCCAGATGAACGATTACCACTTCAAACTGGTTAAGTTCCAAGGCGATTTTGTCTGGCACAGCCACGACGATACGGACGAGACTTTCATCGTTCTTGACGGAGAGATGAGCATCGATTTCCGTGACGGCAAAGTCGATCTGAAGGCGGGGGAAATGTTTGTCGTTCCTAAGGGAGTTGAGCACAAACCATTCGCTGAAAAGGAATGCAAGGTAATGCTCGTCGAACCTGCCGGGACGATCAACACCGGTAATGCCGACGGAGGAGATCTGACGGCGGAAGATAACGTTTGGATCTAAAAGAAGCGTAAGGCTTCATGGAGAACTAGAATATGGCAACCAGCAAATCGGCTGTAATGCGTGTTTTCTGCATCGGCCGGAATTATGTCGAACACGTTCGTGAGCTATCAAGCGCTATGCCTGCGAAACCGGTCGTTTTCATCAAACCAGCGTCGTGTCTGGTCGGACCAGGGGAGGACATTCATTTTCCCAAGCATGGAAGCGAGCTTCACCACGAGGTTGAGATAGTGGTGAAAGTCGGCCGGCAGGGGAGGGCCGGCACCGAAGAAGAGGCGCTTTCCTTCATCGACGCTGTCACCGTAGGTCTGGATTTGACCCTGCGGGACGTGCAAGGGGAATTGAAGCAAAAGGGGCTGCCCTGGGAGGCTGCCAAGGCCTTTGAACAAAGCGCTCCAATAGGTGATTTCATCCCATATGATGGCTCGCTTGAGCTGAATAACATTCCGTTCGGATGCAAGGTCAACGGAATCGAAAGACAGAGAGGAAACACCGGTGACATGATCTTCCCCGTCGGAAAGCTGCTCGTGGAACTGAGCAAGATATGGGTGCTCCGCCCTGGGGATCTGGTATACACCGGCACACCGTTAGGAGTTGGTCCCCTCAAGATCGGTGATCGCATTGAAGCTGGAAGCGATCTGATTGGATCATTCTCGTGGCGAATCGTTGAGTGAGATACACTGTCGATGAGCCATGGGGATGGTTGACCTGCAAAATGAGCTTGATAGTCCGGCGTGAATAACTGATCATCAAGTCCCAGGAGGTTGTTGATGAACGCGAAAGTCTTTTGGATTTTTGGAATACTTCAGATCTGTCATTGGGAATTATAATATTCCTCGTTTTTCGGTCGTTGAATCTGATCAGAGGCGAAAGCGTCATTGGTTTGGATACTCAAATCCTGCTGAGTATTGCTTTCCCGTTGTTCCTCTTGATCGTTGAGTACGTTATGTTCTCAAAAGACTGACAATGCAGGGTATAATCTTCTTGTCCCCGTCAGGTTCCTGATCTGGCAGAAAGTTCAGGGTTCCCTGTGTGGTCTGGGGACTCGAGAGGCACAGAAGGGACCACTGCCTGTCATTGCGAGGAGCCCCCATGGGCGACGAAGCAATCTTTGACTCTCTCGCTGCCCAACAGAAGAGACTGCTTCGCTTCGCTCGCAATGACCGGTGCTTGAGGTTCTTGTGCCCGACAGTGGTAAGTCAGGAGCCCCGCGCTCCTGACACTATCCCGGAAACCTTATGAACAGAGGTCAGGCGTTTTGAAAAGGATTGTGGTTTGTGCTCATCATTGTTATGCCAAGGAGAGAAGAATATGTATTACATTCTGTTCTACAAGACAGTCGACAACTACGTGGAGAAGCGTAAGCCTTACCGACAGGAGCACCTGGTATACGCAAACGCAGCCCACCAACGGGGTGATCTGGTAATGGCCGGAGCCCTCGCCGAGCCGGCGGACAAGGCGGTGCTGGTGTTCAAGGGAGAAGAAGCATCCGTCGCCGAGGAATTCGCCCAGAATGATCCGTATGTGAAAAACGGACTAATCACCGAATGGGAAGTGCGTCCCTGGACTGTGGTCATTGGCGGCTAGGAAGCATGCTCCCGATACTCCTTATCCCAGAAAACACAATGCTTGTGTGCCCGCCAGCCCCCTGACCTCGCGGTACGCTGAAGGATTCCCTACCGGGCGTCGGAACACGCCAAGCGCAGAAGCGAGTTTGTAGGGGCGCGATTCATCGCGCCCGAGGGTCGGATAAGTCCGACCCCTACCAAGACCACTGCTTGAGTCAGACATTTACCGTCGGAAAAGTGATTTAGAACGAGGTTGACAAGTTTGCACAGATGACTATAATATTTATTGACTAACTGGCAACACGCAGCTTACGGGCATAACAGAACGGTATCTTTGTCTGGCAACAAGGCCGCGCCCATTGGGTTGGCAAGGCCCGACAAGATAATAGAGTATTCATTGTTGAGTTGTACAAGATGACTGAGGAATCTGAGGAGTTTGAGAAGAAACAGTCCGGGGAGCCCAAGGAGAAAAACGGTACGCATTTACTGGCATTGGCGTACCTTAATGACCGTATCGGACGCCCGCGACGCGCGCTCGAATACGCCAGGAGGGCACTCACAGTTGTAGAGGACTCTCAGGAGTTGATCAGGTGTTATCTGATGCTGGGGTTGATTGAAGAGCGGCTGGGTGATTACTACTCCGCTATCGCTTACTACTCGCTCGGACTCTCGCATAGGCCTTCAGACAAAGGTTTGAGTTATTTCTTCAATAATAATCTCGCCTACTGCCTGAATGTACTTGGGAAATACGAAGAGTCCGAACCATACTGCCGGAAGGCGATTCATATAGATGTCCGGCGACATAACGCACACAAGAACTTGGGGGTATGCTTGCAAGGTCTGGGGCAGTACGTGGAGGCAGCCAAATGCTACCTGAGGGCGATACGTCTGGAGCCGAGAGATCCCCGAGCACTGAAACACCTGGAGGATTTGGTAAGAGACCGCCGGGAAGTATGGGCTGAAATACGCGACATTGACGTACAGATAAGCCATTGCCGGGAAACAGTCCGCAAAGCCACCAGGATCGAGCACGGACTGCCCGAAGAAGAGGAGTGAGCAACGACACGCGTGTGGGAAGAAGGATGAGCAGCGGGTCCGAGTTCAGTGAATCTGGCACAGGAAGTCGCCAGGGCATATCCGCCACAAGGCGGCAAGGCTTGATAGAACAAACGAACCCTCTATTGTCCCCCTTAAAACAGGGGGACAAGATGAATTTGTCCCCCTGACAAGGGGGAGACAGGGGGTTGGGATGATGGTAAACCCGGCCTGATGAACAGGCCGGGCCACCCGCCCGCATGCCCGCCAGAGGAGCGATCGCATGCCCGCCGTAGGCGGGTCCGCCTTTGGCGGAAATGCGACCCCTACAAACACCCCTTATCTTCTTGTGGTCGCCGACTCCCTTGACCTGGCGAAAGACTCAGGGTTTCCTGCTGGCTTTAGGGGGGACTCGACAGGTACAGAAAGGATCTCTGCCTGTCATTGCGAGGAGTCCCGCGCCAGAGGCGGGGCCGACGAAGCAATCTCCTAGCATGGCTGTGCCCGAACCAGGAGATTGCTTCGCTCACGCTCGCAATGACGTTAGAGTCTTCCGATGCTTTGGGAATAGGAATTCCCGAAGCTTTGCATCGGCATTTCCTAATGCCGATGCATCAAAAAGCCCCGTCTACTCGTATCTCAACGCTTCAATCGGGTCCAGTAGGGAGGCTTTTCTGGCAGGGTAGAAGCCGAAGAAGATGCCGACAAAGGCGGCAAAGAAGAAGGCTAAGGCCACTGCCGGAATCGAGACGAAGGTCGGCCAGTTTAGCACTCCGGATATCACTTTGGAACTCAGTATCCCAATAAGTATGCCGATCAAACCTCCGGCCAGGCACAGCACCGCGGATTCCACCAAAAATTGAGTCAGGATGTCCCGGCCTTTGGCTCCCACGGCCATGCGCAAGCCGATCTCCCTGGTCCTCTCCGTCACCGACACCAGCATGATGTTCATGATACCGATGCCCCCCACTATCAGCGAGACAGAGGCGATGGCGGCTAAAAGTATGGTCATTATCTGCGAGGTGGAACCGGCCACGCTGGCAATGTCCAATTGGCTCCTAACCCTGAAGTCGTCCTCCTCTCCCGGGGGAATTTTGTGTCTTTGACGAAGGAGCTGTATGATTTGCTGCTCAGCCAGGTCTATCTGAGTTCGGTCAACGGCCGAGGCCATTATTTGCTGGACGTGGGTAATGCCTATGATCTTCTTCTGGGCGGTGGTATAGGGAATGATGATTATGTCGTCCTGGTCATGCCCGAAGGCATTCGGTCCCTTGGGAGATAAGACTCCCAACACTCTGAAGGGGAGCTTGTTGATTCGGACGATCTCACCCACAGGGTCTTGTCCCGCGAAGAGTTCGTCCACTACAGTCTTTCCCAAAACGCACACCTTGGTTGCTCCTCTGACGTCCTGGTCGGCGAAAAACGTTCCCGAGGCAACCGGCCAGGAGCGGATAAAGACAAAATCAGGGGCATAGCCCTCCACGGACGCGTTCCAGTTGAGATTCCCCGCGATAATCTGAGCTCCGGTTCGCACTCTCGGCGTGACCCGCGTGATTGCCGGACAGTTTCCCAGGATGGCGCCGGCATCTTCGTCGGTCAGGTTAGTTACGGTTCCTGCCCCGCCCCGCACCCCTCCGTGGAAGTGGCTGCCGGAGAAGACGGTGAGCAGATTGTCCCCCAGCGAGCTGACCTGGGCGTCGATCATCTTCTTGGCTCCCTGTCCTATGGCCACCATGGCGATGACCGCGCCCACGCCAATTATTATCCCCAACATGGTCAGGCTCGACCGCATCTTGTTCCTGGTGAGGGCGCGGTAGGCTACTTTCAGTATCTGGAGATATCTCATATCTCCGCCTCCGGCTCAGCCTCGGGCAGCGTCAGAAGTTCTTCTTTGGCTTTTCTTCGATTGATCACAGGTTCGTCCTTTACGATCTTGCCGTCCCTGAAGGTTATGTTTCTTTTGGCATAAGCCGCGATGTCTCTCTCGTGGGTGATCAGCACGATGGTGATCCCCGAATCGTTCAGGGCTTGAAAGATCTCCATCACCTCCACGGAGGTCCTGGTGTCTAAGTTTCCTGTAGGCTCATCCCCCAGAATGATGGTAGGCTCATTGACCAGAGCGCGAGCCACGGCCACCCTCTGCTGCTGACCTCCGGAGAGCTGATTGGGATAGGAGCTCTCCCTTCCCTCCAGTCCAACCTTGGCCAGAGCTGTCCTGGCCTTTCGGACTCTCTCTTTGGTGGAGGTGCCGTCGTAAAGCAGGGGCAGTTCCACGTTCTCCAGGGCGGTTGTTCGGGGAAGAAGATTGAAGGTCTGGAACACGAAGCCGATCTTTTGATTCCTGATTGAGGCCAGACGGTTTCGATCCAATGAAGAGACGTCCTGTCCCTCCAGAACGTACCTTCCTTTGGTGGGTCGGTCGAGACATCCCAGGATGTGCATCAGAGTTGATTTTCCCGACCCGGAGGGGCCCATGATAGCCACGAACTCGCTTTTATCTACGGACAGACTCACTCCCCTCAAGGCGTGAATGTCGAAATCACCGAGGTTGTAGATCTTGACCAATCCTTCTGTGGAAATCAAGTGATCCAATTTCATCTCCTGCGTCTGCCGAACCGGGGTGCGAAAGGATTAACCTGCTGGTTGGTCGGGAGCGTTACCGAGTTTCCCATTCCGACGATCACCTGATCGCCTTCCTTGAGATCTCCGGATGTGATTTCGACTGAAGAACCATCCGATATTCCGATTTGAACTGGAACCGGGTGCGGTTTTCCCTGTTGGTCAAGTATCCAGAGTCGGTCCTGCCCGGCGCGCTCCGCACCCCTGGGACGCGAAGAAGTGGAGCCTTCGGTTGGCGGGCGGGAGCCGGGCGGAGGCATCCCGGCGCGTACTCCCTCAGAGGAGGATTCGCCACCCTCCACGGGCGGGCGAAAACGCAGAGCACCGACAGGAACCTTCAGAACGTTTTCCCGGTGATCGACCAGTATGGTTACATTGGCGGTCATCCCCGGTTTGAGAAGCAGTTCCGGATTGGACACCTCCAGAATGACTTGATAGGTGACCACATTCTGTACTATCTCCGGGGAGAGTCTTATCTGTTTGACCTTTCCTTCGAAGGTCAGATCCGGATATGCATCAACAGTGAAAAGAACCTCCTGCCCTTCTTCTATCTGGCCTATGTCTGCCTCGTCTATACTGGTATTGACCTGCATCTCGGCCAAATCCTGGGCAATGGTGAAAAGGGTGGGAGCCTGCAGGCTGGCTGCCACGGTCTGTCCTACGTCCACGTTTCTGGATACGACCACCCCGTCAATTGGGGACACTATTGTAGCATAATCGAGATTGGTCCTAGCTCGATCCAAAGCGGCCGTGGCCGACTTTTGCTGGGCTACCGCTAATTCATAGTTGGTCAGCGACAAATCTCTCTCAGACTCCGAGATCAGATTCTTCTGGAAGAGTGACATGGCCCGCTCGTACTCCTTCTTGGATAGACCGACTGAAGCGGTTGCCCTTTCCAGGTCAGCCTTGGTTTGAGCCACTTGGGCCTTCAGAAAGGTGGGGTCCAGCTGGGCGATGAGTTGTCCCTTCTTTACCCGGTCGTTGAAATCGACATAGAGGGCTGAAATCGTCCCGGACACCTGACTGCCCACCTGCACAGTGGTGACCGCTTCCAGCGTGCCGGTGGCAGTTACCAGGATGGATATGTTGCCTCTTTCCGCTTCGGCCGTGACGAAGGTAGCCTCTGATTTTCTATCCCCCCCTACAAAAATCAAAAAGAGCAAAATCACTACCGCCAAACCAGCGACTACCAGAAGTACCTTTTTCATAAGATTTCCCTTTTTCTTTTCATATCATATATGACACAGGTCGCCCGCAAGAGGTTTAATCATAATACGCACGACCCGTGAGGGAAGATTGTATCCGGAATGGGAGGGGGAGATCCTGAGATCTGCTCCTTGATGTCGCAAGATGCTCGACCTCGTCCCACAATCCCGGGCAAACGGGAGTGAGGGGAGGCGGTTCCTTTTTACCCCAGGCGCACCCCGGGTTCGGTCTGCCGTGAAGTCCTCACGGGTGCAGCTGCTCGTCAACAAAATTAAGAAGTTTCCAGTTGCGTAATTCGACTGGGGCGTATATACTATACCGAGAAAATTCGGAACAGGGAGGATCTATGGCCATTAAGCTTCCCCGGCTCTTGCCCAAGGATCAGAAGTTCTTCGACATGCTCAAAAGCTCCGCTAAGAATCTTTTGGAGGGTGCGGAGGCACTGAAGGATTTGGTGGAAGACTACACCGACGTAGAAAGGAAGGTTCGGAGGATTAAGCAAATAGAACACCGGGGCGACACCATCATTCATAGCGTCATGGACAAGCTGGACAAAACCTTTATCACCCCCATAGATAGAGAGGATATTCACATCCTGGCCTCCGAGCTGGATGACGTTCTGGACGCGATTGAGGGTATCTCCAGCCGCCTGTATAACTTCAAGATTCCCAAGCCTACCCCGGAATGCATCCGTTTGGTTAACATCATCTACCAGGGAGTGGTACAGATCGAGAAGGCCATCTCTGATCTGGAACACTTTGACAATCTTCGTCCTTTTTGCATTGAGATAAACAGCCTGGAAAACGAGGCAGACCAGATCTCCCAAGAGATGGTAGGGCGGCTTCTGGATGAGGAGCCGGACTGGCGGGTGGCGATAAAATGGAAGGAGATTTATGGCCGTCTGGAAACGGCGGCCGATCATTGTGAGAATATTGCCAACGTGATCGAGAGCATAGTGGTGAAAAGTGCATGATCTTCTGCTACTTCTGGCCATTGTCCTGGCAGCTTTAATTTACGATTTCTTTAACGGCTTTAACGATTGTGCTAATGCCATAGCTACCACCGTCTCCACACGAGCCCTTTCCCCGCGGGCCGCCATTATTATGGCCTGGGTGCTAAACTTCTTTGGAGCTCTGAGTCACACTGCGGTTGCGGCCACCGTAGGCAAGGGAGTGGTCGACCCCCAGCAAGTCAGTTTGACTCTGGTTTTGGTAGCGTTGATCGGAGCCAGCGCCTGGACCGGTATGGCCAGCTTCTCCGGGATTCCGGTGAGCGTAACTCATTCCCTGATAGGAGGGCTTTTGGGAGCTGGAGTCGTTGCTTCCGGATGGGAGATAATAATGGTTAAGGGAATAACCAAGATTCTCTTGGCCATGGTTATCTCGCCGATTTGTGGCTTTCTGGGCGGGCTGCTACTAATAGTTGCCGTCTCATGGATTTTCAAAGGCTCCTCGTTCCGCAGAGTAAACCGGAATTTCAAGCGATGGCAGATACTCTCAGCCGCTTGGATGGCTTTCTCTCATGGCATGAACGATGCGCAGAATGCCATGGGCATCATCGCCATGGCCTTAGTGAGTTACGGCGCCTTAGCCACGTTTGAAGTTCCTTTATGGGTGGTGATTGCCTGCGCCAGCGCCATGGCTTTGGGCACAAGCGTGGGAGGATGGAAAGTCATCAAGACCATGGGCAGCAAAGTCTTCAAACTGCAACCGGTACACGGGTTCTCGGCCGAGACCTCGGCTGCGGCCGTTATCGCAGGAATGTCACTGATCGGTACTCCCATCAGCACGACCCATGTCATCTCAACAGCCATCATGGGATCGGGCTCTTCCCGGGGGCTTTCCGCGGTCAGGTGGGGAATCGTCAAAAACATTGTAATCGCCTGGATCATTACCATCCCGGCTTCCGCCTTCATAGCCGGACTCTTGTACTTCATAGTCAAACTGCTTTCATAGCCCATCCAAGAAACCTGTCTATGCTGTCTGCTGTGGGGTGTGAAGCTTCAGGTTCATCCGTGCTCGACTGTTGGCAGGGCTGAATGCCCTGCCCTTAATTTGGCTGTGGATACAAATCCCCCTAAAACGTCGGGAATTCATCCCACCGCTCCACATTTCAGCCCGCCGTAACTCTCCGTTTAGAAAGGAAATGAGACTGCATATGCGCGATTTCGTAAGATCTTTGAGCTTGCTTGAGGATTCAAGATTTTGTATAATTCCACGCTGAAGAGAGTCAGCACAAAGTCACATTCAACCAAAGGAGACGAAGATGAGAGACCAAAGAGTGGTTACCCTGGCGGAAAATCTGGTGAATTACTCTCTGGATCTGAAGCCGGGAGAGAGAGTGTGGATCGAGACCAGAGGTTTCCCGGTTCTGGAGATGGCTAAGGAAATGATCACCCAGGCGACCAAGAAAGGAGCGGTTCCCTTCTGGTATTACAATGACGATAGCCTGACTCGAAGATGGCTGCTGGAGTGCAGTGAGATTCAGATTACGAAGTTTACAGAGTTTCACCTGACCATGATGAAGATGACCGATGCGTTCGTTTCGTTCAGGGGAGGGGATAACGTTTTTGATCTGGGAGACATTCCCGAGAAGAAGATGAAGCAGTACATGACCCTCTATTACAAGCCGGTTCATCTGGAGCAGAGGGTTAAACACACCAAATGGGTGGTTCTGCGTTATCCCACTAATTCCTTCGCCCAACTGGCAGAGGCCTCTCAGGAGGCGTTTGAAGACTTTTACTTTGACGTGTGCAACCTGGACTACGCCAAGATGTCAAAGGCCATGGATCCTCTGTGCAAGCTTCTTAGCCAGACGGATAAGGTGCGAATAGTCGGACCGGGAACCGACCTTTCATTTTCCATAAAGGGTATACCCAACAAAAAGTGTGATGGAAAGCTCAATATTCCAGACGGCGAGGTTTTCACCGCTCCGGTGAGAGATTCTGTCAACGGAAACATAGCCTTCAACACCCCCTCGCTTCGTGAAGGAGTTCTGTACGATGGGATCACACTTCAGTTTAAGGGCGGAAAAATTGTGGACGCTAAAGCCACGGTGAATCAGGAGAGGATGAACAAGCTTCTTGACACTGACGAGGGCGCAAGATACGTAGGAGAATTCTCCTTCGGCATAAATCCGGCCATCAAGAGGTGCTTGAAGGATACCTTGTTCGATGAAAAGATATTCGGGAGTATTCATCTAACGCCTGGAGCGGCGTATGACGAGGCGGACAACGGAAACAAGTCGGCCATCCACTGGGATCTGGTTCTGATCCAGACGAAAGAACACGGGGGAGGGGAAATCTACTTTGACGATGTGCTTATCCGCAAAGACGGGATATTCGTGCATCCAAAACTTAAAGATTCGTTGAGCGAGCAGGCGTTGACAAGCTAATTCGCGGTGGTGAGGGAGTACTTTGCCGAGAAGAAAATCGCCGCAAACGCATAATCGTGGGTGCGAGTATCAGAATAATCGATTCTTTCGGTAATTTTCTCTTGTGAACAAAACCCGGTGGGAACAGGAGGTAGCGATCATGAAGTGTAAAGTAGACCCGGACCTTTGCAACGGCGACGAGATCTGCGTCCAGGTGTGTCCTGAGGTGTTCGAAATGGAGGGCGATAAGGCTATCGTCAAAATGGACGAGATCCCCGAGGATTTGGAAGATTCGGTGAGGGAAGCGGCTGATTCCTGCCCCTCCGAAGCAATCATCATCGAGGAATAGAAATCGTACCGATACCAACAGAGCCAGAATATCCGGTTTTGATAGGCTGGTCCACCGCTGCCGGTCACGGCAAAGGTGGACCTTTTTGTGATCTGATCAGGCTGCACTTGCACCGGTCACTGCATGTCGGTCGCTCCGGTCATCTTTATGCTTGCTCTTCCTTGGTTGTCTCAACAGGCTCCTGCGGTTTGACCTTGCAGGTGTTTATTCCAAAGGGCAGGTATAATCCGCACCGACCCAAAAGCCCTGTCAAGAAGATTACTACCCCAACGAGTCCCCACCAGCTGTTGAAAATGACTCCCACCACGATGATAATGACCCCCAGGATAAGCCTGATGATCCTGTCAGTTGCCCCGACGTTAGGTTTCATGATGACACCTCCTGCGTTTTAGGATTATGACAAGAGTACGACTGAACGGTTTAGAAAGAGTAGTAATCTTCCTCCGCCAACGATTTGTGCCGCCCTTGTTGAGAGTCACTCCCGAATGCAAATTCCCTCCTGTTTATTATAAGCAGTCCTGTCACATGAGGCAAGTAATTTCTGGGGCTATTTCCTCGCCTGAAGGTCGAAAATCTGAGCCTGACCGGAGCCGTGTACCGAAGATAACAAAAGGGTCTTCCTGTCACGGGAAGTCGGGCAGAAAGACCCCAGTTCTATTTCATGGTGGGCTTGAGACTACTTAAGTACTTCTTGGAACATCTCCTGCGCCCGCATATTCACGAAGGTGGCTTTCTCGATCCGGATGCTGCTTGGATCGAAGGTCGCTGGATTCGCGGGCACAAATCTCAGGTTGAGGATGGGATCACTGCCCGGAGGGATGTAGTTCTCTCCGCCTGGATCCACCAGTCCCGCTTTCAGCTCTCCTCTCTTCAGACTGTAGAACAGTCCCATATCTTCAGTTCTGTCGGTGAGAGCGGGCGGCAGCAATGAGACTTGGTCTGGATTGAAGGTCACAGTGAGCTCCACCCCGGCAACCGGCTCGTCGAAGCTGGCAAAAACCGGCATCTGGCTGACTCGGGTGATTCCGTCATAGTGCACAGTGGAAAACCCGACCTGGGCCATTCCAGGAGGCGTCACTTCACCCGCAGCTGGTGCCATCTTAGGCTCGACGCAGCCGGGCTCAGGTGCCTGCCCTCCCCTCAAGAGGTACTTGATCTCGTATACCAGATCCACCACGTTTATGAAACAGTCCGCGTTCACGTCTGTCGATCTCATGGATAACGGGGAAGGTCCACCGTAAGCCATAAAATCGATGAAATACGGGGGATCGAGCAGATCCACGTATCCGTCATAATTAAAGTCGCCCGGCAGACATCTTATCTGCGGAGGGGGACCGGAGCGATAGAGGTAGTTGATCAGCCAGATCAGATCCGACAACCCTACAAAGCAATCTCCGTTGACGTCACCTGCCGCGATAGGGTTTGGCGGAGGTCCGTAAAGGAAGAAATAGTTTATCATAAACACCACGTCGTCAACATTGGCAGTGGAATCTCCGGTGAGGTCCCCGGGCGCTCCTGAGGGCGGAACGTTGTAAGGTAAAACAGTTATCTCCACTATGGCCGTATCGGTGCTGTCACGACCGTCTTCGACCGTAAACATGACCGCGTAAGGAGAGTTCAGCGTATCTTCGTCGACAGTAGTCCACTGGAAATAGCACACCACCGGTGAAACTCGGGGATAGCAGGGAAAGTCTCCCACTCCGGTCTTGGTCAAAATCAATGTGTCGACGGTGTCTGGATCCGTGGCAATCACGGGGAAGGTGAGCTGCAGGCCAGCGTAAACTGTCTGCGGTCCCGGCACCGTGATTTCCGGTTTTCGGTTCAGAGAAGAGATAACATAAAGCAGAACCTTAGTGGTGTCGGCTATCTGTTTGGTGGTTATCTCGGTGCCGATTATGGTCAGTTCATAAACATCTAAAGGGGTAAGCGAATCCACCATAACGGTCAAGATGGAGGTGTCGGTAGGAATGACCGTCGGGGGATCGAATTCGTAAGTGGCCTGCGGGGGAAGACCTTCTATGTTCAGGGTGCAAGGGGAGTTGAACCCGAAAAAGGATGTCAAGATCACCTCATAGCTGGTGGTGTCTCCCTGCTTGACCCATTGAGTATCAGGCTGGGCATCGATCTCGAAATAGGATGTGTATATAATTGAAAAAACGTCGTCACTCTCGTCGTACGGATCCCCGTCTTCGGCATCCAGAACCTTCACCTTGCACTGCTCCGAAGTGGCATCGGGTATGAGCCAGGGATGGACGCCGTCATTTGGGGTATTATCTATGATAGGCATCCAGTTGGCCCCGCCGTCTGTGGAGAATTCTATGTCCACGTTCTCCCCGTAGAAGTTCTCGCAAACCCAGGTTATGTCATGGGTCTCACCCACTACCCACGTTTCACCTCCGTTAGGAGAGGTGACTCGAATCTTGGGAGGGCCGATAAAGAAGCAATCGGGCAGGTTGTCTCTGGGAACGTAGCTTGCGCCGTCGTCTCGGATGAAGTTCAAGTTTGAAGCCGGAGGCCAGAAGCTAGTGTCGAGGCAAACGTGCATGGTATCCTCTATCCTGAAGGTCATGGTGGCTAACAGGACTCTTTCGCTCTCCCACCACCTCTGATCCTCGGAGCCGGTAGGGAATAAAGCCATCCACATGTGGGTTGAGTCGTCATTGCGTAAATCCACTATGCGGGTGTCCCAGTCCGCATTTGTAGGGTTGCCGTTTTCGTCAAGTCCTATGTCCGCCATCCGGTTATGGTAGAGGGTATCCGTGCCGTCCACTATGTGCCGGAACATGCTCCTCACGAAGTCGGGGTAAAACGGCAGCGTAGAAGTGGTGTTCCAATAGCGGCTGAGGCTGCAGTAGGCTGATGGATTAGTGCGAGTCCAGGATAGAGGAATCACGAATCCGGCTATGGAGTCGATAATCTCCGTCTGGTCATGCGTCACCAGCATAGGAAACCTCACAAAGAACGGTCCGGAACCCGGACTCTGCTCGGCATCCACACAGATCACATTGAGGGTATCACATTCTCCTTGATCGTTCGGGTCCTCCGGGCACTGACCCCGGGATAAGGTAGACAGTCCGAAGACCAGGATCATCAATCCCGACAAAACCAGGCCACTTCTTTTCATCGCCAAACTCCATTTTTGAAATAGGTTACAACAACAATCTCACACCGAATTGAGGGGTTAGATTCCATCGTACACTTTGGTCCTGACATATTTCGACCAATTTCCACTATATGGCAACCCAGACCGAAGTGACAAGGAGTTCTTTGCTTTTCTGGTCCCAACTGGAGGACAATCGGGAAAAGCTTTCGATGATTCTGTAAGTAAGATATAGACCAAAAGTTACTCCCGCCAAGCAGTATTTCGAAGCTTCAGCTTGATGACCATGCCAGGAAAAGCCCGTACAATCATCGCTTACGTTCCTACCCTATGCTATCTACCAGGGATCACCGGGGAGGGGCTCCGGGCCGGATTTATACAGATAGTTGATCAGGTAAAGCACATCTTCGACGTCTATCAATCTGTCCGGGCCGTTTATGTCTGCCGATATGGGGTGGGGCGGAGCCGGACCGTTTTTATATATGTAATTAATTAGATAAACCACGTCTGATACGTCTCCTTTCCGTCCATCAAACGTGGCGTCTCCGGGCCAGTAAGGCAAGACGGGAAATTCTCCCACCACAAACTGGGGACAATATCCTTCCGGCTCGGTGGTTGTGAAGAGCAGATGATTGATGGGCAGGATGAAGGTGGAATCAATCTGCACCAGGCCGGTCTGGTCGGTCAGGGTGAAACACAGGGTGGTGAAAAGACCCTGCGTTGGAGGGATGGGAGGATCGTGGAACGGGATCAGCCCGATGAGCACCTCTTGACTTAGAGTATCCGGGTTAACAATGCTTACCGAATCCGGAAATATGGCTTCCCTGAAGGTGACCGAATCGAAATGCACCGGTCCGGACCAGGTAAGAGGAAGGGTGATGGCTCCAACCGAATCATCACTGGCTATACGCAGATGAGCGTAGAACAGGCCTGGACCGCTGGGCAGGGGATAATACGCATATTGAGGATAGAAGGAGACCGAATCCGGCGCTCCCGGATCGTGAGGGTCTTGTTCACAGACCAAATGGAACTGACCCATGCGATAAAGAGGGGTGTACGTAACCGAGTCCTCCCGCATAAACAGAAGATGTTCCTCTGGAAGTGGCGAGTTGGCTACCGTGTCGATTAAAAGATCACCCGTGTCGCTGGTGGAGAAATAGAACTTCACCAGCATGCCTCTTCCTTCCGCTATGGGCTGCTGCGCGCCCACAGAAGCCGTGACTAAAACCTTCTGGTTGGGATTGTCTATGGTAACGTTCTTGTTCGCCACATAGCTTATCCTGCTTCCGAAGAAGCTGGCGGAATCCAGGTTTACCGGTCCGGTCCAGGTAAGTGGAACCTGGAGAGCGATGATTTGATTATCGTTTCTGAAGTACAATGGTATTACCGCCTGACCTATTTCAGGCGGACAAGGGACCAAAAGCTCTCTTGACCTGAACAACACCGAGTCAGGCCCGTAAGGGTCGTTTGGATCCTGATCGGCGAAGCTCAGATTCGACAAAGTAAACGGAAATGTCAAAACGATAAACGCTGCAATCAGCCTGCCTCTACCCATTTTCTCCTCCTGCCTGTAGATGTACTGGATTGGAAGCTAAACATAAAGATTCTGTTCAATTCCCATTTGAAGATACTTGACTCTTTCCGAAAGAAACAGCCAAACAAAAATATAACAAAACCATCCATATAGTCAAGAAGAATCTTCACCCGGAAAACAAGCTTCACACTCACCCTCACTTCAAAAATGGGTTTACTTTGTCAAATTTCCTGGTTGCACCAGATCCCGCTCAGTCTAAGTTGGCCTCAGAGACGCTGGCACCCGCAGCCTGTTCCCTGCAGTTCAGGAAACAAGCTGTCGCCCGGATATCCCCTCTGCTTGTGATCAAGAGTAGGATCGGCGATGCGGCAGAACCCGGCTGCGCCCAAAACGATCCTCCACTCTGCAATTTGTGTGAATTTGCTTGCACAGTGGAATTAGATTTCCCTTGATCTTTTGATCAGTTTTGGTCATAATATGTAATTGAGAGGCATTCACGAGCAAGTAACTCTCTGGAAGGGTTGTACTTTCCGAACGCAGACGTACTCGGATTAGGCAAGACCTGGGCATCGCTTCCCCAAAGGAAAACGCCGTTTGGCGGCACGCGTTTTGCTCAATCCATGATTGGAAGTTTTGGAAGTACCCGACTGAAAGAGGAAAGGGGGAAGCGATGGAACAGAATTGTGCAGTAGCGATAACGGTGGTATTCATCTTTGCCGTTATCAGCCTCGCTTTTCTTTTTCCCTCGGGATCGGGGGGCAGCAAGAGGTCGACAGAATCAAACCATGAGGGAGAGATAACCTGCGAAGATGGAAAAGAGCGTAGAATATAGAAAGTTTTTGCTGCTTAAGAGCCTGGCACAGAAGATCAACTCCTCTGTCGAGATGAACCAGGTCCTTCAGCAGGCACTGGATGAGCTTACCGTAATCCTCAATCTACAGTGTGCGTCCGTGACCATGTGGGACGAGAGGACTAAGAAGGTGACCCATAAGCTTGCCTCCGGGTCGATGGAGAAGCTCAAGATCCTGCACGATTTCGATCAGCGCGTGATCGAAACCATGAGAGAACACATCCGTATGCAATCCGTCTACGCTACCTTTGACACAGATGGCCCGCACAGTGTCTTTTCGTATCCCATAAGGAGAGAAGGACACATAGTGGGCGCCATAGCCGGGCTTGCGGAAGGATACAAGAACCTAAGCGAGGAACAAGAGTTGCTTGAAGCCTTGAGCGACCAGTTAGGTATCGCCTTCGCAAAGATGACCTTGTGGGAAGGAAAGATCGGTGTGGAGATTCAGGAAGATCTGATAAAATCCGAAAGACTCAAAGCTATAATCGAAACCGCGGTAACCATCAATCATGAGGTAAACAATCCCCTGGCGGCAGTCCTGGGATACGTGCAGCTCATCTTAAGCAGACCCGAGAACCTGGACCAGGATACCATCGACAAGCTGAAGAAGATCGAGACCGGCGCCCTCCGGATAAAGGAGGTCACCAGCAGGCTTTTGAAGATAGTCGAACCGGTAGTGGTGAAATATGCCGGAGACGTCCGCATGGTTGATCTTGAACAGTCAAAGACAAAAGAAGATCAACAATAAGATATAAGGGGCATTTACATAAATGCAGAAAGGTCCCCCCGATCTTCGGGGGACTTTTTTTGTAGTCGTGGAATGATGTCAAGAGCCGGGACTACTTGCCTCTCCCCCTG
>CAYGCR010000010.1:0-70599 GCA_964348415.1 uncultured Ignavibacteria bacterium | reverse complement strand
AAAGGGCTATGTGGAGAACATCGCTGCCGCCATAGTACTAGCTGTCGTCGAGGAGCGCGCCACAGGACGCATCTATAACGTTGGTGAACAGGACGCGCTTTCTGAGGCTGAATGGGTAAGAGCAATTGGAGCAGCCGCACAATGGAAGGGCGAAGTCGTCATCGTGCCGAAGGAGCACGTGCCGGGCCATTTGATCCCACACATCAACACGAATCAACACCTTGTGGTCGACACGACCCGAATACGCAAGGAACTGGGATATCGAGAACCGGTGTCTCGCGACCAAGCGCTGCGGCGGACGGTAGCCTGGGAGCGGGCGCATCCGCCGGAAGAGGTTGATCCGAAGATGTTCGACTATGCAGCCGAAGATGCTGTGCTGGCGCAACTGGAACAACATGACAGGTAACAACTCGTCGACGCCGACCGCCTAATAGGGGATTATTTTGTTGCCGGTCTTGGTTGTGTCCCTTGTTCTGTGGGGTCTTGCTCCGCGGGTGTGACCCGACAGCCGAGCAATCAGGTTTCAAGTGACACCTCGGGGAAGCCATAAGTAGAGCATTACACAACCCTCAATTGGTGTCGTTCTGAGGCGCTAGCCGAAGAATCTGAAGTTAGTGACATATCGAAGTCGTTAGGTTCTTCACTTCGTTTAAAATGACAGGAAGGACTCCCCTCTCCCCGTAGTCTAAAGACAGCTACCTGCTCCTCCTTTAACTTTTCTTCTCAAAGTCTCTTGAGATGTCCATCTAGTATAATATTGACAGAACATACAGCTTGTTATATCCTGTCAGATGTTCACCTATCAGGGTGTTTTAAAGCCTGATTGAATTGTCTCTGAAAATAAGAAAGTAGTTGCCCAATTCATACCGCTTGTAGCGGTATGCCGCCAAAGGCGGTGATTGGGCAGAAAAGCGCTCGATGAATCGAGCAACTACATTTTTTCCGTGGAAGTAAACGTGGGCGTTAGCGTAAAGAAAAACGACATAGTCGAATTGGAGATATCGGATTTGGCTTACGGCGGAACCAGCGTGGCCAAGGTGGATGGGTTCGTGGTGCTGGTATATGGTGGAATTCCGGGAGATTCGATAAGAGCACTGATCACGAAGAAAAAGTCAAATTACGCCGAGGCCAAGGTCTTACAGATCATAAAGGAATCGGACCTGAGGACAAAACCTCCTTGTTCGCATTTCGGCTTCTGCGGCGGATGCACCTGGCAGAATCTCAAATACGAAGAGCAACTGAGATTCAAAACCAAACAGGTCAGGGAGAGCCTTAGGCACATCGGAGGTTTCGATGATCCTCCTGTACAGGATGCTCTGGGCTGTGAGCACATGTTCTACTATCGAAACAAGATGGAATATGCCTTCTCTCCGCACCCGGAAAAGAAGCTCATCCTGGGACTGCATCCCCGTAAAAGATTCGACCTGGTTTTTGATTTAAACAAGTGCTTTCTGCAATCTGAGACCGCAAACAAGATTGTCGATTGTGTTCGCTCGTTTGCCCGAGAGAGAAACCTGCCCGCTTACAATCACAAGGATCAATCGGGACTCTTAAGGTTTCTGATGATAAAAGAGGGCAAGAATACGGATATGACCATGGTGAATCTGGTCACCTACAAAGGAGATCTTCCCTGCCGGAAGGATTTTTGTGAAGCGCTTTTTTCCAAGTTCCCCTGTGTCAAGAGCATCGTGAGAAACATCAACACTAAACCGGCTCAAATCGCCAGGGGAGAAACAGAGGAGATATTGGGTGGCGAAAGATTAATTACAGAAAGGCTGGGAGAGTTTACCTTCGAGATTTCCAGCAATTCCTTTTTTCAGACCAACCCAAGACAAGCAGAAAAGCTCTACGGCGTTGTGCTGAACATGGCAGAACTCCAGGGAGACGAAGAGGTATTGGACCTGTATTGCGGAAACGGCACCATATCCATATTTTTGTCCCCATCAGCCAAGAAGGTAATCGGTGTGGAGGCGGTGGAGGAGACGGTGCAAAATGCGCGAAGGAATGCAGAACTCAACGCAGTGAACAATTGCGAATTCATCCAGGGAGAGACCAAAAAAGTGCTGAAAGATCTTGAGCTGGACAATAGGACTCCCCAGTTAGTGGTGATCGACCCGCCCAGGGCTGGTCTGCACCCGCGTGGGATCAAGTCGCTGCTCAATATCAAACCGCTTAAGATCATTTACGTGTCGTGCAATCCCGCAACCTTAGCCAGGGATTTGAGAGTCTTGTGCGAAAAAGACTATAAATTGGAAAATGTTCAACCGGTGGACATGTTTCCCCACACCTATCACATCGAGAGCGTGGCCAAACTGGTGAGGGCGTAACTTTTGGCCTTCACCACCTAACAGAGTCAAACAGGGAGAAGAAAATGGAATTCAGACAGAATCCCGTACCTTTCATTTTCAAAAAAGGAGATACCTTTACCAAGCTATGTGTTCTGGAAATGGTTGATCTATGGAACACACCAACGGGAAAGGAACTGCTTTTGGACCTGCTGAAGTCCCAGAAAAAGGACGGCGGCTTTCCCAGCAAAATCGATCCGAATCTCAGCGGGGTGAAGGAGACCGAAAGAATCGCCAATCTCTTGCTAAGATGCGATATACCCAAAGATAGTTTGAGCTTGACCGGCTGCATGAGATTCCTTCTCAGAAATCAGACCGAAGATGGAGGATTTCGGGAAGACCCCAAACTCACAATTCCTCCAGAGATAGTGGAACTCTCCACCGAGAAAGGCGTGACCTGGCTAACCGCGGACATGGTAGACCTTCTCCGACAAATGGGACAGGAAAACACCAAGCCCTGTCAGAAAGCCATAAACTGGCTTAGAAGGATGGAGATCTCGGAAGGAGGGTGGGGACTGTTTGAGGAGGATGAGGAGATCGATCCGGATTCAAGTGCCCAGATTACCTTTCTTATGAAAGACCTTTTGGGCAAGGAAGATACCTTGTATAAGCGGGGGCTCGCCTTGTTTGAAAGGCACCTCGATCAGAGGGCACAGGAGGCCAAAGCTGGGTTCTGGGAGCGAAAAGGAGAAGAGGAGGAAAACGAAGTCTACCATTTGACCCATCTTTTGGGCCAATCCATGTTTTCCGGAAAAAGGGTCGCAGATGCAGGATATAACGTCAAGGATAAAAGAGTGAAAAAGATCCTCCAGGCGATCATCGGCATACAAAGGGAAGACGGCGGCTTCAGACCCTTCTGGTCACAGGAGAGCAACCCCTTGTACACCGGTCTGGTTTTGAAGATCTTCCTATGGGCAAGGGCAACGGGAAAGAAGAAGATCAAATCCATGATTGAAGGGGCCGTTTTCCGTAGCCCCTAAATAAGGCTTCCTCTTCTTCCAGGCGAGCCGCCCTCAGGCATTGAGTCCGACGCGAAGGGTAAGAGCTTGCCTGCGCACGATCTGTTCGAAGTTCGCAGCATTAGTAAAGGCAAAGCTTTACAGTACCGGGAATCTTCGGAAACAAAAAGCTTGCTTTGAGGTTCTCGCCTTATATATTGTCTGATAACTTCAGACACCCTGTGTCATCGGATGAAAAAAGCTCTTGAGGGTTTTTGGCTTTGGATCCCACGTAAATGAAAAAAGAAACCAGAGGATATTTATTCGTAATCTTGGGGGCAAGTTTTCTGGGTACCATCGGGATTCTGGCTCGCTTGATCTATGTGCACGAACCCGACCCTCTGACCGTAGTCACCTTCAGAGCCTTGATAGCCTTCTTGCTGCTGTTCCTGACGGCAGTTTTTGTAAACCCGAGCTGGCTCAGGATCAGAAAAAAAGATTTTGTGTTTTTCGCCGTCTATGGGCTTCTAAGTGTTACCTTGTGCTTCCTGTTGTTTTTCTATGCCATAAAGTACACCACCGTGGCCACGGCCACCATACTGCTATATACCTACCCGGCTTTCGTGGTAGTTCTTTCCCGGTTCTTTTTGGGAGAGGAATTTACCAAGCTTAAGATTCTGGCTTTGCTTGTCACCTTTCTGGGCTGCGTTCTGGTTATTCAGGTTTACAATCCGGCCCAGTTCAAGCTCAATCTGAAAGGCATTCTCTACGGATTGGGGGCAGGCCTGGGGGCCGGGCTCTACAGTATATTTGGTAAGAAAGGCGTGGCCAGATATAGCTCCTTTACGGTGGTCACTTACGCTTTGGGTTTCGGAAGTTTCTTCCTGTTACTCGGCCGCCGCGCGCGAAATCTGGTATCAGTAGATTATCCTGCGGTGACCTGGCTGTGGATTTTTGCGCTGGCTGTATTCTCCACCCTCGCAGGATATTCTCTGTACACCAAGGGATTGCGCTACCTGGAGGCCGGCCGGGCAGGAATCGTTGCCACGTGGGAGGTGGTGGTGGCATCAGTTTTGGCATTCATTATCTTTGGCGAGACTTTAAGCACTTTTCAGATAGCGGGCGCTTGCCTCATCTTCGCCGGTATCGCAATCGTAAGAATTCATCCTTCAAGAAAACCAGCCGAGGCGCTGAGTACCAGAAGGGGCTAATGGTTGCAGGAGTCTTGAGAAAGCCGACCCCTATACTCGCGGCTTGCTTTTCCCATAACGCTCCCCTATCCTGGCACCTGGGTAGTAGCACATCAATATCTCTTTGTGGGAATATCCTTTGCGCGCCATGCCGATAGCGCCGGTCTGGCACATTCCCACTCCATGACCCTTGCCTCGGCCACGGGCGATAACTCGTTGCATGGAGCCGTCACTTTTCCTTTCCATTTCGAGATCAAACCAGGTGCTGGGTAAAATCGAATTGGGGTCGCTTCCCCTTTTCAAGGCCCATCGGATCTTGTCTCCCCGGATTGAATAAGTTCCCCAATCGGTAACAACGTCCAACACTTCCACCCTCCCCGAGACGGACCTCTTTCTTATACGCAGGTTGACCAAGTTCACAGACTCACCTTTGGACACAGATGGCGTCAGGAACTTCTTAAGATTCCTCTCCAAGGCTTCTTGCGTCCAGCTCTCTACCCAGGTGTAGCTTTCTGACCAAGAACAGAAATCCCCGTCATCAACGGGAATTAAGTAATCTTGTTTTGGTTTGTCCCATACGCTTTCTACGCATTCGGTTTTGCCCCCGCTGTTGGCATGGTAGTAGGCGCAGATGAGCTCTCCGTTATAAGTTAACACCTCTCCCCTGGTGAGCTCGACAGCCAGATTCGCCAAAGGATCCTCCGCTTCAACGCCCCCATAGGCTTGGTCGACAACCGAGGCATCCAGATCAAATCCCTTATCTAGGTACTGTCCAGACCGGGAGAGGGCGTAAGTTCGAGCGGCGACCGCTTGAGCTTTGAGTGCCTCCAGTTCCTGCAGGCTCAATTTTCCCATCTCCGCCGCAACCACGCCTTTGACGTAGTCTTCCACGTGCACTACATTGACAGCCAAAAGCCGTTTGTGGCCCTTGCTCCGGGCTATCTCCAGCGCACCCCGGTAGGGCCGTCCGTTCAGGTAGAGGTAAGAACCATCTTCGGCGCAAGAAAACGACACCTTGTCCAGGTCGGTCTCCATCTCCCCTTGAGTTTTCTGGCTTAACGTCAAGCCATCATCAGAAAGTCTGACCAGCATCTCAGCAGATGCACGGCAGATGGACCGCTCGGCCTTCGGAGGTGAACATCCTGTGACAAATGATCCGTTGGAGCTTACGCTAATGGTATCTTTCGTCTCAAGGAGCTTGACTGTCACCGCCGGCTGCTTGATCTTCGAATAGAAAACCCGTTCTCGAAAATCCGGCGTCTCGCCGCAACGCAGCGCACACAAGACAATACCCGCCAGAGCCAGCACAAGAAGTCCCATTCTATAAATAATCAACCAGTTGATGCTACCTACAGGCACTCGGTCCATTGGTCTCATTTGTTGACCCTCCGAGCCCGGCTTCTCTTTCGCCAAATCGCGTCTCATCTTTTGTCCAGTTTTCTCCTCAAAAGCTGGGGGCTTTACTCATCACGTTGGTTTGATCACGGCACCAGAAGCAGCTGTTCTTTCGGGACGGTCAAAGCTGCGACACCCGGCTAAACATTTTCTGTCTTCTTAGGTTTATAAGACGCATCGGGCTCCTATACACATTCAGTATCGACCTGACCGTCGATGCATTTAATTGCAAGCAATCACCTCTTGGGTAAGCAAGAACCTGTTGCTCGGTGAAGTCTTTAGTCTTCTTGTGGCTCTGCGGAGAAATTCAATATATACGTCAAACCAGACCAGCCACTAACTTTACCAGCAGGAAAGAGCTCAGAAAGAGAAACAGGACTAAGCTGGGGTTTGCGTTTTTTTTGAAGCTTAAGAATGACAGAAGAATAAACAGCACGAGCAGAATCACCTTTTCCACTTGAAATGACTTTACCGCCACCTGATTGAATTTGAGGACCAACAGAATACCCAGAAAGCATGTTCCCATCCGACCGCTCCATTTGGTCATACTCTGCAGATGTCCCTTGTTGAGCTCTGAAGATATCCCCAAACCCAGCTCGTACCCTTTCGCTATACCGCGCGCCCGCAGGTAGATTTGATAAAGATTGAAGATCAACCACACGCACAGAGTGCCGAGACCGCCGAACCGATCCGTCAAAATTATTCCCAGGATTAGCAGCGCCGGCCTGAAGTTCTGCCAGATCAGGTTATCGCCCAAGGCTCCGAGAGGACCCCGCAACAAATCCTTGAACCTGGAAATCTGCTCCCCATGCGTTTTGCTCTCCTCCAATTTAGCCACAGCTCCCAGCGCATAGCCGGCAAGATACGGATTCGCATTGAAGCTCATCAGGTGTCGTTTCAAAAACTCCCCTTTTTCCGCCACCGACGAACAAATCTTCCTTGCTAGAGGGGTTAATATCCAGACAAAGCCCAAAGCGAGCATTCTATCGTAGGTCCATCCGGTCTGGACGAAGAAGCTTCTCACATACAAACGGAAAAGATCAAACTTTGAGATCTTTCGCATGGTTCGAGCATGAAAGATTTTTAAATCAAGATTAGAATAATTCCCAGACAACCTCCCCAGATGCCCCACCAGAGATTCCTCCTTTTTCCGAAAAGATAAATCATGGTGCCAATTCCCAGTCCCCAGATGGGGACTTCCATGTTCATCAGATGCCACTCTGGGACGAAGCTGAAAAGTTTGACCAAAGGTTTGAGTAAAATCAGAACGCAAAGCAATCCTGAACCGGTGATCACGAATCCTCGTACAAACGATCCGCCAAGCCCCAGAAAGAAAAGGTAGCGGAACCTTTTTATTTTGATTTCTTGGGCATAGAGGTCAGCCTTTGGCACAAGTCGGGAGTTGAGCTGTCTCTGCTTGATCAAGCTCCACCCCGCAAACAGACTGAATGGTATGACGAAAATCAGGATAATAGGGAGAATAAGATTGAATCTGTCTGGAAACAGGCTGTTCAGGATGATAAACCCGGATGAGCCTGCTACCGTCCCCACCGCTGCATCAGGAAAAGCCGCAGTTCCCATAGGCATGACCCATAGGTACGCCAGTTGAAACAGCACGCCGGTGGCAAGGCCGTTGGGAAGATCGTTCAGCAATAGACCGACTGTGGAACCAACGAAAAGAGGCTGGGACAGCATGGACTGGAACGCCTCCGTTTTGTCAAGGGCAACCAGTCCGCCTAACGTGCATATCAGGAGAAGTTCATCAAACATCGGTCAATCAAGGAAAACGATTCCTCGCAGATTGTCAATAAAAAACCCCGCCCTCCATGGCGGGGTTTTTTAACTTGAACTCCGTGCTCAGGTGCTTACTTTTTCCTTTTCCTGGTAGTTTTCTTCTTGGTGGTCCTCTTCTTCGCAGTCTTTTTCTTGGCGGCTTTCCTCTTTGCTGGCACTCTTTTCACCTCCTTCCAGGCTTTTGGGGTTGACTTATTTTGAGGTGTGCCCGTACTTCTACCTCGTCACATTCTTTATTTCCAGAGTCTGCTTGCCAAAATCAAGGATCATCCCCAGGGGCAGTTTGGTCGCCTTTAAGAAGCTTCGCATCTTAGATTCATCTGCGTCGCTTATTGGTTCGTCGGCTTTGACCATGGCGATGATCTTTCCACTCACCACAAATTCCAAGGTATACTCACCGGCCACACTTCCCTTGTATGATAACTTGATATTTTTCTTTCTTTCGTAGTCGATTTTTCTCAAGTCGAGTTCAACCGCCAATGCTTGGCTGTATGCGGATTCCTGAAAGCCCAATCCCATGTTCTTGTGAACTTCAAGCGCCGCCTCCAGAATCTGATCTTGCAACTCCTTTAAGGTCATCTTAGTTTATCGCCTCATCGGATAAACAACGGCATGTCATAACTCTGTTACACCCGCCATCGTTACCTGCCAAACACAAGCTGCAGCAAAGTGTATGCCAATTCCTCTGCCTTTACCCTACCCCTTTTGAATCCCTTTGTATTCAAGATCTTCTCACAGAATGCCCAAACAGGCGGCAGAATCGAATCCAAACTCTGTAACAAAACCGTTACAGAAATTAACTCTTTTACTGGTCGCATGTTGTAACAATGGTCTCAAAGGCGTGCGTAACGATCGCGTTACAGCTGTGCCAGTTTGTTACACTTTTCCACCGAAATCAGCTTTCTGAGAGGATCAGGAAAAGGAGAATGGAGTTACATGACCGGGGATCGAAGTGAGGCCGGTTCTGAATCGTGTGTAGCCTCGGGCGAGTCCAACCAGTAAGCCGATCCGGGAAATTGTGGTAACAGCTGCAGCTTGAAAGTTTGTGTTTCAGGCGAGGCTTGATCGAGCCATGCCATTCTTCCGGCAAGTTGTCTTGGCAGGCCAACAGGTGGAAGGAATGAGAGAATCGAATTCCTAGATTTGAAGCAAAATCTGCATACAGAGTCCGCTTATCAGCGGTACGGAAAAATTATCATTAATAGGGAGCGTTACTCCCTCTACTCCGCTGGCCACCACTGCTCCTACGACTCCAATCCATAGAGGAAGATGGGGCACCAACACAGCCACCAGCAGACACACAAGAAGGCAGGACAAGCTCCCCTCCAAGGATTTTCGGCTGTTCCCGGAAGCATTACTCCTGACCAAATTACAACCGAATCTGATTTTCCCGAATTTTCTCCCCACCAGAGCAGCTGCGATATCACCCAAGATGATAAAGGAAATAGCTGCCACCGCCACACTTTTGTCGAAAAGGAGTATGCTGAGAAAAGAAGCGGAAAGGATGTAGCTGGAGCCGGCAAAATCCACCCCCTCGTGCTCGCGGAGGATCGGCCCCAGAAGGCGGTTCAGGAAGCCGTGCAGGGGAAGCTTCCTCAGTCGGACTATATCCATCACCACCGAACCAGCCACGAAGGGGCCCAGGATCATCAATGACAGCGGCCTGGGCAGGAAAAAGTAGCCAATGGGTATGCAAAGGGCGAAGAGGTGAATCGCCTTCCTTTTGAACTCGTTGTAAAGTGATATTTCCAATTTTTAGAATATTCCGGCAATCAAGATTACCGCAATTGAGACGGGAATGAAGAATCTGTGTTCACCCTTCCGGCTTGGGGAGCTCTATTTTCTTCAGAAGCCTTTTGTTTATCCATATATCCGCTTGGTTGAAAAGGTTCTCTTCCCATTCGACCAGATACTTTCTTCCCTTCTCCAGATTGATAGCTCTCTGCACCGCTGGAACGATATCTGCGAACGTGTTACCTTTCTGTTTTTTTTCTATCAACTTAATCAGATGAAAACCCCACCTGGTCTTCACTGGCCCGCTTATCTCACCCTCTTCCAGACCTAAGGCAGTCTGGTAGAACTCATCCGGCATTTCTCCTTCGGTGATGAAGCCCAGATCGTAAGCAACGTCTTTAATCTCCGGCTCACCCGGGAAGTATCTCTTTGCCATTTCCGTAAACTCTGCCCCCTGCTTTATCTGACCCAGAACTTCAGCCGCTTGAAGCGATTCGTCGAAGACAATATGATACACGTGAACCGGCACCCCCAGCGGCGGAAAATCTATCTTGTGTGCTTGGTAATACGCCCGCATTTCGTCCATGGAAGGAGGAGGGAAGTCTTTTTTTATGCGTTGCGCCTTCACCCTCAGCCTTGCCTCTTCCAGGGTGAAAGCTCTTCTTGCCACAGCATACTCTACCGAATCCGCGTAGCCTCTTTTTTCTGCTTCCTTTTTCAAAATGATGGGCAAAGCCAGATAATTGGTCAGAACGAACTTCTTTTGTTCTACGGTCAGGCTTTCGACTCCGGTTTCGAACCCGTAGCCACCCGTGGCGGCATCGTATTCTGCAAACCTGATGGTGTCCTGCCGGTCTATAGTCAAAACCCACATGCTATCGTCAAAAGAATCTTCGTCGGAGTTTATGATGTCCCAATTATAAACAAGCTCCGTCTGCTTCTTAAGCGAGTCGGACAATCTTCGTGCCGCCTCCTGGCTCTTTTCGTTTTTCAAATACTCTCTTACCCCTTCGAAAAGTGCAGAATCCAGCTCGACGTAGCTTTTTTCTTTTCTGTCCGTAAGCTTAATCAGATGGTATCCTCTGTGATCTCTTAGCGGTTTGGAGACTTCACCAATCTCTTTCAGTGAGAAAGCGGCGGAATCAAATTCCGGGGAGTGCTGGCCTCTTTTGATGAATCCCAGATTTAACACCCTGTACCTCTCACCTTCTTTCGAGTATTCTGAGCAAAGGTCAGAGAGGTCCTTCCCTGCCTTTACCCCTTTGTAAAACTTCTCGATTTTCTTCTTGGCTTTCTTGTCAGCCTTTTTCAGCTTTTTCCGGTAATCCTTCTGGGTGGAATCAACCGAAACCGGAATCAGAAGGTCCCCTACTTTCACCTCCTCCGGAATTAGGAAATCTATTTCTTTGTAGGCTTCATAGTGGTCTTTTACCTCCGCATCCGTGACCTGGATTTTATCCACGATATCCTTCTGATACATGTGAGTTAAAAGGAAATCCTGCATGTGCTTGTCTCTTTTCTTCACAAAGAGTGCGGCGGTGTCGAGATCCAGTTGAGCGGCCTTCTGATCGATTAGGATCTCTCGGATCAGCTTGTTGAGCCTCTTCTCCTTGGTCTTCTCATCCTGCGCCGGCTTCTCGGAGACTATCTTCAGTTTTTTCAAGTGATCGCAGAATCTTCCCGCGGTGACGACTTCACCGTTGACTCTGGCCAAAATCTCCTCCCGTGAGACCTCCTCCTTCGTTGGTGCGCTGATGCACAGGTCGCTACCCACAAGGAGCAGGAGAATGGAACAAGGAGCCAAAAATGAAAACCTTTTCATCTCTGCGTTCTCCTCCTATTTTCAGAAGTATTGACGACAAGTCTTCCTGTCGTCACCGATGAATCTTCCGTCAAATGGTCCAACATGAATCAGATACTCTACTCCGCACTCCACCGAAAGGAGTTTCTCTCACTTCGCCCCTCAAAGTCTGAAAAGCAGTGAGACCCGATAGGTGTTATCCAACTCATCGTGAGAAAGAAACGCCACGTCCACTCCGAATTGATTTAGCCAGAATCCCGCGCCCGCGGTGAAATCCCCCTGGTCGAATCCTAACCTGCCAGACAGTTTCCCCTTGTAGGATACCTCCGTGCCAAAATGCAAATCTGCAGAGAGCTTCCCCAGCCAAAACTGTGCAGCGGATTTTCTTCCTTCATACCGGATATCCGCATCGGAGGCAACAATCAGGCAGAAATCCTGAATCTGGTGGTTGATCGCCACTCCCAGCTTGGTGGTGGGATTGATTGTCTCGGTGGTTCCGTTACCATAGAAGAGAAGGCTGGAGGTCAAATCCATCAGATTCGCGCCCAGGGAAAGGAAAGGATAGGGTTTCACCAAAAGACCAACGTCTGCGCCTATTCCGAAAGCGGAGGTGGTGACCACGTCCCGGTAGATAAGCTTCAGACTCGCGCCCCAGAAGACTCGGGCTCGCGCCTGTTGGGAGTAGGAGAAGAAAAGCGCATAATCTGCGTGGCTTTCTTCTCGTAAAAGCACCACCCGGTTGGTGTCGCTGATTTCCAGTCCCTTCCTCTCCAGATCGGTGATCTTTATGCCACTGCCACCCAGGCGCTGGAGGCTGAAGCCCAAAGCGGACGTACTGCTCTCCTGCACCAGGGGGAGGGCAAACGCAACAAAATCCTGATTCAGGAGTGAACCGAAAGTCTCAGCATGCATCACCGAGAGTTCTTTTCTATCCAGCTGAGAGAGCCCGGAGGGATTCCACAAACAAGCGGTGACGTCATCCGCCACACCCACGAAAGCCCCTCCCATACCTAGAGCCCTAGCCCCCACCCCCAAGCTTAAGAATTCTCCGGCATACTTCGCACCCCACGCCGGAACGCACAGCAGAATCGAAAACCAAATAATCGGAAGGCCTCTTTTCAGCATAATTTGTCAAATAATATACGCAAAAACACTCATTTATCAAGCACAAATTGGCACCTGTGGGGACACCAAAAATACCCGTTCACAGATGCCCATATGCGCTTCTGCCTCAATCACGAATCTCACCGGGAGCTGGCCGGATTCGAGCGACAGCCTACTGCTCCAACCAGCGGTTGAAATTCCCCCGAGACCTACATTTCACGGTCGCCTCCAGCTTGCACGCGGACTCTTTGGTCATTTGGGGCTCGACCGTTCTCGGTCTCTCGGTGTTCCTCAGCGGTACTTGGCCCGCAAGAAGAACATCAGCAGCTCAGGCAGATGATAAGCTTGCAGATTCTTAGCGGCTGTTCGTTCTGCAACACGAGGGCTCGATCCCTGGCCGCAACCGCCGTAAACAAGGACCATTCATGCTCGCCAGGGCCTTTGCTGAAATCTTTCCTGGATCAGCCAGCTTCGGTTGCCACAGGCGGCCAAAACGTCTATTCTGCAAGTTACTACTATCCAGATGCTGGGTATAGGCCGGAGAACCAAGCTGGAGACTTCGGGCCCCCTTTCTTTGTTGGTGCTCCGCCCACGGTAGCGTCGAAGGCAAGGCCGCATCGTCGGCCGCCGAAGCGTTCTGACCAGTCTTGCCACCGCTATATTTTGGCCTCGTTTGCTGATATCCGCCAGAGTCCAGACTCTATTGATTCCCAACAACTTATCTCTACCCCGGCTGATTCGCTCCCGGCTATCCGGACTTGCCGCCACAACCAGGATCTCTCAGAGAATAAGGTAGTCCGCTTATCACCGTCAGAAACCTTTGCCTACGCCGGCAGAGCGAATATCCTCGCAAAAGCCGCGTCACCGCATTCCGAATCGTTGCCAAGTATTCCGTGAAAAAATAAATTCCTGCCCCAAAATGAACGATAATACAGAATAGGGAGAATGACCCAGATCTGTCAATGGAGAGAGGATATCGGTTTTCTTTCGTCTTGCCGGCTTTCTCTGAGTCTAGGGGTGGACGGAACTGAGGTCGACAACCTCGCTGTGCAGAAAAATAGCTTTTTTATTTGAGGAAGGAAAAGATGATGCTACCTGGGGGTCTGGCGAGTGAAGCCAGCTTCGAAGATACCAAGTACTGTGTGCAGACTGAATTCGCCCAGAGACCGAATCCGAGAATAACCACAACCATCTGGATCAATGGAGAGGTGTTAGACAAGGTGGAAAACGCGTGGGACAGATTGCCTCAAACGGAGGAGGACCGGAAGGAGATTGAGATGGTTTTGAAAAGACAGCATCAAGAGGTTTTGGAAAACATAAAGGAGAGAAGAGAAAAGCGACTCTCACCGGGACTGCAAAACAATCAGGTTACGCGTTCAGAGAAAAATTTGAGGCCAGAGGTCACGGAAAAGCTCTCCAAAAGCGATGGGGTTTTCGGATGGGTTTTCGTCTCTGAAGAAGAGAGTGATAGGGCTGACCAGAGTTCGCGGCCGCAGGAGAAGAATTCCCAAGATATGGTCTGTTCGGTGAAGAGCTTTTGCTCTCTTCTCAGTTCGGTCACCAGGCTGGGAAACTTCGTGGGCGGAATTTTGGAGGTGCCGAGAAGCTGCACGGCTTTCATGCCTCTTCAAAATCAGTTCCTGGGCATCCAACTTGATCCTAAGGTAGACTTCAAGGAACTGATCGAAAAGATAAAATCGATAGCTTAGGCAAGGATGAACATGGATATCATCTTAAGTGACATAAAATCCGTGCCAGGAGTAACCGGAACACTGGTGCTTGCGAAGGAATCTCTGAACTGCTATCATCTGCTTCCGGCAAGTTTCGATCCAGCCTCAATCAAGGAAGTGGTGACGAAGCTTCTCAATCTAGCCGAGAGAATGCCCCCACACAGTCGACTGAATTTGAGGTTTGAAAGCGGGGTTGGTCTGGTATACAATCTGGAGAAAAGCGTAGTCCTTATCTTCGGAAGGTCCGACCTGGATTTTTCCCTATTGGGATTTGTACTGAAATCTGCCCTTCAGTCCGTGGAAAGGAAACTGGAGCAGGAGCTTCCCCGACCAGAGGAGATCAAAATGAAGTCAGATTTTATGATTGACAAAGCCGACCTCAATCTGTTGATTGAGGCCATAAATCTTGTTGCCCAAGGTTACGTGAAGGACCAGGGCACTTTTTGGGTCACCAAGAATCTGCGCAAAGCCAAGGAAGACGTGATCAAAGAATTCCCTCAGATCTCCAGTTTTTATGTCGACAACGACGGAAAGGTTTCCGTCCTAAAAACTCGGAAGGAAATCCTGGATCAAAAAATCCCATTGGCCTTGGTGAAATGGATAGATCTCTTCGTGAATAAAGCTCCTCATTCTGCCCAGCGTGATCGGGTTGCAGACATAAAAGAGTTGACCGCCCGCATCAGCAAGCCCTTAGAGGGAATTGGATTCTATGACCTCTACAGCAAGCTGACCAGGAAGTAGGTATAATCAGAAGAAGTATAATGCAAGAACCCCCGCCTGAGGCGGGGGTTCTGTGGAAAGGGTTGCGATTTGAAAGGACTCTCTCGTTAACCACCAATAAAGGGTTTTTACAGTCACCTTTCGTATTTCGCTTTCGCTAACCCCGCTCTTGGCAGGGATCACGGCGTACGCTCAACGTCAGGGGGCGACCTTCATCAGTCAATTGTTAAAGGTCTTTCAAATGGACCCTTTCCAATTATATATTACAACTCAAACTGAAAAAAGCAAGCTTTTTTTGAGTCGGGGAGACTATTCTCTGGAGTTCCCGTTCGGCCACAGTTTGGGAAAAACTCTATTGGAGGGATAGTCGTATACCTTAGGATGATGCTTGAGGGATTGGGCGTAGACTTAGTGGAGGTGGGCAGGATCAAGAAGGCGCTGGACAGATGGGGCCAGCGGTTTCTGTGCCGTGTTTTCACTTCCCGGGAAAGAGACTATTGCATGAGGAAAGCGTTTCCTGCGCAATCCCTCGCGGCCCGCTTTGCCGCCAAGGAGGCGGTCTTGAAGGCAATGGGGACGGGCCTTTCGGGGGGAATAGGATGGACTGACGTCGAGGTGGTAAATGATCCGAAAGGAAAACCGGAGGTGCGGGTAGGTCCAAGAATTGCCAGGCTGATCGGGAACAGCAGGATTCTTCTCAGCATCTCCCACTCGAAGCAGTTCGCCATTGCTCAGGCGATCTTGGTCAAGAGCGAACCAGCGAGTCTTGAATAGACCCACATCGTGGCTCCGGCAGGGCTTCGGCTTCCCCCTTATCAGATCCGGGCCCAAGGCGGAAGCGACGGGATGACCGCAGGAAAAAACCAGTCTCAGCCTCGGATACAGCATTACCCGCAAAATCAATTCCTCTCCGCCAACCATTGGGCCACGAAATAATTCGCCTCCACGAATAATTGCTTGCTCAACCATCAAAATTTCATTATTTGTTGTGGGGGCGGGAATTCATCTAGCACTTCATCGAGTTTTTGCAGAAATCGGCAATGTTTTAAACTCCACAGGAGTTTTTATGTCGAATGCTACGGATGAGGTGAAGCAGAACGAGATTTTCGAGATCTTCAAAAAATCGGGAGCGCTTTTAAAAGGGCACTTCCTTTTGAGCTCCGGGCTCCATTCCGACATCTATTTTGAAAAATTTCAGGTGCTTCAGTATCCGCAATACGTTGATATTCTTTGCCGCAAATTGGCCGGGCTTTTCCAAGATGACAAGGTGGAGGTGGTGGTCGGTCCGACCACCGGCGGCGTCATTATAGCCTACGAGGTGGCCAAGAATCTGGGCACCAGATCGATCTTTGCTGAAGCGGGTGATGAAGGTCGCATCTTCAAGCGAGGGTTCAACCTCAAGAAAGGCGAGAGGACCTTGATCGTCGATGATATCTTGACCACCGGCGGCTCAATTAAGGAAGTAATTCAGCTGGTGAGAAAACACGAGGGAGATATTTTAGGTATCGGGATACTTTTGGATCGAAGCGGAGGAAAGGTGCGGTTCAATTATCCCCTGAAACCTCTGGCCGTTACCGAGGTCCAGAACTACCGACAAGAGGAATGTCCCATGTGCAAGAAAGGCGAGCCTCTGGTTAAGCCGGGAAGCAGGAGATTAAACTAACCGCATCCGGACTGATATCTTGATAGGAGAAAAAATGCTGAAGAAGTTTTGCGTTATTTTTCTGGCGGCCATCATTTCTTCTTCCTCCTGCGCAAAGAAGTCCGAAAAGACGGAGATGACCGTCCTGATCCGCATGATGGACATCCAGGATTTGTGGTTTCGGGAGAGGATGAAAGAGTTCGAGAAACAAAACGACGTGAAGATCAACGTGGTCACCTTCGATCAGGTAGAGGACGTGAGGCAGATGATTGATCTGGAGAGAAAAAGCGGAGAGCAGAAGATTGGCTTGGTCAAGACTGCCTTGGAGATGGTGTACCCGCTGGCGAAGGGAAACTACCTGATTCCCCTGGAGGAAATTGTAGAATCAGTTCAATTGAAAAGGGACTTAAACGAATATCTGCCGGAGGCCGTGAGGATCGGTACCGTAGATGGGAAGATCTATTACTTGCCTCGGAAGCTGGAAGCCTATCTGCTGTTCTTCCTGAAGTCGAAAGTGACGGATGCCGTGGAAAGATGGGAAGAAGATCGAGTCAAAATCGATGCCATGCTTAAACCGGCGAACCACTATGGACTTCCTGCGGGATATCAATTGGAAGCGGATCCTGAGCAATGGGATTACTACGATGTTCTGGTCCTCTCCTATTTTTGGGCTAACACCCCTTATCATGAGATCGCCATACCGCGCCTGGCGCATCGGGGAAAAAGATATGCCGGCACGATAAATGAACTAATCACCCGAGTCTTCCAGCTTGGAGGAGAAAAAGAGGATATTCTTGCCATGAACACCGATCCAGTGAAGGATCTTTTTCAGTGGGAATCCTTCTTCATCAAGAACAACCTCTATCACCCGGGGATGTGGGAACAGGCCTGGTCAGGAGGGGACATCTGGAGGGCTATTTCATCGGGAGAGGTCTTCATGTGCTTCCTGCACCAGATAGATCTCTTCTTCGTGCACGGCGGATCAGATCCCACCATGACCGGCTACCTCTCCGAGCCTTATGATATGGGTATCTCCATCATGCCAAAGGGAGTCTCTTTAGACTTGACTCAAAACGGGCAAACTCAGAGAGAGGGAGGACATTTCTCCAATCTCTACGGATGGTGGTGGGGAATCCCGGTCACGTCTCCCGAGCCGGAACTGTCATACAAATTGGCGAGATTCATCACCTCTCGGCAGTTCCAGATCGAAGAGTGCTCCCGATTCGGCATGTTCCCGGTCAGAAATGATGTGCTGGATGATCTGGTTCAGGCGTTCGATGAGGAATGGAAGAGGCAGATCTTTGAAGCCACCAGACTTCAGTTTGAACGCGGCACCAAAGAATTGCCCGGATTAAGCCAGTGGCCTCGGATCGGAAAGAACTACCTGGACGCCTGGTACGATATATCCGTTAAAAGAAACGAAATCAAAAGAGATGAAATCTCTGGCAGTTTAAAAAATTATGCCAAGATCAATCAAGCTATCCTCTCTTCTTCTGAAGCTGAAGAGTAATCTTTTCACCGTCGGCTTTTTCGTTCCCGCATTCCTCTACCTTATCAGCTTTTTTGTTGTGATTTTGGCCTTCCTTTTGAAATTTTCTTTCTCAGGGAATATCCCGTTAATTCAACTTCTGTCTCTTAGCGAATTCAAATCGGCCGTGTGGAGAACTTTCTGGTTTATGGGAATTGGCACACCCCTTCAACTGGTGGTCGGCCTGTTGCTTGCACTGCTGATTCAGAGGAGCTTTAAGGGTGTGGGAGCGGTACGAAGTCTTTTCATGATTCCCATCGCCATACCGGCACTGGTTACGGCCATAGTCATAGATTTGCTGTTTTCCTATCCTTTTGGACCCATAAATGATCTTCTTCTGGGGCGTCACGGTTTCTTTCCCCAGATAGTCGGGCTTCCGGTCAACTGGAGCGGATCTGAATTCCTGTCATTGGGCCTGGCTGTCTTAGGCAAAACCTGGAGGGACATGCCCATCTCCATGCTAATCCTGCTTGCCGGGCTTCACTCCATCGAAAGGGAGCAATATGAAGCAGCCAGGACCATGGGCGCAGGAAGCTGGCAGCAGTTCAAATATCTGACCCTGCCGCTTCTAACCCCCGCCATCTTGACCATACTGATTCTGCGCTCTATTGAGAACTGGAAAGAGTTTATATTTCCTTTCGTATTGGCTCCGGCTTATCCACTGTTGGGCGTGTTGATCGAAAGGCTCTACCATGTGGAGCAGAACCCGGCTCTGGCCGCATCCGTGGCTTTGGCTCTGGTGATCCTGATTGCCTTAACCACGCTGGTGTTTACCAGTATTACCAAAATGGTGAGAAAACATTTGGTAAAAATCTAGATAAGAAAGGTCTCTCCGGTGATGAGAGTTCTGAAATTGGGCCTGATCGGAATTGTCCTTTTTTTCATAATCTTTCCTCTGTTCATGATGACCAAATACAGCATCTCCGACAGGGAGAGCATTGTCACCGGTGGAGATTATCCAGAGCCATTTTTCCCATTCAAACCCACTTTGGAAATGTTCGGGGTGCTGTGGTCCAGAGGCGATTTTATCAAGGCGGGTTTGACCAGTCTTTGGGTGGGGCTTCTTGCGGTGGCTTTTTCTCTTCTCCTGGGGGCGCCCACAGCCTACGCTTTAGCTCGATTCAGAATCCCCGGTATGGCGATTCTGCTTTTCTTTCTCTTGTCGGTCAGACTCTTCCCCGACATTTCCGCGGTAATTCCCGTAGCAGAACTGCTGCTTTCTCGACCCTTCTCCCTTTTACCCCCTGTCGTTCTGGTGGGTCTGGCTCATACCTTGCTGGGCTTGCCTTACACGGTCTATATTGCCAAGGGAGTGTTCGAATCCATTCCCAGAGATTTGGAGGAACAGGCATTTGTTTTAGGTGCAGGTAAGTCCCGAACATTTCTAAGGATCTTAACCCCTCTGGCATTACCCGGTCTGGGAGCTGCGGCTATTTACACCTTTTTCCTTTCGTGGAATGAATTCATCTTCGCTTATTTTTTGACATTTCAGGGGACTGAGACTACATTGCCGGTGTATCTTTTGAGGATCTTAAGCTGGTCGCCGCAGAAGAATTTCATATCCGCCATCTCGCTTTTGATATGTATACCGGTGATCATCTTCACCTTCCTGGTGCAAAGGTACATGCGGGAAGGACTGACCGCAGGAGCGGTGAAATGACCTCTCCCGCTCTATTCCCTCTCTCCATTATATGGAGAGGGGGATACAGGGGGTGAGGTACAAAGGAAGTAGAGGTTATTCGTGGCTGAGGTCAAACTGAAGAACTTGACCAAGAGATTCAAAGACGTTTTAGCAGTAAACAATGTCAGCCTCCACATAGAGGATGGTGAATTTCTGACTCTGGTGGGACCTTCTGGATGCGGCAAGTCGACAACCTTGAGAGCGGTTGCAGGATTGGAAAATCCCACCGCCGGAGACATCTTTATTGACGGACAGAGGGTCAATGATCTTCCGCCACAGAAACGCAACATCTCCATGGTGTTTCAAAGCTACGCCCTATTTCCTCACATGAGCGTGGAATCCAACCTCGCATTCGGAATGAAGATCAGAAAGAGAAGCTTAGAAAAGAAAACAGAGAGGATTAAGTGGGTGATTGATCTTCTGGGGCTTGCCGGCTTTGAAAAAAGGCTTCCCAAGGAACTTTCCGGCGGACAGAGACAGAGGGTGGCTTTGGGCCGAGCACTGGTCCTGGAGCCCAAAGTCTTGCTTCTGGACGAACCTCTCTCAAACCTGGATGCCAAACTCAGGCTGCGCATGCGCACTGAGCTGAAAAGACTGCATAAGAAGATCAAGACCACCATAATCTATGTAACTCACGATCAGGCCGAAGCCATGACCTTAAGCGACAGGCTAGCAGTGATGAGAGACGGAAAGATCCTGCAGGTGGGGACTCCAGAGGAGATTTACCAGAAGCCAGCCGACGGCTTCTGCGCCGGCTTTATAGGCAGTCCGCCGATGAATTTCATTTCAGGAGATAGAGTGCCGCAAGTCCGAGATGAGAAAGTAACCGTGGGCATTCGTCCGGAAGATTTCTCCATCTCCTTGACCGAGACCGGCGACGGTATTTCCGGAAGAAGCAGCGTCACCGAAACGTTGGGTTCCGATAACTACCTCTATGTGGATATCTCTGATCTCTTGATTGCTGTCAGACTCAAGCCTGAGGAGAGCATGCCGGAGGACAGGCAAGTGTGGCTCATCCCCCGCAAGCAGAAACTACACCTTTTCGATAAATCTACCGGAAGAAGGGTTCAATCCTGAAACCAGGCGCAAGGGTCGGCAAAGGAGAAAGCATGAAAATAACAAATCTAAAGGATATCGAGGCAAGGAAAGTTGGGGACCCAGATGTCCAGGGGGTTACCATCAGGTGGCTCATATCCGAGAAAGATGGGGCTCCCAATTTCGCCATGCGGCTGTTCGAAATAGAGCCCGGTGGAAACACCCCCTTTCATCAGCATAAGTCGGAGCATGAGGTGTTCATACTGGAAGGCACGGGAAGTTTTGTCACCGATCGGGGCACTTTTGCTTTAAACAAAGGCGATGCGGTGTTTGTGCCGGGTGGGGAAAATCACCAGTTCAAGAGCTCATCCCGGGAGAAGCTGGCTTTTCTGTGCTTGGTTCCCATTGAGAGATGAGATTCCGGCATATCTGACCGTCAGACCAGTAGTAGGTCCCGAAAACGTTACCGCAAAGACCTCTCCCCCTGTATCCTCGTCTCCGCTATGTGGAAAGGGGACCAAGGGAGTGAGGTACGCACAGCAGAGGAGCTTAGGCCTCTCGTTTCAACCACTGGAATATGCTTGAGCAGATCGAAAGAAAATACGGGAAGCCTCGCGAATTAGCCATGTCCTTTCCCATGAATCCCTCCGAATTTGAGATGCTGAAAGAGAGCATGAGGGATGGTCGGAATTCGGACGTCACCCTCTTCATTCTCAAAAACGAAAAAGTAATAGTGATTGCTAAGCCCTGGTATCCGGAAGGGCTTTATCGTGCTCCCAGCGGGGGCATTAAGCCGGGTGAGGATATCGAGCTGTCAGCCAAAAGGGAGGCGTACGAAGAAACGGGAGTCACAATCGAACTGGTCACGTACTTACTCAGAATTCATGTCACCTTCACCTGCGGCCAGGTCGGTGAAAAATGGACCAGCCACATCTTCGCCGCAAGGTACCTATCGGGCCATCCACACCCCATCGATACTAAGGAGATAAAGGAAGTTACACTGCTAACTCTGGGAGAGCTTTCTGCGCTCAAAAGGAGACTTCTGGCGCAGGATTCAGGCGGGCTTCACTATCGCGCTGCCTTGACCGAGGCGGCGATAAAGCAGATATTATTGTCCCGCAAGAAATGAGATAACCGTAGGTGTCTTTGAAACCATCGGGTTAATGAGTGGGTAAGGGCCAATCTATTGTTCGGCGAGGGCAAAGCCTGTACAGATGAGAGGTTGGTTGGCATCACCAGGACCTGAAGCTGCGACCGTGCCATAGATGGAAACCCAAGAAATATGCGCTACTTGCTTCTCAACAAATCTATCGCTAACTTGTTGGTGGGGTTCAATTCCAGAACCTTCCTCCATTGTTCTCTAGCCTCTTCTCTTAATCCTTTCTTCAGGTAGGCGTAACCCAAGTTGATGCGAGCCGCCTCATGTCTTTCGTTTAACCTGATGGCTTTCAGATAAAGCTCAATAGCACGATCCACCTCTCCTTTCTTGTAGTACAGAATACCAAGGTCGTTGTATGCCAGTTCAAAAGAAGGGTCACAACGGATGGCTTGCCTGTATTCTTGAATCGCCAAGTCCGTTTTGCCCAATCGGTCATAAACGATGCCCAAACCATGATGGGAAGGGGCGTAATTGGGATAGAATTTCAGAGAGGCCTTGAATTCCTGCATGGCTTCATTCCACCTGCCGAGATTCCCGTAGCTTGTGCCGAGCGAGTAGTGGTCGGCATAACGCTGATCTCCGGCCAGGGGTTCCAGCCGGGTATTCAAAGCCACAACCAGGATGGCCAGGGCGCACAGGGAGATTAGAATCCTAGTGGTCTGCTTGCTTTTTATTTTCCCATATAACCACCATAAGAAGAATGAGCTAAACATGAGTAGAAGCGGAATAACGGGCATCCGGAAGCGACCGCAAACAAAAAAGACGATCACGGAGGCGGAATATGAGAAGATGAAAAGATAGAGCAGAAGGTACTCTCTCCATCTTTTCAGCGTGAAGAAAAGCCCCAGTATGGAAAATGGTCCAATGAGTCCAAAAGGGATATAAATAATCCCTCCGCCCAATAGGAAATTGAAAAGGGAAGAGAATTTCTTATGTAGATAGATATT
This sequence comes from uncultured Ignavibacteria bacterium, assembly GCA_964348415.1. Classification (GTDB taxonomy): domain Bacteria; phylum Zixibacteria; class MSB-5A5; order MSB-5A5; family SM1-73; genus SM23-73-3. The sequence goes on along the minus strand of CAYGCR010000010.1, from coordinate 47,856 downwards.
CAGAGGGTTTGAGATTTCGTACCCTTTCCAGAAATAGGTGATTTTCTTGCCCAGCAATCTGAGCCAGTTTAAGGGCTGGGACACCATGAAATCAACTCCCTTCCTATACCAAAAAGCAGAGATCTCGGACGGTCTCAGTGCTCGTTTCGTTTCCTGCTCTGCTACGGCCGTGGCTCGTCCTATCGCTCCCACCAAGTCTCCACCGGTCAAAGGCGAGACAGGTGTATAGCCAGTAGCGTCCGGGTTATTGCCCAAATAGAAGTTGAGACCTCCTTGCCAGGCTATGAGTACGAGATCTTTGCCCACAAAGTAATTCCGCAGAGTAACCGGCGCAATCATCAACGCGGCTCCCACCAAGAGGACGGCCGCACGAATCAAGATCGCCCTCCCCTCGAGTCGGTTTTTGAATCGGAAGATCATCCATATCAAGATGAAGGGAAGGAAGACGAGTATGTTCGGTCGGGCGATGGCGGAAAGTCCCAGTACTGCGCCACTCAAAAGCCAGTTCAGAGGCGAGGGTTTTTCATCTGCTCGGATAAGCAGAGCTATCAGCGCGAGATCAAGAAAGACCACCAGAGTGGTGATCAGCAGTTGAGCATCATAGAAAACCAGCATGGCGTAAAAGCAAGCGGTGACCGATGATAGAATTCCTACCGTGCGGTTGAACAGTTTTGTCGCTATCAAGAGAATCAGAACACAACTTAGCGATCCCAGCAGAACGTGGAAGAGCCGCGCCAGAAACAGATTGTGCCCCACGACCTTGTACACCAACGCCAAGAGGTAGACGTAAAGAGGGGCGCGAAAGAACGGCTCAGTTCCACCCCCTTCTCCCGCGGCGATTTGCTGTGCCCAGGTATCGTGGTAAAGTTCATCCAGTATCGGGGCCCAAAAGAAGGGTAACGAGGAGCTTATCTGAATCAGATAAATGAATCTTATGCAGAAAGCCAGAAGAAAGATAGCAATAGGCAGGTACAACTTGTTCCACCCGCTGGCCCGCAAACTCTGTCTCTCTGGCTTTTTCCTTCCCATCTGCTTCCTTTCCGTCCCGCGAAAGCCAGCAAGGCTTCCGGTGGTGGCAGGGATTAGCTAACCTTACACCTCTAATATAACACGGTTGAAGCCTCTGGCAAGGCTTTTGGGAGGCCCGCTACCGGCTTTACATTGCCGTCACGGGCCACGCGTCCAGACATTGGCTCAGTTGCTTGAGGATATCTTATGAGATCGTCAAAGCGAGTGGTGACGCATATTGCTATTCCCGCTGGTGAAGTTCAAGAGGGGTCTCTGGCCGCGCCTCTGGACGGATTACCTGAGGGTCAGAGTTTGTCTAACCAGGACAAAAAAACGGCCGGGTCAGGTGACCTGGGGGACGCGAACATGAGCTGTTCATCCTGGAGGCGAAAGGGAATATAATCACGGATCAAAGGACACTTCCTTTTGAATGAAAGTGATGCGGTGTTGCTGCCAGGGGAAGAAAGCCACCGGTGCAAAAACGCTTCCTCCGAAAAGTTGGTTTTTCTGTGCCTGGTTCTCATCAAGAGGTAGCACGAACTCTGTTGAAGTACAAATTCGTTACAGCTTCAGTTGCCCCTGGTAGGTGAAATCGTGGGAACTTGAGCAGCTAACAGACCTCACCCCCGGGTCCCCTCTTCAGGAAAGGGAGAGGGGGGTCTGGGGGAGAGGCGAGAAACGCCAAGTACGCTCAAGAAGTATGATGCTCGAAAGCATCGGAAAAAGATACGGCAAGCTCCGCGAGTTGACCACCTCCTTCCCCTGGATCACTCTGAATTTGAGATGCTCAGAGAGAGCATGAGGGACCGAACTCAGATGTCATGCTCTTCGTTCTCAAACGCAGTAAGTCATCGTCATGGCAAAACCCTGGTTTCCGGAGGAGCTCTATCGTGCGCCCAACTGAGGAATCAAGCCGGGCGAGGATATCGAGCTCTCCGCCAACCGGGAGACATATGAGGAGACCGGGGCCAGAATCAAGTTGACCTTACCTTCACCTGCGGGGAAGGAGGAACCGAACGCACCTGCCACGTATTCGCGGCTGAATACCTTTCCGGCTACCTGCGACCCGTCGACACTAAAGAGATAAAGGACCAAATACGTTCCGAGAATAAAGGTGAACCTGTTGGCCTTAAGGGAGCTAGGTTCGTTGAAAGGGGAGCTGGTGGTACAAGATTCCGGCCGCCTTCATTATCGAGCTGCTTCACCCGAGGCGGCCATCCAGCTGATCACCTCCTCTCCCATCGGATAGTCCCGGGACATATGTTTCTGCGCCTCGCGGTCCTGTCTCTTCGGGCCTAATCCATCCGGCTGCTAAGGCGTTCCGCGTGGGGGACTGAAACCTGCGTCACCGCCATTCTTCGACAGCAGGTTACGCCAAATGAACGGTTCTGTCAGAGTTGTCTTCGTGCGGAAAGACTCCCCGTGGTTTGAGGCCACGGTCACCTGACGGAAAGAGGGGGTAAGACAGGTGATTATCTGCGTTTCAACAAAGTCAAAGCTGCCTTGTTGGTGGGGTTGATCTGCAGGACTTTCTTCCACTGCTCCCTTGCCTTGTTTGCCATCCCTTTATCGGAGTAAGCGATACCTAAGTTGATGCGAGCCTCCTCGTACCCTTGGTTCAATCTGATGGCTTCCGAGTATAGCTCAATCGCCTTGTCTATCTCGCCCCTCTTGTGGTAGAGAACGCCCAGGTTATTGTAGGAACTCTCAAAAGGAGGATCACCACGAATGGCGTTGCCATATTCCTGAATTGCTAAGTCGATTTTGTCTAATTTCTCATAAACATAAGCCAAACCATGGTGGGCATGAGCGAAATTGGGACGAAACTCCAGGGATGTTCTGTATTCTTGTATGGCTTCGTCCCACCTGCCCAGTTGCTGATAGCTTGCTCCCAGGGAGTAATGGTCAGCGAAACGTTGGTCTCCCACCAAGTTTTCCAGCCTGGTATTCAAAACCACAACCAGTATGGCAACTGCACACAGGGAGATCAAAACGCTAGTGCTCTGCTTGCTTTTTATTTTCCGAAATAACCACCACAAGAAAAACGAGCTGAACATGAGCAGAAGCGGAATCACCGGCATCCGGAAGCGAGAGCAAACGAAAAAGACAATTATGGAAGCTGAATATGAGAGGATGAAAAGATAAAGCAAAAGATATTTTCTTGGATTTTTCAGACTGACCAGCAACCCCATTATGGATAACGGCCCTATGAGACCGAAAGGAAGATAGACGACTCCACTGCCCAGCAAAAGATCAAACAGAGGGGAGAATTCCTTGTGAGTGTACACGTTTTGGGTGTTAGAGATCTCGTAGCCTTTCCAGAAATAGACCGTTTTTTTGCCCATTAGTTTGAGCCAGTCTAAGGGTTGGGATAAGATGAAGTCAACGCCTTTCTTGTACCAAAAGCCGGATATTTCCGAAGGTTTTAGTTTTCTTCCAACTTCTTGCTCTGCAACGGTCCTAGTTCGTTCAATCCCTCCTGTCAGGTCTCTGCCGATCGAGGCCGACGCAGCTGTATATCCCGTCGCATCAGGGTTGTTGCCCAAATAGAAGTTCATACCTCCTTGCCAGGCGATAAGCACCAGGTCTTTGCCCACCAGATAGTTCCGCAGGCCGACCGGAGCAATCATGAGCAGAACGCCAGCACAGAGGATGGCCCAACGAGTCAAGATCGCTCTTGTGCGGAGTGCAGTCTTGAACTGGAAGAACATCCATATCAAGATAAAGGGAACAAAGGCCAGGATGTTGGGCCGGGCGATGGCCGAAAGCCCCAGTACCAGCCCGCACAAAAGCCAGTTTAGAGATTTCGGTTTTTCGCCGGCACGGATAAGCAGGCCTATGATGACCAGGTCAACAAAAACCAGCAGAGAGGTGATCAAGAGTTGAAGGTCATAGAAAATGAGCATAGCGTAGAAGCAGGCCATTATGGCTGAGAGGATGGCAACGGTCCCGTTGAACAGCTTCTTGGCTATGAAAAACACCAGAACACAGCTCAATGAGCCCAGCACCATCTGGAAGAGCCGGGGCAGAAGCAGAGAGTGTCCGAATACCTTGTACATGAGCGCCAGCAAATACACGTAGAGAGGCGCCCGGAAAAACGGCTCATTTCCTGCCCAGTCGCCAGAGGCGATCTGTTGTGCCCACGTATCGTGGTAGAGCTCGTCCAGCGTTGGGGTTGAAAAGAAGGGCAACGAAGATTCTATCTGGGCCAAGTAAATCAGTTTGACCGCGAAAGCCAAGCCAAATATGACAATTGCCAAAAAAAGGTCATTGCGGGTAGGACTGTTGCCTGGCTTTCTTTGTTGTCCATTACGCCTCATCTCTTCTGACCCCCGAGAGAGATGACAAAAGGCAATCCCGGTCGGCGCGTGCTATCTGTCAGTGAACGCCACAATTTCAATATAACACAATCTCCCTTTCTCACAAGCACTTTCTGTTCAACCTCTTATCTGCATGCTGTCAGGCTAACTGTTCGGATTTCTGCCCGTCCCCAAGATGGTATCATCCCGCGGGACCAAGGTGGATGACCACATCCAAAGCGGCACAAAACCCTTGAGTAATCCAAGAAAAACCCGCTAGGTCATATCACCTAGCTCAAACACTGATCTGACAAGGGCTTTTGCTGAGGATATCAGTCGGATTCCTGCGTTTCAACTGGAAATCCCTCACCCTCCTGCCCGGCCAGTTCTCCTCTTGCGATCATCTTCTCATAATCGAGAGGATGCCTCTCCAGGTAAGCCTCTTCGGTCATGGTGCCGGTGACGACGGTGAAGTTGATCGGGTAGCTTTCCGGATGTATGAACATAAAGAAGAAATGCCAAACGAGTATGGCCAGAGTGGCCAGCCAAGCTTCGTAATAGTGAATCGCTTTGGCCACGTCCAACAGCCATTTTGGAATGAATCCCAAAAAGAAGGTTTCGAACCACAGGGGGAATCCGGTTATGATCATAACGAATCCGCCCCACATCAGTGCCCAATATTCCGCCTTCTCGGTATAGTCGTATCGATCGAACTGAGGGCGCTTGGACGACAGGCCCACGCTGTAAAGAACATTTTCGACCACGTTCGTCGAATCCGATAACACCGGAAACTTGGCCTTGATCTGCTGCCAACCCCTCCTGGTGAATCCGGAGCCTAGCAGGCCGTAAACGAAAAGCCCGATAAACAAAAGTGCAGCTACCCGATGGGCCACTCCACGCGCCGCAAACGCCGCGGGGGAATCAGTCATCCAGGACGACCACCAGGCGTCGGGAAACCTGAAGGCGAAGCCGGTTATGATCAAGGTGGTGAAAGAGAGGATAAGAAGAAAATGCCACATTACCTCTGTCCCTGTCCATCTTATCACTCGTCCACTTTTCGCTTCCCGGTAGCGCTCTCTGGCAAACCTTATCATTATGACGCCATTGTGGGCGAGCATCCCACCGACCACCATTATGATAAGCAGAAGATAGATTCTTCTTGTCCACCAAACCCCGATGTCTTTCTTGTCGGTGTAATCTATGTGTATTGAACCCTTGACATAGTTTGGCCCTGCTCCCTGGTGACACTTGCCGCACGTCTGGGGCAGGTTGGCCTCATTTACTGAAGATAGCGGGTCGTCCTGCGGTCTCACGTTATGGCTGGTGTGACAGCTCACGCAGCCTGCGGTGGAGGTATCTCCCGACCTGGCTCCCACGCCGTGGTACATGTCAGTGTATGGGGTAACTCTCCGGCTAACGTATCCATATTTCTGGTAGAGCCGCTCCCAGGAGTGGCAGTAGGTGCAGGTGTACTTAGATAGGTTTGCAATAAAGGTGGAAGAGGTCTCATCCGACGAGGGCTTGATGGCGTGAGCGGTATGACAATTGATGCATACCGGAGCGTCCGGGTTCCCCTTTTTAATTGCAGATCCATGAACGTCCCGGCTCCACTCCTCCTGTACCTCGGGATGACACTGTGCGCAGAGTGAAGCGACATTGCTCCTGTGGGAAAGTGAAGTCGGATCAATGGAAGGCTTCAGATCGTGACTCCTGTGGCAATCCGAGCAAACCGGCATGCCTAAATTACCTTCGGCAAGTCCCCTACCGTGAACGCTTTCCATGTACAACTCAACCGGACTGGGGCGAGCAGGATAGGATTTTCTGCACACGTTTTTTTCCAAGCCATGACATCTGCCGCACATTTTGGGCTGATTGCCTGGATAGGTGTCCGCTTCCGGATCGTCAGATGATCGGATGCTATGGTAGGTATGACAATCAGCACATGCGGGAGCGTCCGCCACACCTTCCTGCCTTTTTTGCCAGTGGTAACCTCCCTGGTAAAGCTCGGCGGCATCTGCGTGGCACACGCCACACTCCACCGGACCCGGAGTGGTCTCGTGTATGTCCGCCTCCACCCCCACGTGACAGCCCACGCAGGTCAACATTTGGTGAACCGAGTGTGCAAAGAGCGATTCGTCCACGAAAAGCGAAATCTCTTTGCCGGTCGAGTCTTCCTTGGTGAGACTCTCGTGCCCGTGACAAATCAGGCAATCCTCGACGGTCTGGGAGAATGGTTGGGAAGCGAACAGAGGGCCGCAGATTAGAGTTAAGGACGAGAATATTAAACTCTTGGCTTTCCTCTTCAAGCGTCCACCTTCCTCATAGGTGTAAATCCTCCTGCCTATTGACTGCCGAAAATAACCACCCGAGACCCCTTTGTCAAGCTTTTTTTCTGCTCCAAGTGCCGTAACAATGCGGTTTCGCAGCCGGCCCGCAACCCGGTGCACTAACGCTGCAAGAATTCACGAATGCGTGCAATGCTCTGCTCCCAGGTAGGGAAATGCTGATAATGCTTGTAAGCTGTCAGACTCATTTGAATCAGTAAATCCCGGTTTTGGCATAACGTTCGGATAGGTTCGGTCAAGGCGGGTGGATCTTCAGGAGAGACCAAAAATCCCTCTTTTTCATTCGTGACAAGCTCATAAGCTGCTCCGCCGACAGAAGCAATGACCGGCAATCCAAATGCCATTGCTTCCAAGTAGACAATGCCAAAGCCCTCATAAAAAGAAGGAACGGCCAAAACCTGGCTGCGCCTTAAAGACTCCGTCACGCCGGAATCAGGAAGTAAACCCCGGAGCTTGATTTGGTCCTCCAGACCTGCTTTTACGATTTGGCGGCGTACCGACTTTACGTAACTGGCCTCTGCGGTCAGGCTCCCCACAACCTCCAGCTGCCAGCTCTCGTCGGACAAAAGGGAAAGCGCATCAATCAAAGTATGCAGCCCTTTACGTTGGATCACGTTGCCCAGAAAGAGAATTCTTAACGGACCAGGCTGTCGCGCTCGCTCAGCAATCTGGCGGTGATTGGTGCTTCGGCTAAATCTGTCCCTTCCCGGATAGGCTACGACAAATGGCTTGCCACCTCCCGTCAACCTTTCGACTTCAGAACGAGTCGTGTGGCTATTAAAGATGAAACCATCAACTGAATCAAGGTAGCGCTTCTCGATCACCCTGTAAAAGCGGCTCCTCCAATCGGCTCGACGTTCACAGCATCGCAAATGATGCACTATAGCAATGATTGGATATGAAATCCCATTCTTTAGCCTGTGATTCATCCACCAAAGTGAAGCATGATTCAGCTCATCCTGCAGCAATACATCCCATTTTGCATGCCTGAGCCGTTCTTGCAGCGAGCGCGAGAAATTGTCGCTCAAATGGCGGTGGTAGTTTCGCCGCGGCAGTGACACAATCTCTACCTCGTCTCCTCTCCGCCTGAGATACTCCACCAACATGCGATCATAAAGATAGCCCCCGGAGATGGTATCCAGAGTTCCGTAAATTACAAGGCCGACTCGCACTAAAGCTCCTGTCGGTAAGAGGCAGAAGCGATCCGGTTTTCTTTCATGGTAACTTTGACTGCACTCACGTTCGGTGCATTGATGCCCTTTAGGAAAGCCTGACAGAATATGCGGGAAAAATGCTCAACGCTGGGGTTGACACCTTCAAACTCAGGAAGCTCGTTCAAGGTTCTGTCTTTGTAGTGACGGATTAACTCAGTCAGGTTCTTGTCTAGGTATACAATGTCAGCCAGGTATCCGTGCTTATCCAGGGATGAGCCCTCCAGCTCGATCTCAACCTCGTAGTGATGAGAATGCTTTTGATTCTCCAAACCCCAGTCGCCGCCGAAAAGGAAATGGTAGGCAACAAAGTCCCTCTTTACGCTTACCGTGTACATATAATGGCAATTTTCAAGATGGCTTCGTCGAATGGTTAGTCTTCATAGGTCAATATTACCTGAATCGCTTCCTGAGGATTCTGGTCAAGGAGTCTATAAGCCTCCCCTGCTTTGTCGATGGGGTAACGATGCGTGATAAGAAAGGCAGGCTTTATCTTTTCGATCATTCGCAGAGCCGCCAGCAGGCGTCGGATTTTTGTCCAGCGACCCCTCCACTGAGGCGCTATGGTGCTCACCTGGCTGGCAATCAGGCTAATCCGGCTTCTATGAAAACGCCCTCCCAGATCCAATTCTGCTTGCTTTTGTCCGTACCAGGAGCCAATTACCACACGCCCGTTAAAGCCGACAACTGCAATAGCCTGGTCTAACGCTTTCACGTTACCGGAAAGTTCATATGCGAGGTCCGCGCCTTCGGACGAGCTTCCGGTCTGGAATAGCTCACCTAAGTGGTCCTGTGCATCCGGTGCCATTGGGTCCAGGCTGACGTCTGCACCCAGTGCAACCGACCTGTCACGTCTGATTGGGTAGCGATCCAGCGTCACCAACCTACTCAAAGGAATCTGTGCCAGAAGTGCCGTGGTGAGAAGACCCACCACGCCCTGCCCAAACACAGCCACCTGCTCACCGATAAGCGGATGACCATCCATAACGAGATTAACCGCCGTCTCCATATTGGCCACGAAGAGTGCATCCTCGGCCGAGAGGGACTCCGGGATGGAAACCAGTTCCTTTGGAGCTACCAGAAAATGGCTTTCGTGCGGATTAAACCCAAACACCAGATGTCCTTGCCAATCTTCCGATACGTCTTTTCCGACGGCGATGACCCTCCCTACCGACGCGTATCCATACTTCAGAGGATACTCAAGGTCTTTAGCTAAGGAAGGAATCGTTTCATCCACGGGTATGTCAGCGGGTGCCTGCCCGCGATAGAAGAGCATCTCCGTGCCTGCGCTTATAGCCGAAACCAAAGTCTGCACCAGCACCTGGTCAGAGCTTGGGTCAGACAGAGCCTCTTCCTTGACAGATAATTCACCGGGCGCATCAAAGTAAAGGGCTTTACGCTTCGTCACTGTTCCCCTGCTATCTTTTTTCCGAAATTCACGGCCATTCGAAGATAAGGTGACAAAGTTGATTTGTCAACCAAAGATGGTTCTGACCCAGGAGATCTGACGAAGATCTAAAGCCAGCTATCAGACCAATGAATCCAGCCTCCCGCGAATCCACTTAGGTCTCAGGAATGGGAATTGGAAAGAGTGAGATTTCGGTAGCCGCAGGCTTCAGCCTGCGAGAATCGGGTGTGATTCTGTGCGAATAAAGGAACCTGACTAGCCCGGTCGACGCCTGGAGGCCGGACGCTTGCGGTTTCGCATGCCCCTCTAATGTAGCCCCCACAATCTTCGTCGAGGTTTCAGGCTTTTTTGAGAGCCAATCTGCATTTCAAAACGAACGATCCGGTCGCTGCTAAAGGCACCATCAGGACGATAAAGCTTCCCGGCTAAAGAGCGGGCATTGCGTGGGCGGCGTGTAGACAGCCGGAGATATCGGGCCGTTTCCCACCAAATACCTGTCGACGAGCGCGCCGCTGGAGTTGAAGCGAGCAATAACGTCAACCCAGTAGCTGTCTACCCGGCAATGAGAGCCGGAGACGCCGCTTACCTATATACCAATAGTCAAGGTTTAATCCCACATTTCCAGTCTCATTCCGGCAAATACCTTTCTACCGGGATTGGGGTAGTCCAAATCGGACAGCGAGTTGCCAAACTGGGTCGGGGTCCTCTCGTCAAAAAGGTTGTCTATTTTCAAAAGGAAGGCCAGGTTCTTGACCGTTTGATTGAAGCTGATGTCAAAATTGGCTGCGGATTTGATCTTTTTGGTCACATATCTTATTGCCGGATAAGATGAATAATCCGGATAGTAGTTTAACCTTTCGCTGCGAAGGTTGAATGCCAGCTGAGTTGAAAAGGAGGGAAGGATTCTCAGGCCCAAATTGAGATTGAAGACGTTCTCCGGCAGAAAACGTGCTTTCCTTTTCAACTCCTCGAACTTCTTCTCCCCGGAGAAGAAATCATAATAGACCAGTTCGTTTTTTACCTCCTCTGCTCTATTGTAAGAGTAATTTACCCCGCAATCCAGACCTTCAGAAACCCGACAATCCAATTCCAATTCTATCCCCCAAGAGTTGAAGCGGTCCAAATTGAAAGGCTGCCATAATCCGTTTTCACCCAGTGGTTGCCAGGAAATCAGATTTCTTACCTTACGATGATACAGAAAGATTTGAGAAGAGACTCTTCTGCCCGTGGAAAACATGCCCGCTTCAAGACTTCTTCCCTTTTCGGGCTTCAAATCCTTATTCCCCCCGTCGGGCCAGTAAAGATCGTTGAAAGTGGGAGCTCTGAAGGCTCTTCCATAGCTCAGCTTTAAGGAGAAGGCATCTCGGAGACGATAGATCAACCCCATATTGGGAGAGAAGGTTTCTTCGAAATCGCTGGGCAGGTCATATCTGGTGCCGAGCTGGAAAGTGAATTTTCTTAAGTTCCAGGAGGAGTTCCCCCACAGGCCAAAAGTGGTTGAACTTGGATCCCAAGCCAGACTTGACCCGGTCTGGGAGGCAGCATAGAACGATTCCTTTCTGGCTTCCAGGTAATCCGCGGAGAAATCCAGCCCAAGTGTGATCCGGCTTCTCTCTCCAAGCAAAAAGGAACATTGCGTGAATCCACCCGCGCTTTTGGTCACATAAGAGTATGTTTCGTCCACCTCTCCTGAAAAATCGTATCGGGTAGCATAGTCCATCCTCCTTCGGTCAAAAAAGAGTCGAGTTAGGACCTCTCGCTCTCCTGATTGAGATTTGGAGGACTGTTCTGGGGAGCGGAAACGAAAAGTAAAATCTAATGACAAGTTCTTGTCCTTCTGGTGGTCATAAAGGGAAAAGACAGAAGAGTTGCCGAACTTCGGGATATTTGAAGGGTCAGGCACGGGGCCAGGCACTCCCAAATCGTCGTTTTGCGTCGACAAATAGAGCTTGAGATCAGTGGAGGAACTTAGGCGATAAAAGAAAGTGGAGTGGAAGAACAGGGCGGAGTAATCCGAATTCTCTCTGTGACCCTCAGACTGTTTTCTTTCCAAGCCCGAGTCGAATCTGAAATCTCCTATTCCCGAGGCAAAATTCAGAGTTGAAATTGAAGTATTATCACTCCCGTAGAGGACGGAGGAGGAGAAGCTTTTCTTCAGAGGCGGGGAGGGTATCAGATTTACCACCCCGCCCAGGGCATTGGCACCAAACACGGAGGAGAGGGGACCACGGACAACTTCAACTCTCTCCATATTGGCCAACGGGAGGTCGCTTAAGTTAAAAATGCCATTGCAGAGGTAATTCAGTTTTCTCCCCTCCAATAAAAACAGGACTTGAGAAGAGGAATGGCCCCTCAGAGAGAAAGTCTGTACCTGGCCGAGGGAACCGGAAGAGGTCATCTCTCCGGACGAGAATTTTCTCAAGACCTCCCCCAAAGAGAGGCAATTGAAGTTTTTCAACTTTGAGGAACTCAATAGAGTGCAATGGGCGGGAATGTTCCTGAGATGCTCCGGGTAGCGTGTAGCAGTCACGATAATAGGTTCAAGCAGATATGTTTTTTCACCAGTGGTGGCCTCACTTGTTTCCTCAGCCTGCACTCCCATTGAGAGAAGCAAGCCTATAAGTAGAAAGATGAGCTTTTTCATCTTCACTCCTTTCCGGTTAATGAATTTCATCCCACCCCCTGCTGTCTCCCTTGACAAGGGGACGTCGCAAGCCGCCCTTACACTAGTGGAAATCAGGCTACGTTCTGACTTCCCAATGCGAACATGGTACTTCTCCAGACATGCCGAGAGTCCGTCGGGCATCCGATTCCAGAAGAGCGATTGATCCTATCGTTCTCTGAAAGACAAACATCTCTTAACGAAAAAAGAAAACCCAGCCTTCACGGTTAAGCTGGGTTTGGTGCAATTTCCCGAAATACTCTTCCCGCGAAGAGCTATCCAATCTCGGAATATTCGATCTGGCAGGTCTCCTGACTTTGTGGCTTCAGGCCTACCGGCTTCACCTTCCCGTATCGCTTCTTGCAACACAGTGGTTATCTGAAGCTTTCGTAGCCACTCACAGTAGCGGGGCTGTGGCGGACTTCCACCGCCTTCCCTTTTTACCCTCTGAAGGGCGCCAGATCGGTTTTACCTTGTCAGAGAACCATCTCAAAGCGAACCAATTATATATCCTTTCTGTTCCGGTGTCAAGAACAAAATTGTCTTTCCTCAGAAAAAAGTGGGACAAGGAGGTTCAGGTGGGTACTCACCATGTCGGGAATTTTCCAGATTTGTCTTGACACAACGTATATCAAGCATCTTTATTGGCAGTGAAACGAATCATATCATGGCGAGTGTATCGGGCACAGGTTTGCGAGGTCGAAGGTGCCCAAAAGATGGAAACGGGAGGGCAAATGCCGTGAAGCGAGAAGCACCCTTATTCATGACCGTGCTATCAATGATTCTCGTTTTCCTGAACGGCTGTGGAGGTGAGACATCGCGTCTCGAGTACGGTGACTTGAACAGCCTTATCGATTCGGTAACGGTCACGCCTACCACATCCGGGAAGTACAGCTTGGCCTCCGGGTTCTTTAAAAAACTAGCAGCTTTAAGACAGGCTCAAGGGGCTGATTCTGCCAAATCGGTCCTGCTTACCTTCTTCAGTCACTTGCATCCCAAGATCAGAGTCACCGATTCGCTGGCAGTGCTTCAAATTGTTGAGTGGATTGGTAATTGCTTCGCACAGATGGACTCGGGCGGAGTCTTTTACACCAACGGAGCCGCAGACACATATGGCGCCTGGTATCTGCAACAAGTGGAAGGAATCAGGCCGGACCTGGTCGTTATCTCTCTGCAATTCTTGGTCGGGCCAGATTACCGACAATTCCTGCTCGACGACACTGATATTTGCTCAGCCCTGAATCTATCAGAAGAGGATACTTTACCTCTCCCTCCCTCGACCAGCGAAACACAAGATGCACTGGCGGAGATAGTCACACGCCAAGTGAGCAATCCCGCACATCCGCCGGTGTATATGGCACCCAGCTGCGGCATCCAACGCGAATTTGGAGAACATCTCGTAGATCTGGGGCTGGTGTGTGCCTACCAGGATTCCGCTCAATCGCAAGGTGAGATTCTTGATCTGCTTATCTCCGGACTCACCCAGAGGTGGCAACTTCGCTGCGCTTCACAGGGATCACCCAGAGATTCAAGCTACGCGGCTCAGGTCGCCTGGCTGCAATACCTGACTCTGCTTCTGCGCATGGTGCCGGTATTCGAAGAGCAAAAACGTTATCAGGATATGGACATGCTTTTCGCCCATCTGGAACCAGTCGTAGGCGAGGACTGGCGGTTTCCTGCAGTCAGATATATGCATTGTCACAAAAGCGAAGAGGAGTGCCGTCAGTATTTGGAGAGAGTAAAGCGATACGCCGCGGATCACCCGGATGACCACCGAGTCCAGGGCGCCCTTGAACAGTTGGAAAGGAAATAGCACTGTCTTCACCCGTAGACATCTTAGTCGGGAAAGGATTCGCTCAACAATACGCTACTCCGTTCTACTGAAGCCTTTATTCCCCTGACTCCTTTTCTTGACTATGACCCCTTTACTCACGGACGTAGCTTGTAGCCATGACTGATGTGAGGCTATAATTATGTTGTCTCTTAAAAGAGTGAGGGTATAAAAGGGTTTGTGTGCTGAGTGATTACTTGTGAAGAAATACCTGAAAGCTCTTGTTAAACCTTGATTTTATGCGATCCATCTGTTTATCTTCCTGTCCTTCTTACCCCTATTTCTCCTTCTCCGTTCGTTCTGTTGTTTGTCTATTTTGTCTATCACAATAAAAACTCCATCCTTACTCTCCCACAAGAAGCAAGGATGGAGTTGTCTGTGGGATCCTCATTTGAAGCTACTGTTCTGGTGGTGGAAGTACACTATACTCGCACCAGCAACTAACTGCTCCCTTGCCTAATACACAATCAGTGTAGTGGCAACCAGGACCGCATGTCCACACCATCAAATGGCAATCAGTCCCTTGCTCCGGTGCAGTAGTTGGGTCTGGTTGAGGCTGCTCTTCATCTGAAGGCACGATCCAGCCATCTTGGAGCCATTGTTGAAATACATTATTAGGTATCTCCTGCCCAAGATACTCTGCACATGCTGGATTTAAAACTTCATACCCTTCAGCTCGTGCGGTTGATGCGGAAGCGAACACCACCAGAACTATAGCTCCCAACAACAAGAGTCTCCTCACTTCCTTCTCACCTCCTTTCCATCCCTAACTCAAATACAGCTTCCCTTTTCTCTTTCGCGCGAAAGTCCCAGACTATTATCAGCACTGGAATTTTTACAGCTTTCGGGACACTGTGTTTATAATCTGAGAAAATCCTTTGCTGTACTGCTTCGATGTCCATAAAGAAGCTAACGTCAACGCCGGTTAATCCTGTTTCTCCAACGATAGGTGATGTATCGTAGAGGTACACCCATTTCTTGGTTTTCGGATTCTGGAAAACAATTTGGAATTTATAAAGCGTCGTGTTATGCTCTCTTTTCAGTCCATCGATCCTGAATTCTATACAAAAGTAGTCGCTCTTTGAACAGGTGTCCTGGATGGAAAGTTGAAGCTCCGCTGTGTGAGAAGTAGTATATGATAAACCGACAGATCCTAGGTGATAGAACGAGCATTTAAAAGTAGACCACCACCATATTTCTTCTTGCCGCGGATACGAGCGAACGAAAAGGTCTTGAACATCGAAAACAGTTGAAGATCTGTTTATATCGCCAGCGAACATAGGCATCCCATATGTGCTCAATGCCCACAACCTGGCTGAAAGAGCCTTCTCTATTGGATAGTACACTTTGATCTCAGGTGGCAGCTTATCATAGTCAACCTTGTAAGGTGGCTTATAAGCACAACTGAGAACCAGGAGGAAACAAAAAGCTATGTAAGTTATCTTCCGGCTTCCGCTCATAAATATGTATTTAGGCTGAGCCTTTACAAGCCAGCATCTTACACTAATTAGCTGTATTTTACCTTACTGGCACATCTACTAATCCCCACAAGTTCAGCTTGCCCAATGTTTTACGATAGTAATATAATATCGCCGCTTTAGAAATCAAGAGGAATTCTAAGAAAATTTGTGTTCCCTTTCTGCCCTCTATCTTGTTGTGCCTGGATACCTTATCTTTTTTAGGGATTTTCAAAAATTTGTTATGATATTACAAATAGAAGAGCGATAGTAGCTTACGGACAAAGGAGGTGACAAAGAATGGCTAACAAGAAGAGAGCTGCTGTTCCTAAGCCGGCTGTGAAAGCAAAGCCAACGGAAGATCAGTTGGAAAAGGCGCGGATCGAGAAAGAGAAGCAGGACAAGCTGGCCAAGATGAAGGAGCTGTATGAGAAAGGCTCCAGCTTGATTGACATTGGAAAGCTTCACAGAATCCGCCCGCATCAAGTCCGCGGTTATCTCTTGAAGGGAAACGTCAAGATGCGAACGACTGCAGAAACCCGGGCTTTAAAGAAAAAGCAAACTGGCAGCAAAAAGCAGTAACAGAAAATCGTCAATGGGAAGAACCACCACTTCCTTCTTCAATTGCGCTTCCAAATTAAACATATCGAATGTATGACAGCTCAAAGAGAATTGGGGAGGGGGTTTGGACCTGTATTCCTGATATTGGCAGAGATCGGTTTGCCATACCTTCAGGTGAAGTCGGCGGTCAGTCTGTTATCAATTTTTTAAGGCCAAATTCCGCGGCTTGCCAAGCCACCCGGAGCGGCTGGGTCGCCCACCTTCGAAAAAATGAAGATTTCCAAAAATTTCCCTTGACAAAGAAACTTGCTGTATTTAATTGCGTAGTAAGATGAAAAAGTGAGGAGTAGATCCAGAACCATCGGAGGTGCACGTCAGTGGCGTTTAATATGCTTTCACTTAATTGCAGCCTGGTACAGGGGAGTAGTGTACCCATTATCGTCTACACCTCTGGACGAAGGAGGCTACTCTGAATAGGATACCTGGGAAAGAATTTTTTAAAACCGTGACCTATGCAGAGTAGGTCACGGTTTTTTATTTAGATGAAAGGAAGAAGAGATGAATCCAGCTGTAGAGACTTTCGATCTGAACAGAACCTTCAAGATAAAGAAGGTAAAGAACAAGAAGGGTAAAGGCGACAACAACGGTAAGCTGATCGCTCTGGAGGACGCCAACATAAAGATTCATCAATGCGAGCTGTTCGGTCTTCTGGGTCCCAACGGCGCGGGCAAGACCACCTTGATAAAAATCCTGGCAACTCTGCTTCTGCCCAGCTCCGGAACCGCTCAGGTTGATGGTATAGACGTGGTTAAATATCCGGAAAAGGTCAGAAGACAGATAAACATGGTATCGGGTGGAGAACAGTGCGGATACGGAATCTTGACGGTTCGGGAAACTTTGTGGATGTTCTCCCAGTTCTATGGTATCTCCAGCAAAGTGGTGCACCGAAGGATCGATGAGCTTTTAAGCATTCTGAAAATGGAGGAGTTTGCCAGAACCAAGATAGGCAAGCTTTCCACCGGACTCCGGCAGAAACTCAATTTCATGCGCGGTTTTGTCTGCGATCCCAAGATCATGTTCTTGGACGAACCTACCCTGGGTCTGGACGTGCAGATCGCCAGGGACGTACGAGCCTATATAAGAAAGTGGATGAAGGAGAATCCGGAAAGGACCGTCCTTCTGACCACGCACTATATGGCGGAGGCAGACGAGCTCTGTGACCGGGTAGCTATCATCGACAGAGGTAGGGTTCTGGTATGTGACACGCCGCAAAACCTCAAGAAATCTCTAGCTGGCGAAGCAGTATTTCGCATCGAAGTTCCCTTGCAGGTGAACGATATAGACAGGTTCGGTCAGATCTCCGGGGTCAAGCAGTTTGCCTATGAACACAAGAGCCACCTGGGAAGAACCGAACTGAAATTCATCTTGGAGGAAGAATCTGCTATATCCAACGTAACTGAGTCCTTAAGCGGTAACGGCTCCAAGATAATCTCGCTTTCCAAGATGGAGCCGAGCTTGGAAGATGTGTTCGTGGCGCTGGTAGGTAGAGGATTGAAGGATGAAGATCAATCTCAGAACTAACATAAAGGCGATAATCGCGCGCGCTTACGTGAGGGTGGTAGCTGCCAACCGAGAACCCAGCTGGTGGTTCACCGAGACCTTGCTTCCCATCTTGAGCACCGCCGCCTATGTGTACGTGTATAAAGCGTTGAAGGCACCCGAGGAATATGTCGGATTTGTCATCTTGGGCGGCACCATGAGCGCATACTGGATACATGTTCTGTGGAGCATGGCAGCTCAGTTCTACTGGGAAAAAGAGATAGGGAATATGGACATATACATGATCGCGCCCATCTCCAGAATGTCCATACTTCTTGGCATGGCGTCAGGAGGCGTGTTTCTTGCGACCACCAGGGCGGTCTTCATCTTCCTGGTAGGAAGTCTGATCTTCAAGGTGGATTTCGCAGTAATAAGCCTGCCCAAGCTTTTTGCCATATTTGTGTTGACCCTGGTAAGCTTGTATGGATTGGGCATGCTCTTTTCATCCCTGTTCATGCTTTACGGGAGGGAAGCCTGGCACGGGGTTACCCTTCTTCAGGAACCGGTTCATCTGCTGTCAGGATTCTTCTTCCCGGTTAGGAACCTGGGTTTCTTCGTGGCCCTGGGAGCATCCTTGATTCCCCTGACTCTGGGCCTAGACGCCATGAGACAGCTCGCCTTCGAGGCTGGGCCAAAATCCGCGTTCGTCAACGTCAACATCGAGCTGGGAGCCCTGGTGATTTTATGTGTGCTCTTCTTGGTGGTTTCCAAGTACGCGCTTGAGTTCATGGAGAAATTGGGAAAAAAAGAGGGAAGATTGACTTTGAGATGGCAATAAGTATGACCTCACCCGCTTTGGTCCCCCTCTCCACTTTGTGGAGAGGGGGAGATAGGGGGTGAGGTAACGTGGTATGCCATCGCATCCGCATCAACTGAGGAGATCGATTATATGCTGGCTAAAACGAGAGAGAATTTGAGAACCATAAAGACCGCTGGCTGGTTGGGATGGGCCATGGAGTCCAACTGGACCGATCCGTTTCTCTTCGCCATCTACTCCATCGTACGACCCCTGGCCTCTTCGCTGATCCTGGTGGTGATGTACTACGTCGTGACCAAAGGGAAAACCGGCATGGATCTTTTCGCATACATTTATGTGGGAAACGCCTTCTTCATGTACGTGATCAACGTTCTGTTCGGGATAAGCTGGGTAATCCACGAGGATCGAGAGCACTACCAGATGATCAGGTATATCTACATTTCCCCCATCAGAATGTACTATTACCTGTTTGGCCGGGGCATCGCCAAGATGATACTGACCACGGTGGCGGTGATTATCACCATTGCATTTGGAATGCTGGTTTTGAAGATTCCGGTCAACCTGCTGACCGTGAATTATCCTCTGCTTCTGTTCTCGGTGGCCGCCGGGATCTTCATCATCACCTGCCTGGGGATACTTCTGGCGGGGATAAGCATAGTCACCGCACATCACAGCTGGGCGCTAACCGAAGGGATGGCAGGGCTTTTCTATCTGGCCTGCGGTGCCATATATCCTATAGATATACTGCCCATCTGGCTGCAGTATCTCTCCAAGGCATTGCCGTTAACCTACTGGCTGGAGCTGGTAAGAAGGTCGGTTCTGGGGAAAAGCCTAAGCCCTACTTTGAGCGGCTTTTCTAACCTCGAGCTGATAGCCATAATGGTGGTAACTACGCTTGCCTTGGCTTTGTTTTCGCATTACATCTACCGATCCATCGAGCATATAGCCCGGAAATACGGAAAGATAGATCAGCTCACCAATTACTGATCAGCCGGGATGCCTATGGCACAGCCTCGGAGAATCAAGTAACGGGCCAAATTGATTCGCCCGCTTTGAGCGCAACACAGAGGCATTCCGACGGGTGAAGAATCGGAAAACAAGAGGTTGCAATCTTACCTTCAAGGTCTGGGACGGCACAAAACAAGGTCACAATTAAGCTAAGAGCAAGTCTGTGAGGTGATGAACTATGATCGAAGGAAAGAAAGTTCGGATCAGGGCCATCGAAAAGACGGATATGGACGAAATCATGAAGTGGGTAAACGATCCCGAAGTGAAGAACAACCTGCTCATGAGATATCCAATCTCCAGGTATCAAGAGGAGAAATGGATCGAGGCCGCCCTAAGCGGCGACAGCCAGAGAAACAAAGTTTTCGCCCTCGAGACGAAAGAAGGTGTCTATCTCGGCGGTATCGGCCTGCACAGAATCGACTGGGAGAACCGCAATGCCGAGGTGGGCATAGTTATCGGAAAAAAGGAGTACTGGGGAAAAGGATACGGAACCGACGCCATGATGACCATCCTGGATTTTGCTTTCAACCAGATGAATCTTCATAGAGTTTACCTGCGAGTGTTCGAGTACAATCCAAGAGGTATAAAGTCGTACGAGAAATGCGGCTTCAAAAAAGAGGGAATCCTAAGGGAGGATCGTTACGCCAATGGTGAATACCACGACACCGTTATGATGGGGATCTTAAGGCGCGAATTCATAAAGACTCCTAGAGACGAATAGGCAGATTGTCTTCGGCGCATGTCGTCCAATCTAGCCTGTCTCCGGTGGTCGGAGTTTGTCAAGTAATCATGGAGAAAAACGTTGCACTAGCCTTTGTTCTGACCGCACTGGCCGGGCTTTCCACCACTCTGGGCAGCCTTCTGGGGCTTGCCTTCCGCAAACCCGGACCGCGGTTCATGAGCGCCACGTTGGGGTTTTCCGCGGGAGTCATGGTTATGGTTTCCTTCGTTGAGCTTCTGCGGGGAAGCATCGAGTCTATCGGTTTTGCCTACGCCCATCTCGGCTTTTTCTTCGGGATCATCATCATATTTATGATCGACTTTTTTCTGCCTCACGAATCAGCAGGGCACCAGGATTTGACCGACAGCCAGAAAGAGACCAAGCTTTTGCGAATCGGTGCGGTGGTGGCTTTAGGAATAGGAATCCACAACTTTCCGGAGGGCATGGCTACCTTCGCCGGAACCCTGAAAGACACTCGCTTAGGAATCGCAATCGCGGTAGCCATAGCCGTTCACAACATTCCCGAAGGCTTGGCCGTCTCAGCGCCGGTGTACGCCGCCACCAAAAGCCGTGGCAAGTCCTTTCTATGGTCCTTCCTGTCCGGCCTGGCGGAACCCGTAGGAGCCGGCATTGCTGCGATCTTGCTGCTACCCTTCCTCACACCTGCTCTTCTGGGCTGGCTCCTGGCATTCGTTGCTGGAGTCATGGTCTTTATAGCCTTCGACGAGCTGGTGCCCACCTCTTTTTCTTACAATCAAGGCCACATCGCCATACTGGGGGTAGTCGTCGGCATGGCCGTCATGTCGTTAAGCTTGTGGATGTTAAGATAAGGGCGACCCTGGCACGTTTGCTCAACTCCACGGACTCCACTGACACCCGGCAGCAAACCGCACAAATCTCTGGACAAGAACAGCCAATCGCTATAAATTAGAAGCCATACAGATTGAGTCTGATGCCAAGAAGCTTCTTGTAGCTAATCGGGAGGAGAAAAATGAACAACGGTGGCAAGAATCTAATCATCATCGGTGGTGGCCCGGCGGGGTACGTGGGAGCTATTCGAGCAGCGCAGTTAGGAGGCAGTGTGACCGTGGTGGAGAAGGAAGAGCTGGGGGGAACGTGCTTGAACGTGGGATGCATCCCCACAAAGGTTTTGACGTCCGCGGCTTACACTCTCTCGACCATCAAAGGTGCGTCGCGCTGGGGACTAAAGGTTTCTGGGACTGACCTGGACTGGTCCATGCTGATGAAAAGAAAGCATATGACCGTAACCTGGCTGGTCACCGGCGTCAAGAGTTTACTCAAATCTCGCGGCGCGAACGTAATCAAAGGAAGCGCAAAGTTCCTAGATGAAAAAGTGATCGAGATAAAAAAGCCCGACGGAACGAGCGGAAAGTTGCAGGCTGACAAGTTTCTCGTTGCTACAGGCTCTCTTCCCATTCAGCTTCCCATTCCGGGAATCGAGTTAGACGGTGTTATCGATAGTACTGGCGCCTTGTCTTTACCCTCCGTACCCTCGAGCATGCTGATTATCGGGGGCGGTTACATCGGATGCGAGTTCGCATACATATACCGCTCGTTTGGCACGGAGATCACCATAGTGGAGATGCTCCAACAGATACTTCCCGGGGAAGATGGGGAAGTTGCGGCTGCTTTGAGGAATTCCATGGAAAAATCAGGCATCAAGATATTCACCAATTCCAAAGTCTCCCGGATAGCCACAGCCAAAGACGACAAAAAGACCGTAACCATCTCCACACCGGACGGAGAAATCAAAGTGGACGTGGCAAAGGTCTTGCTATCAGTGGGCAGAAGACCCAACACCAAAGACATGGGATTGGAGGAGCTGGGAATCAAAATGGATCGAGGAACCATCGTAGTGGATGATCATCTCCGAACCAGTGTGCCCCACGTCTTCGCCGCCGGGGACTGCATAGGCAACTGGCTTCTTGCGCATGTGGCTTCCATGGAGGCGGAGATAGCCATAGAAAACGCGCTGGGGGAAGATAAGATAATGGACTACACCGCAGTGCCTGCCTCCATTTACACCCATCCGGAGATCGGAAGCGTGGGACTTAACGAGAAGCAGGCGAAAGACGGGGGAATAGAGGTAAAAACAGGCAAGTTTCCCATGGTGGCTTGCGGCAGAGCCCAGGCCGAGAATGAAACAGAGGGTTTCGTCAAGGTGGTCGCGGAAAAAGCGTCGGGAAAAATCTTAGGAGCGCAGATTCTCGGTCACAGAGCCACCGACCTGATCGCAGAGTTGACCCTAGCCATCCGGATGGGAGCAAAAACCCAGGATGTGATCGACACCATCCACGCCCATCCCACCCTGAGCGAGCCGATAAGAGAAGCCGTCCTGAAAGCGGACGGCAGACCTATCCATATGATGTGATCTGCCGCGCCCTGTCTTCCCCTCTTTACTATGCCGAGAGAGAGTAAAAGGAGGAGCGCAATGAATTGCAGGGGGATTCGCTAATTGCCCCTACCCGTCAAGCACAGGCCGGCGGGAATTCATCCCGCCCGAATCAGTCTCTTTGGAGTGTCCGCCTTTAGGCGGACCTTAAAGGTTGGCAGGGCTGAATGGTCTGCCCGATGGGTCAAGAATCAGCCTGCACAAAGGAGCGGGAATTGATCCCGCCGCAATCTCGAAAGGAGCGAAAAATGAGACACCTTTTGGTTACGTCATTGTTTCTGCTGTGGGCGAGTTCTGCCGTGGCCGGTGATTTCAGCCTGTGTGACAGCGCGCTGTCACAGGTCGGACTGACCTGCCAGGACATCAGATTCGATCAGGATGAGATGGCCAACTGGGGAGGGGACCTGTGGCGCACCAACTATTTTACCATGTTTCACAAGAATCCGTTGAAGCTGCCCAAATACGGCCAGTTAAACCTGAAGAGATTCTCAGAGGACATCACCAACATCACCCGGCTTCTGTCCTGGGCAGGAGCACGAATCGATTACACCGTTTACAGAGGCCTGATCGGAGACCAGTTGGAGAAATACATCAACTATCCAGACTCTATCGAGAAACCATCCATTACCAGAGACAAAGGCGTTTTGCCGGGAGACGATTACGCGTTGCTGCGAGACCAGATTGATCTTCTGTATTCAATTGTCGACGACCCCAACCATTTTTTCATAAAGGCCATCGACGGAATTGAAAAGCAGATCTCCAGGGAGGAACTCTTTGAGTACTTCGTCCAGGAGAAAGAGGAGTACGATGAAATAATAGAGAAATTGACACCAGCGGTGGATTTTGGCCGTCTCTATGCTGGTGCTCAGGATATAGCCGAGGCGGTGAAAAGAATGGCTGACGCACTCCAGCTGGCAGCTTTTCCCAAGAAGAAGACGGAGGTGGTCACCGAAAAGGGACTCATCGTAATCGGGACTGCCGAAAGCGACAACTATGAATACTCTCTTCCTCCCCTTTTGATACTGGACGGGGGTGGCGACGATAACTATAGTTTTTCAGGTTATACTGAGAAATATCCTCTGTCAGCAATCATCGATCTGTCCGGCAACGATCGATATATCTCTGCAGATACAACGAAACCTGGAATAGGCGGGGCCGTAATGGGGATGTCAGTGGTGGTGGACAAAACCGGAGATGATTACTACGAGGGCACCACCATCACCCAGGGCTGCGGCATTTTCGGGGTAGGCATTTTGCTCGATTACGAGGGAGACGACACCTATGTCGCTGAGAGCTACTCCCAGGGTTGCGGCGTTTTTGGAGTCGGCGTACATGCTGACAGCTCAGGAAATGATTCTCTTTACTGCCTGGTCCTATCGCAGGGATTTGGCTATACCAAAGGATGCGGGCTGTTGATCAACTATGAAGGAGATGACAAATACGTCGCAGAGAGCGACACAGTCATCAATCCCGCGTCTCAAACTGAGGAACATAATGCTTCTCTGGCTCAGGGAGTCGCTTTTGGCAAACGGGCTGACTACATCGACGGTCACAGTTGGGCCGGAGGCGTGGGGATACTTTGTGACGTCAAAGGCAACGATATTTACTCTGCCGATTTGTGGGCTCAGGGAACTGCGTATTGGTTTGCCGTGGCCATGCTTCTCGATGGCGGAGGAGATGATAGTTACAGCGGCATCTGGTACGTTCAGGGCTCAGGTGCACATTTTGCCGTAGGCTTTCTGGATGATTTCGGGGGCAACGACAGCTACACTGCCACCATGAATATGGCAATTGGAGCGGGACATGATTTCACCATTGGCTATCTGAATGAGCGGGGTGGCAACGATTACTATGATGCACCAAACCTCTCCTTAGGCGGCGGCAACGCCAACGGTATCGGTATATTTCACGATCACAGCGGCGATGATGTCTACGATACCAAGGGTGGTACAACTCTGGGAAGGGCAAATGTGTCCAAAAAGGGAGCCCGAGAGTATCTTCACGTGTTTGGGGTATTTATCGACGGCGGCGGGAACGACAAATACAACGAGGAATATGCCAAGAACAATGCCCGCTGGATCGGCCCGACAACCGACCCCGAGGCCAAGAACCAGTATGAGGTTGGAGTAGGTGTAGATTGGTAATCTGAATTCAAAGGCAACTGTACGGCCGGGATTCATCCCGCCCAAAGTAGCGCTTCTGGAGTGTCCGCCTTCAGACGGACCATTCAAGACGGCAGGGCTGAATGCCCTGCCCTATGGATGAAAAATCAAGCCACACATTGGGCCAGGGATTTGTCCCGCCCGAAGAAGCGCTTCTGGAGTGTCCGCCTTCAGGCGGACCATAGTCTTTTCTGTGGTTCACCCTGACTCGCTCCCATCAAGGGAGAAAGAATCGGCTCTTCCCTCCCTCGATGGGAGGGAATAAAAGGGAGGGTGAAACATGCGTAGGGACAGCCCTTGTGGCTGTCCTCTTTTCTGTCCGGACAGGGACAAGCCCTGTCCCTACTCAATCGCAGATGCAAACAAGGCAGGGCTGAATGCCCTTCCCTGCCAATATGACTTCAACAATTGCTTCACGGGTAGAGAATTTATCCCACCCTGAACTATCAAGTCTTCCCCACCACGGCGAGCACGTAATTCTCCGTATCCAGGTATTTCTCCGCCACCTGCTTAACCTGCTCGGCGGTTACTTGCCTTAAGTGCTTTATATACTTATCGTCGTAGTCGTAGCCCACTTCCTTGAATTCGTTCACCGACATGAAATAAGCCTGGTTTACTCGGGAAAGTCGGTAAAAAAGCATGCTCCCCCATATCCCATTCTTTGCCTTCTCCAATTCCTCAGAGGTAACCGCCCCTTCCTTCATTCTTTTCATTTCAGCCAGGATACCATCCACGGCAACCTGATAGTTTTGCGGCCTGGTGCCGATGGAAGCGACAAACCATCCAAAGTGCTTCACAAAGCTGGTAGAGGAACCGACCGAGTATGCCAGACCTTGTCTCTCTCTCAGATTCAATGCCAGTCGCGAGGAAAGGACCGAATTCATGACTTCTAAAGCCGGAACATCCCCAGAGAAGATTCCCGGAAGTGCTCTGCCAAGGTAAACGTAAACCTGTTCTTTCTCCATAACCTTGTGGGCCTTGATGGGCGCGGTCAACTCTCCGGGTCCCAGAATGTCCAGAGGAGGCAGTCCAACCTTCTGCATCTCACCCAAGGCATTCTCGATCTTGTTCATCGTTTCGTCGGTAGGCAGGTTGGTTACCACCGTAACTATGACGTTGTTGGGAGAATAGAATTTCTCATGAAACGAAACCAGGTCGTCGCGGGTAATTGATCCGACACTCCGCGGAGTTCCCATTATGGGCTTGCCATAAGGATGGTTCTCAAACAGCGTGGCGTAAAAGAGTTGCCTAACGGTCTGGCGCGTGTCACCCTCTTGCCTTCCCAAAACCATCATCATCTCTTTTCGAACCTTCTCCATCTCCTCTTCCGGGAAAGTCGGATTCTTCAGCACGTCCGAAAGAAGCTCAATCCCCTGGTCTGCAAACTCGTCGATAGTCTGAAACTTGATGAAGGTGAAGGAGTGTGTAGTGTATACATCATCATAAGGAATCCAGGGGTTATCCGTCAACGTTATCTCCGCTCCGATGCCGGTGAGATCTTCTGATATCTTCTCCGCCGATCTGGTCTTGGTTCCTTTCAGCAGCATGCGATTGGTGAAATCCGCGATGCCGGTTTTCCCTCCGGGCTCCATGGCGGAGCGGTTCTTACCCAGAACATTTATCCCCAAAACCTTTGAATCGGGATTGCTCCGCACGATAACGGTTAGACCGTTTGGCAGCACCTGTTTGACGGTGTCCTTTTCAGGCGCACCAGGAGAAGTACAATTTAGTGAAAGAAAAACCAGGATTAACACAGCCAGGAAACCAGGATATAGCTTTTTCATGTCCTCCCTCCGCTTGCTGCAGTTGTCCAATTCATTGGGCATGTTAGACAGCCGTACGGATCGCCCTTGCGGCTGTCCTTTCTTAGTTATACGACCGAGAAAAGCTCCATCTCTGGGCACCCCCATCCTCCTTGGTCCAGCCAAAATCGAAGATCCCGCCTTGGCGGGGCTGGACACTCCAGATTCCCCCAGTATTCTCCCCTACTCTTTGGGCGTTACCACCGTGGCAATATACTTCGGATCAGAAAGATATTTCTGCGCCGCTCTTTGAACCGACTGGGGAGTAAGCTTCTCTAAATTGTCAACATACGAATCCCACCATTCCCATCCACAGGTGACCAGAAACGGCGCGGCCATCATCCCGTAGAAGTGAAGCTTCTCCTCCTGATAGTAGCGATGGGTTTTGGATGAAACGATCACTCCTTGCAGTTGTTTCTCCTCCGGAGGTTTTGAAGCCAATTCCTGCAGCACGTTCACCGTGGTTTCCAGAATCGAAGTGACCTTCTTAGGTGAGTCCGTGATAATTGAGACGTTCAAGCTGGAAAACTCTTTTTGCGTCTCCAGAGAGGCTGAAACGTCGACGGCCAATGGGTCATCTCCACTGGTCAAAGCCTGCTTCAGAGGAGAGGTTTCCCCCATATCAAGAATCTCCGTAAGCATATCGACCGCATAGTAGTCTGGATCGTCATATCTGGGAGCATTCAGGCACAGATTCACGTAAGTGCTTCGACTGTTCACCTTTCTATATGCCACCTTGCGATCCGCCGGTTGTGTGAATGCAATCTGCACCTGCGAAGGAAGCTGGCTTTTACCCACGGCTCCGTAGTATTTCTCGATCAATTCCTTCATTCTCTGAGGCTCAAAATCGCCGATGACCAGTGCCATCATGTTATTCGGTTTGTAATAGGTGTGATAATATTCAAATATCCTCTCTTTGGGTATGGTCGAGATTATCTCCTCACTTCCCAGCACCGTCCGAACGTAAGGAGTCCCCCGGTAAGCGGTGGAGTCGAAGAACTTCTCCACCTGATAGTCGACGTTATCCTCACTCTTTTTGATCTCCTCGATTACCACCTTTCTCTCCTTGGCCAGTTCAGTATCAGGGATAACGGAATTGAAGAGCATGTCCGACTGGACCGCCAGCCCGGTCTGGATGAACTCACTGGGCATCAAGACCATATAGCAGGTGACCTCCTTGCCGGTGAAGGCGTTGATGTATCCCCCCTTGGCTTTGATCCCCTCGGTTATATCCTCCCTGCTTTTGCTCTGGGTCCCATCAAAAAGCAGGTGTTCCAGAAGATGGGTGACTCCGTTGTTCGCGTCGGTCTCATATTTGCTCCCCGCGTTCACGTAGATCATGCAGGCGATCATGGGATTGGCATGTTTTTCGACCAGAATCACCTGCATGCCGTTGGGAAGGGTGTATGCCTGGGCTTTGCTTTCCAGCTTTTGGGCCTGAACCACCGGTGACAAAAGCGAGAGTGAAAGCAAAAAGAGCAATCCAAGTCTTGCAGACATGTTATCCTCCGGAAGAATAGCGTTCACTGGATATGAACGGACGTAATTTGCGTATATTAGTAGCGGGCAAAAAATTGTCAAGGTAATTCTTGACAAGTGGTAATTACGGTATATATTTGGGTTTTGTAATTTTTCCGGCAATTACGTCAGGAGAAAGGCAGAATGAGACGATCGCGACTTTATCTTATACTTTTGATCTCCTTTTTTATCCTCGCCTCTTTCTACGCTCTTTACCCCAGCATCAATCTGTGGAGCATGTCCGAAGCAGACAAGGAAGAGATCCGCACCACCGAGCCTCAGGATCTGATCGACCTGGAGAAAAAGGCCATCAAGCTGGGCCTGGATCTAAAAGGGGGAATGCACGTGGTTCTGCAGGTGGATCAATCCAAGCTCAGCGAAAACGAGAGAAGGGACGCATCGGAGAGGGCTCTGGAGATCATCCGTAACCGGGTGGATCAGTTCGGGATAGCCGAACCATTGATACACAAGCAGGGCGGAGACAGAATCGTGGTGGAGTTGCCCGGGCTTCAGGACGTGGAGAGAGCTCAGGCCCTGATAGGGCAAACCGCCCAGCTTGAATTCAAGTTGCTGGAGACGCCCGATAACACCACGTCTATCTTGAAGAAAATAGACGAGGTGCTGGCCCAGGCGGAAACCACTATAATCGAAGAGGAGGCTGAAGTTCCGGAAGAGAAGGAGGAGCAGCCTGAAAAAGACGTGGTCAAAGACCTTTTCGCGGAGGCGGAGGAGGAGCCGGATACCTCCGAAGATACCACCGGCTTTCTGGAGGAGGAAGAGGAACCCTATTACGAAGAGAGGCCCTTCACTCAATATCTGGAATCCTATCAGGGAAGAACCAGTTTCTTTGTGCTACAGGAAGATAAGCCCAAGGTGGAGCTTCTGCTCCGCAAACCCGAAATACAGGAACTTATCCCCAAGGACGACGAGTTCGCCTGGTCGACCCGAACGGAGACTTTTCAGAATCGGGAGTACTGGGCACTTTACCTGTTGAAGAAGCGGATGGAGCTTTCGGGCAAATATCTGGTGGATGCCAGACCATCGTACGACCAGTTCCGAAAGCCTGAGGTACAGTTCACCCTCACCAAGAAAGGCGGAAGGATTTTTTCCCGCGTCACCGGTGCCAACATAGACAAACCCTTAGCCATTACCCTTGATGGTAGAGTGGAGTCGGCTCCTATTATTCGATCCAAGATCAGGGACCGGGGGGTGATTGAGATGGGCGGGATGGCAACCATTGAGGACGCCACGGACCTTTCCATTGTGCTGAGAGCGGGTGCACTTCCCGCGCCGGTCAAAATAATCGAAAACCGGGTGATCGGACCTTCTTTGGGACAAGATTCCATCAGCAAGGGCACCACCGCAGCTATGATCGGGTTTTTGCTGGTTTTGGTGTTCATGGCGTTCTACTACAGGCTCTCTGGCATAATCGCGGGCATCGCCGTGATTTTCAATCTGATCTATCTCTTGGCAGCCATGGCGGCACTTCACGCCACCCTGACCTTGCCCGGAATCGCCGGCATCATACTTACTATCGGAATGTCCGTTGATGCCAACGTCCTGATCTTTGAACGTATCCGGGAGGAGCTGAGAACTGGAAAGACCGTCCGGGCCGCCATCGACGCCGGTTACAAAAGGGCGCTTTATGCCATCGTTGACTCTCACGTAACCACCTTGATAACCGCGGCCGTTCTGTTCCAGTTCGGGACTGGTCCAGTCAAGGGATTCGCCGTTTCTTTGAGCCTGGGCGTGGCCATAAGCTTGTTCACCGCGGTGGTGATCACCCGGGTCATATTCGACATCAGAAAAGCATATCGCACCTTGAGCATATAACTCTGGGAGTATCTGAAGATGTTTCAGATCCTGAAAAAGACGAATATTGACTTCATGGGCAAAAGACGGTACGCCTTCGGTGTCTCCGCTATCCTGCTGATTTTTGGAGTAGCGGCTTTCATAGCCATATTCTTGGGCAGAGCCGATCTGGGGATAGACTTCGCAGGGGGCACCATGATACAGGGCTTTTTCGAGAAGCCTTTGGACATTGGCGATCTCAGATCAGCTCTGAGCAGAAACGGATATGACGACGCCTTCATCCAATCCCTCCGCCGGGAGAAGGCCAACTATTTTCTGGTCAGAGTCAAAACTACCACCGACGAAGAAGTCACCCGGATATCCCAGGACATTTTAGGCGTGTTGTCCAACGAGTTCCCGGAGAACCAGTTCAACATGGACTCCGTGGACGGAATCGGCCCGGCAGTGGGAAAAACCCTTCAGAGACAAGCCCGCTGGGCGGTCCTGATCGCCCTGGCTGGAATTCTTATATACATCTGGATAAGATTCGATTTCAGGTTTGGGGTCGCTGCCACCATCTGCACATTTCATGATGTGCTGGTGGTTCTGGGACTTATGTTCATACTCCAGAGGGAAATTAGCCTGCTGATCGTCACCGCGCTTTTAACCTTGGCCGGGTACTCGCTCACAGACACGGTGGTGGTGTATGATCGGATCAGGGAGAATCTGAAGCTCTTCCGAAAGAAAGGCGACTTTGCCAGCACCATAAATGCCAGCATCAACGAGGTCTTAAGCAGAACCATCATTACCTCCCTTACCACCTTTTCGGTGGTTTTCACCCTCTTTCTGGTGGGCGGAGAGGTGGTGCACGATTTTGCCCTGGCGTTGATGTTGGGGATAATAATAGGAAGCTACTCCTCCGTGTTCGTGGCCAGCCCCATAATCGTTGAATGGGAGAGGAGAGCACCCAAGAGATTCAAATAGGCAGGATTATATAAGATTGTAAAAACCGCCGTTATCTGGGCGGTTTTTTTGTGTACCTAAAAGCAAAGATCATTCGTCCGAGACAAGGTTGGACGCTACAAGGCCAAGCTTATGAGATCCATTCCCCGGGGGTCTCTCACTGTTATGGCAAGGGGCCGAGGCATACGTTGCAGTCGGAAGACTCCGGGCCGCATCATCCCTTGCGTGCCTCTACATAGACACTGACTACATAGCCGTCCAATGATTCGCCTGGTTCCAGGCCATCCAGAATCGCCCGGGCCAGGGGATCTGTGGTATCCGGGTTGACACAAAGCGAAGAGCCCTTCGTCTTCACCTCTACGTGTTCCAATCCTGAGTTCTCAACCAATCTCCGATACTCGTCCAGAAGTATTGCCCCTGCGATACAGTTCGCGTATGCTTCCGCGCTCTCTCGCACCTCTTGAGGAAGCTCTTTCAACAGAGCCAAATCGGAGATGGCCACCCTGCCGCCCGGCTTCAGCACCCTGTTGATTTCCGCGAAAACTCTGGGCTTGTCAGCCGAGAGGTTGATCACGCAATTGCTGATCACCACGTCCACCGAGCTATCCTCCACGGGCAAATCTTCGATCTCCCCTGGCCTGAACTCGACATTTTCGATACTATTCTTTTTCGCATTTTCGGTTGCTTTTTCTACCATTTGGGGCGTCATATCAACTCCGATGACCTTCCCCTTCGGCCCGACCTTACTCGCGGCCAAAAAGCAATCAAATCCCGCTCCCGAGCCAAGGTCCAGCACAACCTCGCCTTCTTTGAGTGCAGCCAGAGCAGTCGGATTTCCGCAGCCCAGAGCCAGATTTGACTCCTCTGGAACCCGCTGGAGTTCCTCGGCAGTATAGCCAATGGATTTGGCATATTCTGCCGTGTCAGGTCCGCAGCACCCACAACTCTTCTGCCTTTGAGCAGCTTTGGCGTAGGCCTCTCTTACGATTTCGTTGGTTTTCTCCTTATCCAGCATTATTCACCTCCGTTTTTCTGTGAGCTCAACGCTTCGCTTCTTCCGCTCTCTTCTTGATTTTGTGGGCTTGTGCCAGATCCGCGCAGCATTCAAACGTGGAAAGGAAATCGCTGCAGCACTCCCTGAACCAATGTTTATTCAGGGAGTAGTAGATGTTCTGTCCCTTCCGCTTCGACTCTATTAGCCCAGCTCTCTTCAGGATATCCAGGTGATGAGATATAGTCGGCTGCGACACCTCAAAAGCCTGGAGTATTTCACACACGCACATTTCTTTTCGTTCTAGCATCTTAAGTATAGTCTGCCGTGTCTGATCAGAAAGGGCTCTAAAGAAATCCTCGCACTTTGTCATTTTCAGCCTCGGCAAGGAAAAGGTTGATATACATATCTACAAACATCTATTTGTACGCCCAAACCTCTATTTTGTTGCAGTTTTTTCAGCCTCTCTTAAGATTCTTCGGGATACCTTGTCGAACGACTGATCCCTCCCCGCCGAATCTCACAAACGCCCGGGAACTCTCCAGGAGTTTTTTGTTGATTTTGAGGACATTTGCCGTATGTTGCCGTCAGAGTCAGCAAACATCCTGAAACCCTCGATTGTATAATTTATATGAAGATGAAGAGGTTCGGGCTTCTTTTAGCACTTTTGGCTGTGGGTTCACTGGCTTTCGCACAAACTGAGAGACCCCGCGCGCCCACACATCCCTCTGCCTTCACCATTGCCCGGCTCAAGTATGGAGGCGGAGGTGATTGGTACTGGGGATCGTCTGCCATCCCCAACATGCTGAAGTTCTTAAAGGAGAACACCAACATACCGGTCAAAGAGGAGGAAGTGCGGGTTTCCGTGATGGACGAGGAACTCTTCTCCTATCCTTTCCTGTTCATGACCGGGCACGGAAACGTGAGATTCACCGATCAGGAATTGGAGAGGTTGAGAAACTACCTCACCCACGGCGGTTTCCTTTTCGCCAATGATTCCTACGGCCTGAAGGATGCTTTCTTTCGCGAGATGAAAAGGCTTTTCCCGGACAAGGATCTGGTGGAACTGCCCTTTGGGCACGGAATCTATCACTGTTATTATGATTTTCCCAACGGTCTGCCCAAGATACACAAGCACGACGAGAAACCGCCTCAGGGGTTTGGCATCTTTCACGAAGGGAGAATGATCGTGTTTTTCGTCTACGAGTCCGATATAGGTGATGGATGGGAGGATCCCCAGGTACACAACGATCCTCCGGAGAAGCGCGAAGCCGCTTTAAAGATGGGAGTGAACATTATCACCTGGGCTCTAGAAAACTAAACTTGCGTTTTTGAGATTACCGAAGGACAAAAAACCATGCAGAACGATAGCAATCCGAGGGCCTACGGCCATCTTGTAGACCGTCTGAAGTCCTTGCGAAGCTCTTATGTGAAGCACAAAAGCCTTCACGGAATGTTGATCTTCTTTTCCTTTGCTCTGGGACTGGCGTTTCTGGGTCTGTGGCTGAATTCCCTGTTCGTGTTTCCGGTTGGCGTAAGGGTTACCTATTTGGGCATGTCAGCCTTGGTTCTGGTGACCATCTTCTCGCATCTGTGTGTGCGGCCCCTTGTGCACAAGCCCAGCCTCCAGAGTTTGGCCGTGAAAGTAGAGGAGAGATTTCCTGAACTTGCCAATCGCCTGATAGGGGCCCTGCAGCTCTCCAGGAATCTGGAGGAGAATCCTGAAGGCTACTCCACGGATATGATTTTGGCGGTGATTCAACAGGCAGATTCGGTGTCAGCCGGCCTTAATCTCAGGGAGATCGTAGAGACAGGGTCGATAAAAAAAATCTTTAGGGTGGTGGCAGGACTGGCTGTGTTCTCGTTGGTCTTCGCCTTGATCTTTCCAGGGATATTCAAAAATTCGCTTTACATCTTTTCTCACCCGCTGACCGAATTTGTCTCACCCCAGAAGTTCTTCTTTGTAGTCTCTCCGGGAAACAAAGAAGTGGCCAAGTACTCGGACGTGAGAATAAAGATCAACGTGGAAGGAGAGAAGCCTAAGCGAGTCGACCTTCTCTGGAGGAACCAGGGGTCCACCTGGAACAAGGAGAAGTTGACTCTGAGCGCCAAAGCAAGCGGGCATAAGGGTGAGGAGACGCCAAGAGCAGAACCTGACTTCAGTTATCACTTCAAGGAGGTCAAGAGGAATTTCGAGTATTACGCCCAAGCCAAAGGGGTGGAAAGCGAACGGTACGAAATAACCGTTGTTGACAAACCCCGGGTGGTGGGCTTGAGGTTGACCTTTGTCTATCCCCGATATACCCAGCTTAAAACTCAGGTTGTTGACGAAAACGACGGCAATATCACCGCATTGGGAGGCACTAAGGTCAGGATCGAAGCGCGGGCTAACAAAGAATTAGCCAAGGCGGAGATAGTCTTCTCCGACTCCACCAGAAAGGGAGCAAAGATCGAACGGAACGTGGCACTGGGCGAGATCCTGGTCGAAAAGGACGATTCATATTTCATCCAGCTCCAAGACAGAAGCGGAAACCAGAACCAGGACCCCATCGAATATAAAATCACCAAGATAGACGACCAGTTCCCTCTTGTGGAGATTCTCGAACCCGGGTATGATGCGGATTTGACCGAGAGCATGCGAGCTGGTCTGCTTGTCCGCATCACCGACGATTACGGGTTCTCCCGACTCAAACTTGTATATCAGATCATCTCCGAAGGAGTCGAAGGGGAAGAGAAAAGCTTAAACATCGACATCCCGTACAGCAACCAGGCGGAGCTGAACGTGGAATATCTGTGGAATCTCTCCAATCTGCCGTTGATGCCGGGAGACCTGGTACGATACCGGGCAGTTGTGTACGATAACGACTCCTTCTCTGGGCCCAAGAAGGCAGAAAGCCAGTCGTATTATCTCAGACTTCCCTCGCTGGTCGAGATAATCGCCGAGGTGGAAAAAGAACAACAGGGGCAGATCGTGGATCTGGAGACGGTCCTCCGAGGCCAGAGGGAGCTTAAGAAAAAGATCGAAGATCTGTCCCAGGAGATGAACCGGTACACCGGATTGGATATGGACTGGCAGAAAAAGCAGGAGCTGGAGGACGCGTTGGACAGGCAGCAAAAGCTGGCCCAGGACATGAAAGAACTGGCCCAGCGAATGGATGAAAACATCCGGAAGATCGAGGAGAACAAACTGGCCGCCCTGGAGATGGTGGAAAAGATGATGGAGATAAAAAAGCTGATGGAACAGGTCGCCACTCCCGAAATGAAGGAGGCCATGCGCCAGTTAGCCGAGGCTCTGAAAAATATGGATCCGGAGCAGCTCAAGGAAGCCATGAAGAAGATGCAGATATCCTCCGAGGAGATGCTTAAGAGGCTGGATAGAACCATATCCCTTTTGAAACGGCTGCAGGCAGAACAAAGGCTAAGCAACTTGATAAA
The DNA here is from genome assembly GCA_964348415.1 of uncultured Ignavibacteria bacterium. Classification (GTDB taxonomy): domain Bacteria; phylum Zixibacteria; class MSB-5A5; order MSB-5A5; family SM1-73; genus SM23-73-3. The sequence goes on along the minus strand of CAYGCR010000010.1, from coordinate 12,914 downwards.
AATGGCGGAACGGATGCTGGAGCGGCAAAACCAAGTTAATCAGAGCACCGAAGCATCGCCCAAAGAGAAGCTGGATCGGCTGGCCCCCGAGGAGACGAAGCTCCAGGAGAATGTAAGCGAGTTCGAAAAAAGGCTGAAGGAATTTGCCCAGCTTGCCGCCGACCTTTCTCTACTGTCCGGCGAGCAACTTAAGGAGCTGTCCGATATGCCTGAACAGTCCGGGCTGAAAGGGGACATGAATCAGATGATTTCGCAGCTCTCCAATCTCGACAAAAGCGGCGCTCTGAAATCCGGAAAGTCCTGCTCCGGAAAACTGCAACAGATGGCGGACAAGCTCAAAACCGCTCAGGAGGAGATGCTTAGCGGACAGAAAGAGGAAATACTGCAGGCTATCAGAAAATCTCTCCACGATGTGTTTTCGCTGTCCGACAATCAGGAGAAACTATTTGGCTGGCTCGAGCCGATGGGAAGACGGGATATGGCCTTGCGGGAGGTGGCACATGATCAGCAGAATCTTAAATCGGCCGGACTGAGGATTTCCGAGGATTTGGAGGCAATATCGCATTTGACGATTTTCCTCAGTCCAGATGTGTTAAGGTTTATGGCTCTGTCGGTGGCCAGTATGGAGGAAGCCACCAAGAGGCTGGATGAGAGAAAGAAGTCCATCGCTCAGGATGAACAGAGGGAGGCCATTTACGATTTGAACGTCACCGCCCGAAAGCTGATGCAGGCGATGAAGAACGCCGAGAAATCCTGCAGCGGTTCAGGAATGGAGCAGGCGTTCGAAAAGCTGCAAGGCATGTGCAACCAGCAAAGCGGCATAAATATGGAAACCGAGCAATTGGGACAGTGCGATGGTCAGGGAATGCAGCTCAGTCTCTCTCAGCAGGCCGCACTGCAGAGGCTGGCTGCCGAGCAGGAGGCGGTCAGGAAGGCGCTCTCCGAGCTGGAAGGCGAGTTGGGGAATCGTTCTGAGATCATGGGGCGTCTGGATGAGTTGGGCGAGGAGATGAAGAAAGTGGCTGGTGATTTGGAGAGAATGCAGGTGGATCAGTCCACCATCGACCGTCAAAAAAAGATACTTTCCCGCCTGCTGGATGCGGAAAAATCAATGAGAGAGCGAGATTACTCCAAACAGAGAAGAGCGGAGGTTGGAGAGGATGTAGTGCGGGCAAGCCCCAGACAGCTTAGACCCGAGGAAATCGAGAAACAGGAATCAGCCAAAGACGATCTTTCGAAATTCATGCAGGAAGCCTATCCGAAGCAATACGAGCAATTGATAAAGGAATATTTCAAAGCTCTTTCTGAAGAGAAGATTAGAAGATAACCCGCCAACTAATATTGGCGCAGATAAGACGGTCAACTCAATGTCGGTAAGGTTGACCGTTTTTTTCGCCTACCGGTGACGGACTGGAGCATCAGGCCCCGCCAAGGCAGGATCTTCCAATTCAGCTTGACCGGAAATTGTCCCAAAACAAGGAGCTGGTTCATTTCCAGGTGAACACTCCACGTTTTTCTTTTGGAGTGCGTCCGTGGAGTATGGTCGCAAGACCCATCCGACATTGAATGCAAAAATAAAACAGAGCTTCGCCGGAGGCGAAACTCTGTCCGGAACTGAAAGAATTAGTTGGGAGTAATCCCATATTTATTCTCGACAGTTTTCCACCGGAGCTTTAGCAGGGCCTACAAGCTGAAGAATTATCTGAAGAATCCAAACTGGAGAAAGACTTTCCTGGAGTGTCAAGCCCCGCCAGGGCGGGATCTACGACTTCAGCTTGACCCCAAGCTACCTGAGGAGAACGAGCTTCCTTGAGGTTCACCTGAAGGTGAACACTCCAGACTCTGCTTGCCCCTGGCCGGAAAGGTTATCGTCCTCAGCCCCTCTTTTCTGTGACCAAACATTCGTGGCTGATAACATCTACCAGAAGCAAAGCACTATCGACTCAGCTTTCGGGGAACAAACGGTCTGAGTCCATCCTATCGTGGCTTTTTATAAGTCTCCAGAAGTCTTCGGGACTGTCCGTCCTCGGGATGGTCGGCAAGCCAGTCTTCTAAAAGCGGGACCAGTTTGTCAAACTGCTGATCATAAAGATATATCTGTCTCAATATCTGGAAGGTCATCTGATCGGAAGGATTTATGCGGTATGCTTGCAGCATGATCCTCTCTGCCTGATCGAACTTCTCCCGCGCCTGGTACGCCAGGGCCAGGTAATGATAGTACAGAAGGATCTCGGGATACTTTCTGACCAGGGTTTTCATCCGCGCCTCGTAGCCATTCAGCAGGCTGTCCGCTTTTGCGCTATCCCCCTCGTCGACATATAGCTTATACAGCATCAGGTGGCTTCGGTAGTAATCAGGAAGGAGCGAAACGGCCTTTTCCAACTGCTCTCTGGCGTTGTCCTTCTCACCATTTCTCGAGTAGTAATCAGACAGTTCGATGAATCTCTCCGAATAATTCATCAGAAGACCCGCAGTATTGTCGTCTTTTGAAACGTCCATATCCGCCAGCCCCCGGTATTGATAGACCTCCCACAGATTCTTATGGAACCTTTCCGGGTCCATCATATTCTTCCCTTCCTCCGGCACCACCCGGTCGACCAGACCTTCTCTTTTCACGTGGTCGTCCAACCCCACCCGGTTGCTGGAAGGCGTGGTTCGCGAAAAATAGAACGGGTATCTCCACTGGTTAGCCAGAAGGATCTGCTCTACCATCTGATCCTGAATCCTCATTACCCTTCCGGGCTTTTCATCGTAGTAAGGGAAAAGAAAGGTCTTCCGCTTCCGAATCTCGTCAAAATAAGGCACCCTGGGACGAGGAACCCATCTTCCGTCCGACATTTTGGTGGGAATTCCTTTGATCTCCTCATACTTGAGATCGATGGGAACGTTCCAGATGTTCTTCAACTGCAGGATATACCAATCCGCGTTGAGTAAGCTCAAGTTGATTATCCTCACATCCTGCCTTATCTTCTCCACGTTCTGCAAAAACCAAAGAGGGAAGGTATCGTTGTCCCCGTTGGTGATGAGCATGCCATCCTGATCGCAGCTCATCAGATGATTGTAGGCGTAATCATAAGGAATCCAGTTTCCGGTGCGATCGTTCCGCTTGAAGTTCTTTTTCAGAGCCAACAAGGGCAAGACCAGCAAGACGGCTACTACCACTCCCAGAACCAGCTGAAGGGATTTGGATTTTCTTAAGACCCAATTGCCCAGATTCCGCACGATTCCAAACGCCCCCAACCCCATAGCCAGGGCAAAGAACATGAATCCGGGAGTGAAGAAATAGTCCCGGTCTCTCACCTCCAGCCGAATGATCTCGCCGGTCAGCCGGTCTGGTCGGGTTCCGTCCGCGAAATTCATGTAGAAAACCAAGCCCACCGTGCAGGCAAAGACAAGCAGGAGAAGCACCACCCCCTCCCTTTGCCTTCTTCTGATCTGCTCCCAAACCCCAAAAAGCCCCAGGAACACCGGGATAAACCAGAGACTTCTGTGCATGTACTGTTCCCGAAAGAATCCCCAGAATCCCATCCTGTCCTTGGTCCCGAACTGGTTCGCCCAGATACCTCTCCGGTAAAACATGCGAGTTATCATGCTCTCCTGCCCGTACTGACTCCGCTCCAGGAATGCTTTAAAGCTTGGCCAGTCGTCGGGGTCGTTCTCATCGATGGCAGGATCAAGTGAAGATCTTATGGGAATGAAAAGCTGGGTGGAATAGCCCATCATGCCCGCGCACGTTATCAGGAAGCAAAGCGCCCAGGCTCTTCTTCGGCTCGATGAAAACGTGAACACCCCGGTGAGCAGCAGCCATGCTCCCAGAGCGATCAGGAATGGAGTGACCCGGTGAACCACCATGGCCAGAACCAGCCCGGTAATCCAGAAGCGCCAGTCCAGAAGCTTCCCCCGGTCAGTCAGCAACACCAGGAGAAAAATCGCCGGCATGATTAGAAAGATGGTCATATGAATTCCGGTGGACAAAAGGGCCAGATAGGCTATCAGGATCAGAAGCTTATCTCCGCCGGGAGTCGTTCGACGATCCATCCAAAAAAGCGCCAGAAGCAGAATCAACATCATAAGAAACATGGACAGGCCGTACACCTCAGTCTCCACCGCATTCGACCAGAAGGTCATGGAGAAGGCCACGAAGAAGCTCCCCACGATTCCTCCTGCGTAGCGTCCCAGTCTCAGCCACAGGCTCTGATCGTCCTTGCCCCATCTGCTGGTCAGTTTTACGATCACGAGGTAGGACAACCACACCGCCAGCGCCGAGGTTACAGCTGAGATCAGGTTAACCCTGGCCGCAATCTGGTCAAAAAACGGAATAATGCTGAATATCCGCCCTATGGCTATGAAAAGCGGGCTTCCCGGGGGATGAGGGATACCCAATATGTAGGAGCAGGCAATGAACTCTCCACAGTCCCAGAAGGAGACCGTGGGGGCCATCGTCCTGAGATACACACCCAAACTTAGCAAAAAAACGAACAGCGAAATCAGAAGGGAAACCCGATCCTGCTTTTCGTACCACTTGCGAAAGCTTTCCGCCACTGTTACTCTCCCAAGTTTCTCTTCAGGGTATGCATGGTTTGATGCACATCGAACAAGTAGCATAATATAGCCACATTCCCCCTGTTGTCAATTTAAAAACAAGCACGGTCGTCCGAGACAAGCTCGGACGCTACAACTATCGCTCCCTACGCCAGGCCAGCCGCAGCAATGATCCCGTCCCTTGATGGGAGGGGCCAGGGGAGGGTGCTGCAAATCGCTTCGCGTTAAACATGTCGTCTACATCTATGCCACGTGTCGATCAGAACACGGAAACCTTTCTTATACCGAAAATGGTTAAGGTATCCACAAAAATATCCGAAAAACACTACAAGGGGATGGAGACTTCTTAACCCAAAAGGAGGAGCTATGCTTATCTGGTGCTCAGTACTTCTGTTTCTGGGTATCGCGGCCTTTCTGGATTCCATCTTCGCTTTCGGCGAGATATTCAGGAAAGTCAATTCCGTCCTGTTCATGCTGGTCTCTCTGGGGCTTCTGGTCAGAACCAGCACCAAGATTAGGCTTGCCCAAAGAGAGAACACCCAAGAGAAGATCCAGGAGCTGCAAGCCCAGATCGTGGAGTTGACCGGAAACCAGCCCCACGAGGAGAAGGTCGGGACCTCCAACTGACCGTTTCGGAAGTGCCATCAGATCGAGTCTTGAATTGCCGTGAATCCGCAGGCTATCCTGAGGAAGGGGGGGATATTTCTGCCTTCAGTTCCCTCAGCCTGTCTCTCACCTGGTCCACATAGACCGAACGATCGTACTCCTTCAAAAGCTTCTGGTATGCCTCAATGGCTTTATTCCTGTCGTTGAGGTGATAATTGTACAAATCCCCGACCATCATCTGCGCCTGGGGGCAGAGAAAGCTTTGGGGGTATTCTTCTAACAGCTTGTTCAGAGCTTTCAGGGACTCGGAATATTTCTTTTCCTCTTTATATATCTTCGCTTTTTCCATCTGCGCCAGGTCAGACAGCTTCTCTGCTTTGGCTGAGATCAGCCCGTCCAGCTTGGAGATGGCAGACTCGGTTTTCCCCTGAGCTTTCTCCAGCAGGGCCTCGGCAAACGTGGCGAGTAGAGGCCTGTCCAAATCCTGGTGCTCGCCGATCAGGATGGTTCGCTCCAGGCTGTTGTTCACATAGAAGCCTTTGGGGAAATCCGCTATCACCCGGTTATATCCTTCCAGGGCTGCCTCGAAGTTGCCCTCAAAGAACGCAATCTCGGTCAGCTTGTATTGAATCTCCTCCATCTTCGGCTCTGCTTTGGGATCTCTTGAGGCTCCGGTCAGAAGAGTCTGAGCGCTGTCCAGATCCCGTTTCGCTATCATGCAGTCGCCCAACCTCACCAGGGCGTCAGCATAAAGGGCAGAACCCTGCAGGCGTTGCACCACATATTCATAGCGCGGAAATGCGTCCTCTGGCTTTCTGAATTGGAAAAGATTGATCTCCCCGATCTGGAAATAGGCGTACGCAATCTCATCGGTAAAAGGAGCTTGGTACTTGTCTATTATCCCCTGGTAAGCTCTGATTGCATCGTCGAATTTTTCCTGTCCCTGGTATGAGCGCGCTATGTACAACTCTGCGGCCGCGGTAACGTCTTCGGGAGACTGCACCGAGAGAAGATACTGGCTGGATTTTATGGCCTGATCATACAGCCCCTCGTTAAGGCATCTCTGGACGAACGTCAGGATGAACCTTCCCTGGGCTTTGGAAAGCTCGTCCACCGTCTTGTAAGACTGGAATGCACCGTCCAGATCATGCCTCCTGAAGGACAGGTCTCCGATCAGCTTATGAGAATACCTGTCACGCGGATTTTTGGTGATCCTCTCACTTAAAGCCAACTCGATCTGATCCAGAAGCTGGTCGGTTTCGATCATCCGGTTGATGCGGTCCTCCACCAGGTCGAACTTGGTGGAATCGGTGCCCATGAAAAGGAAGTACTCATCCACCGCCTGCTTGTAATCGAACAACTGCTCATACAGCCCGGCAAGCTCCAGAGCGAAGACGTTGGCCACGTCCATCTTCATCCGGGCCAACTTATATGTATCCATAGCTTCCGATCTCAAGCTGTTTCTCAGATACACGTTAGCCACTTCCTGGTAAGAAAACTTCTGGTCGGGCACAAGCTCGATGGCCCGGTTCAGGTTCTGTTTGGCTTCCTCCATCCGCTGAGTTTGCAGGTATACGTTGCCAAGCTGGGTATAGAGCTGCCAGTCATTGGGCGCGCGGGATATGTCCTCTTTGATCATGCCCTCTACCTTATCATATTCCTTGAGGGAAAGCAATGCGTCTTTAAGAAGCTCGCGCAGTTCCCTCGTCTCGCCATAGACGTCTATGAGCTGACTTATTATTTTGACCGCCTCTGCAGGCTGACCCACCCGCATAAGCTCCCTTGCCAGGTCCATGTTGATGCGAAGCTTTTCCGGCACCTGCGCCGAGGCAAAAGACAAGAAGCAGAAAAGCAGAATGAACAAGAAGACAAGCGACAACAACTTTCTCATAAGCTGACCCAACTCTCCAATTTTATATGTATTATACGCCCCCGGGCCAGAAAAGAGAGAGTTTTTGATTGTCGCCGCAAGCGACAGACCAACCCAATTACCGGAAATCACGGCTGCAGGATAATGTCAACCTCGCCAATCTTGGGAGTTTTGTCGCCGAACAGATGCGTTTGAGTCGGCTTACGGAAGGGTTGCGTCAACACCGTTAAGTTCTTTTCGGGAAAAACCGCTTGCAGCACGTCTATGGTCGTGTCGTATGTAAACTGGCGGCCGTCGGTGCGCACGTAGACTACACCATCCTTTCGTAAAAGCCGGGAAGCCTTTTGAAACACCCCATTCAGCAAATTACGGTATTCAGCACGATCACCAAAGCGACCACTGTATCTTCCGGGACTGGCAACGGGCACAGGCGAGAACCCGAGCAGCCACAGGCGGAGCCACTGATCATAATGATAGTTTGTGACGCCATAATAGGGCGGCGACGTGAACAGGAGGCGAACGGGTCTCTTGCTAAAGCCGCCCAGCGACTTGGCAACGCGGCGAAGGACTCTGTTTGAGTCGCCTAAGTAGACCCGGCTTTTGGACCGCTTGGGAGGTCCTTTGGCGAACCGCCACCTTATCCTTTTCTGCATGAATTGCGCGGGGTCGATGTTGGGAGGCAACATTTTTCGAGCATTCCACCAGGATATAGCATACGGAGGAGACATAGACTTCGTCTGCCGCATCTGATTCGACAATGAATCCCCACGCTTTCCATGAAGATAGACAAGCAGCAACGCCATTGTAGTCCAGTCGACAGTGCGCCGTCGCCAATCCAGTTGAGCCCGCGCAGCAACAAGGAACTGCCTCACCCGCAAGCTGAAACAGCGCTTGAAGAAAGGCGGCAGGTTTTTCGCCTCTTCAGAATACGCCGGGGATTGCGAAGCAAACTGATCTATTCTCTGGCTTACGGAATCTTCTTTTGCCGCCCGGAGTTTAGCCTTCGCGTAAACCCAACCCACCGGATTGACCTCGATTCCAACGCCGATCCGCCCTTGGGCCGCCGCACTAAACACCGCCGTGCCCCGTCCTGCAAAAGGGTCGAGGACTACATCCCCGGGTTCTGTATACTGTTTCACAACCGAATCGGCAAAGCTCGCGGGAAACATCGCGTAGTAGGGGCCCACTCCAGCCCAACGACTTTCTGCGCTGTCATATTTCCTAGCCTTATCCCGCATCCTAGTCTTCTCCGAGAAGCGCTTTCGCAAGCTGCTGAAGCACCTTGGCGCCCAGACGGAGAGGAATAGCCGCATGCGCATGCGCGGATACCAGAGGTGCTAAGGCGTTAGGATAGCGAGAGGAGACCAACTTGTCAAGTAAGGAACACATGGTGCCAAACTGAGGATAGAGGCCGATATCTTCAGACTTGAGTGTGTCCTGTTCGTCACTAAGGAACGGAAGATTGGCAACGATGCGGGCGCCTGAGTGTGTTTTGTAAAAGAACTTGCGTCCAAAGTAAGTATCTTGACCATAACGTTTCAGGCTGGCCGATTGCTGGATTCGCTCCTTTATGTAGCGGTCCGAGAGAAGCATGTAATTCCCAGGGGAAAACAGCAGTTGTCCCGGCGTCTCTGTCTGATCTATCTCATCAAAATGAGCTACGAACTCTCCCGTTTTTTCGATCCCCAGGATGATAAGATCATTGCCCGTCTCTGCTTGCACCAACGAATTGATGCGTTTTAGCTCAAAGCTTATGGCTGCGCTGAGCCATGCCGGAGGCCCAAAAATCGCGAGCGGACCGTCAACAAAGAAGGCAAGCTTATCCATTCGATCGAGCAGACGCCGCCGTTCGAAGCACCGCAGAAGATGGATTAAGAGAATTCGAGCCCAGACCTCCGTTACCAGACCAAACGCTTCGCCGTTCGAGCCAAAATCTCGATATCGTTCATGAATGCGAAGGGCATCAGTTGAGAAAACAGGATGCTTGCACTTGTCGCAAACGGCATGTCCCTCGGTAATGACCAGACGCCCGTCGCATCCATCTGACTCTGAGTACGGACACTTCGGCGGGCTGCTTCTAGGCTTCAAGGCCAAGAGAGCCTCGTATGTGTCGATGAGGGGAATCCCCTCCTCTTCGTCCACCACCACATTGCGGAAATGATCGTAAAGCTCTTCCCTAAACGAAGCGGAAGCCGACGTTTGTCTGCGGGTAACGACATTGGTACCGGGGAAGGCGGCATCTATGGTAGCGGCTTCTTCGGTCTCTCGCATCCTCTGCGGATCAGCCGGACGATTCGCGTCCAGTTTGCTCACCAAAGCAAGGTCGATAAGTACGCTAGCCACGGTGCAGTATCCTATCTTGGCCCCGGGATAGCCGGTTCGCACGTCAACCTCAGCCCTGCTCCCGTCGATAGCGAGAATAAACTTGGGCAACTCGTGGACCGGCGGAGGAGCCGGGGGGGGAGGCGCGAGAGTTTCATCGATGCGTCGTTTGTGAACCTTCGCGCGACCCAGAAGCTCCTTCACCCGCTCAGACTCAGTTATGCGATGCAACGGCCGATAGGCAGCGAACTCCCCTTCGTAAGGCATCACTCCTCCTTGGTCCCGGCGCTCTCCGGCCCAATCGTGAATAGGTCCACCTGAACTGGTACGATGTACGGATTCGAGAGTGTTTTGACTCGAAGAAACCCTTTGTCCTGGGCTCGAAGTATGCTCCGTTCGAAATCGGCGAAATCATAGAACTTTCTTATTTCTCTGGTTTCATCCGTGTTATTAAGGTGTCCAATGAACCAGTTCGCCGTATTGCGTAGAATGTTGGGCTGAATAGAACTGACCTCCTGCGTGGCATAAACAAGGCCTACATGATACTTTGCGCCCTCCTTCGCGGTTTTTACCCATATATCCTGCGTGTCAAGTTCTCTTGAGGACGGGAGTATGTTGTGGGCTTCCTCTACGTAGAGCAATATTTCCGGTGGGGTCTTAGCGTTTCGAAACTCAGTCCGATTATGTTCGAAGATCACGCGCATCACCCGGTCAGCTGCTGCCTTGTTGATCTCAAAATCCCCGCTGGATTGGTCAAGTACCACCAAGCACCCTTCAGCAAGGTCCTTGTAGATATCCTCGGCGTAGTCTGTGGTCGTTTCTTCAGTGTGTTGATCACTCACTCGCCCGATCAAACGCGGACCGTTGGGATACGCAAACATCTCCAGAATTTTGCGCAGGTTCTCATCTGCCCAGGAACCGGTTTCGCTTGTTCTGACGTAGTCTCTGTCGAAGTCTCCGAAGCTTGCTTCGCTGTCGGAGATGTAGTTTCTTAAGATAGCACATGCTTCCGCAACCTCGGACCAATTGGGCCTGGGCTTGCTGAGTATCTCTGCACAAGCTCCGTACTCGGCTGGATGCTTGCCTCGACGATTCTCCGAATCCGACCTCATGCCGTCGAGCAGGTCCTTATTGAACAGTCGCCTGGTGTCGGGATGGATTTGATTGGGACAAATCAGGCCTGCCCTGAACAACAGAGCTCGGTAGCACAAGACCCTCCTATTGTACCGTGTCACAGCGGATCGATCTGCACGTTCTGCAAATAGTAGAGCCCACCGGGCCCCGCGGACCCTTCGTCCGGACCGGTGGCGCCGCACTGGAGCGACACGGTGCTGTGGTCCGCCAACGCATTGTCAATGATCTCCTTGCCAACTTGCAGATTGTCATCTAGGAAGAAATTGAGCAACATCATCTTACGATGCGGATCATTGGGATGTTTAGTAATCCCGTATGTCACAACATCCTTTCTCAGATCCTTCTGGCGGTCGGGCGGTCCGCATTTCCAAACGTTCTTGATAGCCTCGGGGTTGAGACCCTCTCCACTGGCATCCTGCTCGTTCTCGTTCGCGTATTCACCGTTGGGATCGAACACAATCTGGCCTATTCGCCTGCCCCCCTCTTGCCATCTCAGAGCGAACACGGACTTGAGGATGATCTTGGTCGTGTTTGACTTCCCTGTCCTGGTCATGCCGAACAGCGCCGTCTTCTGACCAAGCAGATCCGTCGGGGTTATGGCCACAGGAACTCCGTCGATCTGTTGAAAGGCCCTATGGCTTGACGCATATCTCACTTCCCCAATCGGCACCAGTCGACTCGAGTCCTCATCCTCTGACCTAGGGTTGCGGTAGTTAGCTATCGCCCCCAATACTTTCCCCTTGGGCTTGTAAACCTTCAAGCCCTGATTCGGATAGTAGTTGCTGAGGTCAGAGCCGAATGACAATCTATACTTAGGCTTCTCATCATCTCCGCAGTTGCAAATATAGAAGGTGCCCATCACCCTGCACCGCACGCCTGCGTAACATAAGAGGTTATGGGTGGTCGCATCCATGACCTCGCGATCATCCCAGTTTTTGTCAATCTCGCCACTGACCCGCTGTGCGTTCTCCACTCTGACCCTCAAGGCCTCCTCCGCATTCGGCAGGTTAGCCTGGTCAAGAACCCGCAGAAGAACTATCGATGCATCTTCTTTCTGCGCATCTATCTCGTCTGAAGGTCCCACTCGTGTAGCTAGGAGGAAAGAGAGAGCGGGGATGCCGCCGACTTTCTGCCGGTGGAAGTCATGTATCTGCACCAACGCCTCATCGTAACCCAATGAGTAAACTTCTCCTATGTACGCTTCCTCGTCCACTAGTTCTGTTAGGAACTTGCCTGCTTTCTTAAGATCCTCGGTAAGCTGGGGTTCCTCCAGTCGACCCACAAGTCCTGATACCATGTCCGACATGACAACCTCCCTTCCTAATTTTGCGTCAAACTGCTACGTACGCACCTGGAATCAACTATTTGCTGCCTTTAGATAATATACTGACAATCTCGCCAAAACGTGAATACATTTAGCGCCCCTCCCCAAAAAAGTAGGCTTTGCCAATTCCTGTTCCCCAAGCACTGGGCTGGAGCTCGGCGGAAAAATCACTCGATTCCTACTCAAACTGCCGCATCGCTTTGAGCAAGGCTTTCTGCAGGGCGTCCTCCCCCATGTAGTGCCCGCCCTTTACCCTCACCTTAATCCTCTCCCGCCTGTAGTGAGCTTGTCGAACTATCAAGGGAGAGGAAAACTCTTTCCCTCCCTTGATGGGAGGGAATAAAAGGGAGGGTGAAACGCTTCGGACAGGGACAAGCCCTGTCCCTACGCGCCGCAAGCCTCCGTGTTATTCAAACTCCCGCATTGCCTCCAGCAGGGCTTCCTGCACAGCGTCCTCACCCATCCAGTGCCCGGCCCCTTCGGCAATAACCAATTTCGATTTGGGCAACCTCTGGTGCAAGCGGTACGCAGTTACAGGCGGGCAAATCATGTGATATCGCCCGTTTACTATGGTCACGGGAATGTCGGCAATCCTGTCTATGTCCCGAAAGAGTTGGCCCTCCTCCAGAAAACAGCCGTTGGCAATATAGTAGTTTTCCAAAAGGGCCATGGCAAAGCTCTCCTCCCCCCATCCCCCGGGCCCAAAAACGCTGTCCAGCCATGCCTCATCCACTTGCAGCGAGGCAATTTTCACCTCGTACTTTGCCCAGGCAGTGCTGTATTTCATCCGTTCGGTCGAGTCGCTGTTTTGGAGAAGCTCCACAAAGTAATCGGGCAGAGGCCGCCTGTTCGGGTCGGGCAATGTCTCCAGCAGTCTGTCGTATGTCTGCGGGAAGAACTTGCGCACGACCCCGTGGTAGTAGTGATCTATCTCCTCCTGGGTGCAGCAGAACACGCCGCGCAAAACCATGCCCGCAACGTTCTCCGGATAGGTCTCGGCATACGCCAGGGCCAATGTTGCGCCCCACGACCCGCCGAGTATGATGATTTGCTCAAGCTCAAGGTGCTGCCGCAGCCTCTCAATATCTTCCACCAGATTCTGCGTGGTGTTCTCAC
>CAYGCR010000009.1:71504-72541 GCA_964348415.1 uncultured Ignavibacteria bacterium | reverse complement strand
TGGGACTGTCATTGGGAACGGGCGAAGGAACTTTGTTCTTATGGATGTTCAACAACCTGCAGGCACCCATGCAATCTACGATGTTCTCGCTTCTGGCTTTCTTTGTGGCATCCGCAGCCTATCGGGGGTTTCGGGCCCGAAGCTGGGAAGCGGGGCTGTTGCTTGTGATTGCCATAGTAGTCATGCTGGGGCGGGTTCCTCTTGGTAGTCTCATCTCTGACTGGATACCGGATGCGGCCAACTGGATTCTGCGCACCCCCAGCATGGCGGCAAAACGAGGGCTTTATATAGGCATCGGACTGGGAACGATCTCGACCTCGCTGAGAATAATTCTGGGAATAGAGAGGACGTACCTCGGAGGGAAATGATTTGTCTCGACAATTGATATTCGTCCTGATTGCTCTATCGGTGGCTATTCCCCTGGTGGTCAAACTTGGCTTGCCCAATGAGGTCACATCGGAGGTGATGCAGGTATATGATGAGATAGGCCAATTAGATTCAGGTTCGGTTGTCCTGATATCGTTCGATCACGAGGCATCCTCTTTGCCGGAGGTGAAGCCCATGGCTCAGGCCATACTGCGGCACTGCTTCGGTAAGCAACTCAACGTGGTCGGACTGGCGCTTCTGGCGGAAGGAACCGCTATCGGGGAACAGATTCTCAGAGAAACGGCAGACGAATACGAGGCCGAGTATGGAAAGGATTACGTCTTTCTTGGCTTCAGGCCGCAGTTCCAAGCGGCCATCCTGGGCATGGGAGAAGACATCGAGAGAGTCTTTCCAGAGGACTATAGAAACACCGCGTTGAAGCAGATCCCTTTGATGAAGGGGACGAAGAACTATGAGGATGTCTCTTTGATAATCTCGGTGGCAGACGGTGACATGCCGGTCTGGTGGGTGGACTACGCCGTATCGCGCTATCATAAGAAGCTTGCCTGCGCCAGCACCGCGGTGATGGCCAGCCCGGTGAGGCGCTTCCGGACGGGTCCGGCGCAGTCTTCACCGAGGCCTACGAAGTCCTGGTTCCCGACCAGGTGAGT
>CAYGCR010000009.1:0-71494 GCA_964348415.1 uncultured Ignavibacteria bacterium | reverse complement strand
TTTTATCCATTTCTTTCCGCTGGCCAGATGGTAGGTCTCTTAGGCGGGCTTAAAGGGGCAGCAGAATACGAGATGTTGATAGAAAAGCCGGGAATGGGGCAAAGAGGAATGGATGCGCAATCGGTTTGTCATTTGGTGATCATACTTCTGGTGATCGCCGGAAACGTGGGATATTTCATGAGGAAATAGTCCACCGTCGACGGTCCACCGACCACCGCGAACCCTTTTTTGGCTTTAGCCGTGGACGGCCGTCGGTGGACGGCGGACGAGTTGAGCTATGCCGATTGGAACCATAATCGCAGCTTTGTTGACCTTGTGCATCTTCTCGTTTCTGTACAAGGACAATCCCTTCTACAGATTTGCCGAGCATCTGCTGGTTGGGATATCGGTGGGATACGTGCTGGTTATCGCCCTGAACACAACGGTGGTGCCCAAATTGATAAACCCCATGTTCAGAGACGGCAGACTCGATTATATCGTACCGGGAATCCTGGGGCTTTTCATGCTGCTTAGATTCTATCCCAAATACGTCTGGCTTTCCCGGATTTCTATTGCTTTAATCATTGGAGCCGGAGCCGGTGTAGCTATTCCAGCCACTATTCAGGCCAAGATCTTTGCCCAGATGCAAGACACGATGAGCAACATGGCTTCCTTGGATGGAATCATCGTCTTTGCAGGCATCGCCACCACATTGGCCTACTTCTTTTTCTCCAAAGAGCACACAGGCTGGTTCGGAACCACTGCCAGGGTCGGCACCTGGTTTCTGATGATCTTCTTCGGTGCCACCTTCGGTTACACTGTCATGTCCCGAATCTCACTTCTAATCGGAAGGATGCAGTTTCTGCTCGGTGACTTCCTGCATATCGTCAAATGACCTTCCCTCTTCGATGGATGAGGGTGAGGAGTTTTGTAGCCGCACTCTTTAGAGTGCGAAGAAGTGGCGTTCCGCTACGATAGGGTACCGGACTGGTTAAGAGATTGGAGTAACATGGGATGGGTTGGACAACTACCGAGATGATCTCCGTGTCATTCTGACCCCGCCTTTGGCGGGGGAAGAATCTGGTGAATTGAATAAGTGAGAGAATCGAGATTCTTCCCCGCCGTGGGTAGGGTCGGAATGACATCCTTGAACAAGCTTTTTGTTGTCTCGGTTCACACCCGCCAGGGCTTCGCCCGTCGGGGCAGGCAAGACCCAGAGAGCGAAAAATAGAGTGAGTGCGATTTGGGGCTTGCAGTTCTGGGCTGTCGGAATTATGTTTATACGTTTCGTTCATTCTCCCCCTTACTCCCCTTCCATCATGGGAAGAGAAGGCGAGGGTCGAGATAAAACAACAAGGAGGTGTACCATGCTAAAACCACTAAGGGTGGTCTTTGGGGTGGTGCTGGTTGTGTTGTTGGTGGGTCCCGCATTTGCTCAGACGGTTGACACCGCCTGGGTGAGAAGATATGATGGATCGGCAAGCACCGACGACGATGCCCGGGCCATTGCTGTTGACGATTCCGGCAACATTTATGTGACCGGATTTCTTTGGAACGCGGCGACAAGCCAGGATTATGGCACCATCAAGTATCTTCCGAACGGAGACACTGCCTGGCTGAGAACATACACCGTAGGCACCAGCCAGGACCAAGCTTATGCCATAGCCGTAGATGATTCCGGAAACGTCTACGTGACCGGAATGAGCTATGGCAGTGGAACTGATTTCGACTACGCCACCGTTAAGTATCTTTCCAACGGCGACACCGCCTGGGCACGAAGATACGACGGACCGGCAAATGACGACGACCAGGCCCATGCCATAGCAGTGGACGGCTCCGGCAACGTTTGTGTGACGGGACGAAGCACGGGGTGCTGCGGATACTGGGATTTTCTCACCATCAAGTACGATGAGGACGGGGGGACCGCCTGGGTGGAAAGGTATGACGGGCCGGGAAACGAGCACGATTACGCCTTCGCCGTAGGAGTGAATGGCTCCGGAGATGTCTACGTGGCTGGAGGGGTTGCTGGCTTGGGAACAGGCAGGGACTGTGTCACCATCAAGTATTGCCCAGAGGGAGGCACCTGGAGAACGTATGACGCGGCAAACAGCGTTGATTATGGCCGCGCCATGGCCATAGACGGTTCCGGGAATGTCTACGTGACCGGAGAGAGTGATTCCGGCACTCCGACCGGGATTGACTTTTTTACCATCAAGTATCTTCCTAACGGTGACACTGCGTGGGTGAGGAGATACGACCGACCGGCAGTCCTTGAAGGTGGTCAGGCCATAGCAGTAGATGACGCAGGGAATGTCTACGTGACAGGATTAAGTGAAGGTAGCGGCACAGACCACGATTTTGCCACCATCAAGTACTTTGCTAACGGAGACACTGCCTGGGTGAGATTTTATAACGGACCGGCAGATGGGAAGGATCAGGCCTACCACATAGCGGTAGATAATTCTGGCAATGTCTATGTGACTGGAAACAGCGCCGGCAGCGGCGGAGATTGGGACTATGCTACGGTTAAGTATCTGGCCAACGGAGACAGCGCTTGGGCGATGAGATATAATGGCCCGGGAAACGCGGATGATTTGCCCAACGGGATAGCCGTGGATGACTCCGGGAACGTGTATGTGACCGGACGGAGTGACGGCGATGGATCAGGCTGGGACTATTGCACCATAAAGTATGTTCAGACTCCCAGCGGGGTCAAAGACGAGACCGGAAGCAGGGAAAAGCCTTCTGAGTTTGATCTTTCCCAGAACTACCCCAATCCCTTCAATCCCTTCACCAAAATAGAGTTCACCCTGCCTAAGTCGGGTTTCGTCACCTTGCAGATATATGATACTCTGGGAAGAAAGGTGAGAACCTTAGTATCCGAGGAACTCTCCTCAGGCTACAAGTCCGTGATCTGGGACGGTAAGAACGATCAAGGAGAAGCCGTAGCTTCGGGAGTCTACTTCTACCAGTTGAAGGTTGGCGATTTCTCCGAACCGAAGAAGATGCTGCTTCTGAAATAGGATTTTGTAGCCGCACTCTTTAGAGTGCGAAGAGGTAGCGTCCCGTCGCTGGCAGGGCGGCTATGTAGCAAAGATCTCTCCCCCTTAGTGCCCCCGCCAAAGGCGGGGGGAGATAGGGGGTGAGGTTAACAAGTAAAGCTCAAAATCCAAAAACCAAAATTCAAAATTCGAGATTGGTGCAGACCAAGCAGAGGCGTTTTTACTTTTGAATTGCAATTTTGAATTTTTCTCTTTGAATTTTGAATTTTCTTGTTGTGTCAGGCCACAACCGGCGAGGTTACGCCCGCAGGGGGGCAAGACCTGACAAAACAACGATGCTGCCTGAAAATCTGCCATACCTCGCAGATTTGCCTTGACATCATACTTCCTGTGACGTTCCTTGACGGGTCGTGAAAGACCGGCATGGTGCAGCGTTAGCCAAAGTATTGCAGGTCTCCAATATATTCCTGTGCCCGTTAGGTTCGCTGATCTGGCGGGAAGGCAGGCACAAAGATGATTGTCAGGTTTTTGCCCGATGCATTGCCCCAGATGCAAGACCAAGATGAGAGAGGAGAAAAGAGCCTTTCATAAACAGCGAAAATGGGTCTGCCCCAAATGCGGCAAAGTCAGGTTTCAGATTGCAAAGAAGACAAAGAAAAGCGATTCAAATAACCCATGAGGTTCCTGCCGATAATATAGATTGAGGAAACTTTCTGAACTAAGGAGCCGAAGTTGATCAAGAGATCGATTTGTCTTTTGGCGTGCGTTTCCCTTGTGTTCTTGGTTTCGATTATCGAGTGGGATAACTGGTTCGGGAACCCGAACATGACCCGAAGGGCGGACGGCAGCTTATCAAAAGGAATCCCTCTTCAGACTATCCGCCTGAGCAGAAGGGCAAAACACAGCTACAAGCTGCCGTTGAGATCGGAAGCGGCACTGGTCCTGGACACAAAAAAGGGGGAAGTGCTGTTTGAGAAGAACATGGAACAGAAACTCCCGGTGGCCAGTTTGACCAAGCTGATGAGCGCGCTTGTTTTTCTGGATACCAGGCCTCATCTGGATGATACCCTGACCATGACCGTATTCGACGCCGATTGTGTGGGAACCTCCGAGATAAAGGTCGGCGAAACGGTCACCCTGCGTGATCTTCTGCACGCCAGCTTGATCAGTTCAAGCAACCGAGCCACAAAAGCCCTAGTACGTGCTTCTGGTCTTCCACCTTCGCTGTTTACGGCGCGCATGAATCGAAAGGCCAAAGAGCTTGGCTTAGAGAATACGTTCTTTTGTGAACCGACCGGACTGGATAAAGAAAACATCTCAACGGCGCTGGATTGCGCTAAGCTTCTGTACTTTGCGGCCAGAGACAGTGCTGTCGCTTCAATATTGGGCAAAACGGCTTATAAATTCGTCTCTCTGGACGGGGGCAGAAGAAAACACCGGATCCAGAGCGCCAACGGTCTCCTGTTCAGTTCCTTCGAGGTAAAGGGAGGGAAGACCGGGTATATCAGGGCATCCGGATGGTGTCTGGGGGCACTGTTGCAGGATGAGGATGGAAAAGAGGTTGCGGCGGTGATCCTGGGCGCTCCGTCAAAACACACCAGACTCGAGGAGATCAGATCCATAGTGGAATGGAGCGTTGAGAAAAACCGGCGAAGAAGCTGAAGGCAGTCGTTAGCTCGGAGAATCAGATGAATTCGGAGAGAAGATGCATCGAAGAGGTCGGGGAAGCGGTAGAGGCATTGGGGATTATGCTGGAGAGGGAATTGGGTAGGATTAACCAGGGGCTGGCGGAGATCTACAGAATTATGGTCCAAATGAGCGACGAAACGAAAAACCTGAGTCAGGAGATTCAGAAACTGAAAGAGGAGATGACCAAAGACCGGAAGCTTGTGCCCAGGCTTGAGAGCGCACTATCGCGGACGGAGTTGAAGTTGACAGAACTGGAAAGAATACCGTGGGCGGACGATGACGCCGCAGAGGAACTAAGAAACGATGTTTTGACTCTAAAGAAGGAGTTACAATTCGCCAGAAGCGACCTGAAGGAACTTCTCAGGCGACAGGACGATCTCGAGAGCAAGTTGACGGATTGGAAAGAAACAAAAGGGGGGTTCGACAGATAGAAAAGCAAAGCATTATGACCGCCACGTTGTGATTCCCTTCCAGAAGATCAAATCCAGCTTCTCTCAAATCCACAAAACGATCTTTCCATCCCCCTGCCGGGTGAAATCGACTTCCTAATGGAGCCTAAACCGGGGGCCTGGTCCTATTCTTTTCCTGTGCGCGCGAAAGAAATCTGCGACTCCACTCGACATTACAAAGGAACACCCGAAGCTAGGCAGAGTCTCAGTCAATGGCGACGGTGAGCGGTTGCTCACCTGACTGTCGTTATCAATCGGCTCAATGGGAATATTTTCCCCAGGCTGATGGCATGAGAGCGCAAAAAGCGGGGAGTTCTTGTCCGATTTCTCCTTGACAAATGCAGCAACGGTCGTATAATAGTAAGACCCCCTGACCCATGCAAAACGGCAGGGGTCTGAAAGACAATGGATGGAGGAGACTGATGCAGAATGATACGGATGTGATCGATTCCAAAATCAATAAACATGGGGCAAAAAAGGAGGCTTTAATACCTATCCTCCAGGACATCCAGTCCGATCTTAACTGGCTGCCGGAGGAGGTGCTCAGAGCGGTTGCCGAGAAGCTGGATGTCCCTCTTGTAGATGTTTACGGCGTTGCCAGCTTCTATCGAACCTTTAGCCTCAAACCCCGAGGCAAGCACATCATCACCGTTTGCGTGGGTACTGCCTGCCATGTGAGGGGAGGGCAGAGGATCGTGGACGAGATGCGGAGAACGTTGGGAATTGCCCCGGGTGAGACCACCCCAGATCAGAACTTCACACTTGAGACGGTCAATTGCCTGGGATGCTGCGCCATAGGCCCGATTGTGATGATTGATGGCGAATACTACGGCGAAATGAACTCCAGAAAGGTTGGCCCTGTTCTCGACAAATATCGGGTTAGCTCAGGAGAGTAAGTTATGATCCAGGTCAACGTGAAGTGTCCCCATTGCGGGAAGAGCTTGATGGACGAAGAGAAAAAGATCGACGGTCGTGCAAGCGTGAAATTGAACATCCAGTGGGGAGGTGAACGCGGGAGACTCCGCCTTAGTTCGCTGTATGGCAGCTACCATATAGATTCTCAGCTGGCCGTGCCGACAGGTGAGGTGGCAAAATTCTTCTGCCCCCACTGTAACGTGGGGCTGGCCAGTTCCCGTAACTGTGACCAGTGTGATGCCCCCATGGTCTCCATGAAATTCGTTGAGGGCGGAACAGTTCAGATATGTTCCCGCCGGGGATGCAAGAAACACCTGATTGAATTCGAGAGCCTGGAGTCGGAACTCAGAGCGTTCTATGAGAAATACTCCCTGTTTTTCAGAAGCCAATAGGACCACTAATCTCTGCCATGAAGAAAGGTTAAGAGATGAAGACAGTTGAAGATCTAAGACGCCTCATAGAAGCTAAGGCAAAAGACAGGAGCGTTGACGGCAAGAAGCCTTGCGTTGTGCTCTCAGCCGGGGCCTGCGGGCGAGCCAGAGGCTCTCTGAAAGTGGAGCGAGCATTCAGGGACGAGATTCGAAAGGAGAACCTGCAGGGAAAAGTGGACATAAAGGTTACCGGCTGTCATGGATTCTGTGAGGCCGAGCCAAACGTGATAATCAAGCCGCAGGAGATTTTCTAT
Organism: uncultured Ignavibacteria bacterium; assembly: GCA_964348415.1. Lineage (GTDB taxonomy): Bacteria > Zixibacteria > MSB-5A5 > MSB-5A5 > SM1-73 > SM23-73-3. Next base: position 64,775 of record CAYGCR010000009.1, on the reverse strand, counting down.
CAGAAGGTCACTCCGGAAGACGTGAGGGGGATTGTCTCGGAGACGCTCGTAAACGACAGAATCATCGACCGCCTGCTGTACGTCGATCCCAATACCGATAAGAAGGCCGTACGAGAAGACGATATTCCCTTCTACAAAAAGCAGCTGCGGCTTCTTTTGGGGAATAATTCAGTGATCGACCCAACCACCATTGACGATTACTTTGCCCTGGGGGGCTACACCGCTTTTCTTGAAGTCGTCAGCAAGATGACTCCCGAGGAGGTGGTCGAAAGAGTCAAGAAGTCCGGCCTGAGAGGAAGAGGTGGAGCTGGATTTCCCACGGGGTATAAATGGGAGTTCTGTAGGAAGGCCAAGGGGAACATCAAGTACCTCATTTGCAACGCGGATGAGGGGGACCCGGGAGCCTACATGGACAGAAGCCTGCTGGAAGGCAATCCACACGCCGTTATTGAGGGCATGTTAATCGGTGCCTACGCTGGGGGAGCAGCAGAGGGCTGGATATATGTGAGAAACGAGTATCCATTGGCAGTTAAGAATATCAAAGCAGCTCTAAGACAGGCACGAGAGAATGGGCTTTTGGGGGAGAACATACTGGGCTCGGGATTCAGCTTCGACGTAAAAGTTGCCACCGGTGCCGGCGCCTTCGTCTGCGGCGAGGAAACCGCGCTTATCGCTTCCATTGAAGGAAAAAGGGGAATGCCCAGACAGCGGCCGCCTTTCCCCGTGCGCAAGGGTCTCTGGGGTAAACCTACCAACATAAACAACGTGGAGACGTGGGCCAATGTTCCTCTGATCATCAAGAAAGGAGCGGATTGGTATTCGGAGATCGGCACGGAGGGCAGCAAAGGGACCAAGATATTCTCGCTGGTGGGTAAAATCAGAAACACAGGCTTGGTGGAAGTCCCCATGGGAATCACCCTGCGAGAGATTGTATACGATATCGGAGGCGGGGTACCCGGGAACAGGAAGTTCAAAGCCGTTCAGACCGGAGGACCCTCCGGAGGCTGTATCCCCGGCCAGCTTCTGGGCCTGCCTGTCGACTATGACTCCCTGACCCAGGCAGGATCCATAATGGGCTCGGGCGGCATGATAGTGATGGATGAGCGCACCTGCATGGTGGATATAGCCAGGTACTTTTTGAACTTCCTCCAAGACGAGTCGTGTGGTAAGTGTCTCCCCTGTCGGAAAGGTACCCAAAAGATGCTGGAGATAGTTACGGACGTAACCGAAGGCAAAGCGACGGAAGAAGACTTGGGCACTCTGGAGGAACTGGCCCAGGTGGTAAGGGATACCTCATTGTGCGGTTTGGGTCAGACAGCACCGAATCCCGTGCTGGCAACGCTGCGTTACTTCAGAAACGAATATGAAGATCACGTAAAGAAGAAAAAATGTCAGGCGGCTATATGCAAAGAGCTGATATCCTCCCCCTGTCAACATACCTGCCCCATAGATACCGAGGCTGCGGTCTACATTGCCCTGATTGCTCAAGGAGAATATGAAGAAGCTCTGGAGGTAATAAAAAAGGACAATCCGTTTGCGTCCGTACTTGCCAGGGTATGCCATCATCCTTGCGAAGTCAAGTGTCGCGCAGCCGAAGGCGGAGAGGCTATCAGAATAAGGAACCTCAAGAGGTTTGTGACCGACTACGGATTGGCCAATGGTCTTTTGTTGAAAGCGGCAGCCACACCCAGGAACGGAAAGGGCAAAGTTGCGGTGGTCGGCTCAGGACCGGCAGGCCTTACCTGTGCTTTTTATCTGGCACAAAAGGGCTATGATGTTACCGCATTTGAAAAGCATCCCGTGGCAGGAGGCATGTTGGCCGTGGGGGTTCCTGCATTTAGACTGCCCAGGGACATATTACAGGCCGACATCGACTACATCAGAAGCGCAGGCGTCGATATTCGAACAAATTGTGCCATCGGCAGGGACCTCACCCTGGAAGACTTGCTTGCCCAGGGCTACAAAGCCATTTTTGTCGCTACCGGTGCCCACAAGTCAATGAAGCTGGGTCTACCTGGTGAGGACGCAGAGGGCGTCCTACCTGCCATGAAGGTGCTGACAGCCATAAACCTTGGAGAAAAGGTAGAGATCGGCAAGAGGGTGGGGGTGATCGGCGGCGGAAACTCGGCCGTTGATGCCGCCAGAGCGGTTTTGCGCACCGGAATGCCGGAAAGTGTAACGATCTTCTACAGAAGAACCATCAACGAAATGCCTGCCTATAAAGAAGAGATGGATGATGCGCTTGAGGAGGAAGTAAATATCGAGTATTTAACCGCGCCCAAAAGGATAGTCACAAACGACGGCAGGCTCTTTGGTTGCGAATTCATAAGGATGAAGATGGGTGATGTGGATCAAACGGGCAGGAGAAGACCCCTGCCTGTTGAAGGTTCGGAGTTCATTGTAGAATTGGACACCTTGATAGCGGCCATCGGCGAGCAGCCAGACACAGCTTTCATTTCAAACGTATCGGGCCTCGAGTTCTCTCGAAGAGGAACGTTGATAGTGGACTCAGAGACCCTTGGTTCGAAACGAAAAGAAGTCTTCGCTGGCGGGGATCTGGTGACAGGGCCCAACACGGTTGTGGATGCCGTAGCTTCAGGAAAGATCGCAGCGGAGTCCATAAACCAGTTCTTGTCAAGCAAGCCGGTACAGAGGGAGTACCGACTAACCAGGCCATCAAGATACGTGGAACCGCTGGAGCTTTCCGAGGAAGAGTTGGCGGAGACTGAGCCCCCTTTAATGCGTCAGCTCTCACCTCATGAAAGGAAGCACAATTTCAAAGAGGTGGAAAGGGGTCTGACCGAAGAACAAGCTGTTACGGAAGCTAAACGCTGTCTACGCTGCGATCTGGAGACTGAGGATGGCAAGATCTTCTTGGAAGAGCTGAAAAAGGACTCCACAGTTGCCGAGGAGGTGCCGGATGCCTAACATAAGGATTGATGGTATTGATTTTGAAGCGGAAGAGGGCTGGACAGTTCTCGAGGTTGCTCGGTTCCTGGGCTTAGAGATCCCCACCCTGTGCTATGATGAGGGGCTCAGCGCCTGGGGCGGGTGCCGACTCTGCGTGGTAGAGATAGGCGAGGGGGAAAGCTCAAAGCTGGCCACCTCCTGCATTTACCCGGTTCAAGAGGGACTCAAGGTCAGGACCGCCAGCAAGAGAGTCGTACAGGCAAGAAAGGTGCTGCTGGAGCTTCTGCTGGCCAGTTGTCCCACGTCGAAGACTGTACAAGACTTAGCCGCGAAATTTGGCGTGGACAGGACCAGATTCAAGCCTGACTGGGAGGACTGCGTGTACTGCGGGCTGTGCGTTAGGATTTGTGAAGAGCAGATGATGGCAAAGGCAATAGGCTTTGCCGACCGCGGGGGTAAGCTTAAAATCACCACCCCCTTCGATAAGACCTCTGAGGTTTGCCGGACCTGTGGGGGCTGCATCTACATCTGTCCGGCCTGCCAGCTCCGGTGCGAGGGCCCGGAGCCTGCGTCAGTCGTATGCGGAAGATGCTATAATGCCGTGCAACCTACCTGCCTGGACTTCTATGAAGACTACAAGTGTTACATGGGGTTGAAAGGCGATTGTGGAACATGTGTAAAAGAAAAGCCGGAGAGAGTACAGAAGGAGAATGACAACCGATGATCGCACGGGAACTTCTTCTTTTATCTGCCGGCTCAGATCTTGAGCCTATTACGTTTGGATTTTTAACAAGGGAGGATTGATGTCTTTGTCAAGGATAAACGCGTCAGCGGCGACGCTGACCAAGAACCGAACTGAGGATTCGGTCGTTTCTCTCAGCGGTCTTTGTGTCACCTGCGTGGATGGATGTATAGGGATGTGCGAGGTGGGTAAGTCCGCCTACCGGGGGCCGGAGGTGATCTATCCGCAGCCCTTCGGTATAATGACTACGGCGGCTGAAAAAACCTATCCAGTGGATCTGTCGCATTTCACCATCTTGGGTACCTGCGTAGGTGCCCAGGGGATTGAGGCCGACCCGGATAAAGCTATCTTCCCCAATGCAAAACTGGAAAGAGCGATCGGGCATGACAAGCGAATAAAGCTTAAGGCCCCGATCGTTGTCCCCGGATTGGGCTCAACCGCAGTTGCCAAGAACAACTGGGAGGGTCTGGCCATAGGAGCGGCACTATCCGGCATAGCCCTTACCATCGGAGAAAACGTTTGTGCAATGGATCCTGAATCCGAAATAAAAGGTGACCGGGTAGTCTGTTCTAAAGACATGGAGACGCGGGTGAAACTTTACAAAGACTGGCAACAGGACGGGTACGGCGCCATCGTGGTTCAGGCTAATGTGGAAGACACCAGGTTGGGAACTCAAGAGTACGTCATCTCGAAGTTAGGCGTGGAGGTGGTTGAACTAAAATGGGGACAGGGAGCCAAGGACATCGGCGGAGAGGTTAAGATCAAAGACTTGAAAAGAGCACAGACCTTAAAACAGAGAGGCTACGTGGTTCTTCCCGACCCCACCAATCCTGATGTTATCAAGGCCTTTGAGCACGGATCGTTTAGGGAGTTCGAGCGGCATTCCAGGATCGGCATGGTCTCGGAGGAAAGCTTCGTGCAAAGAGCAGAGGAACTGCGCCAGGCCGGGGCGAAGTATGTCTTCTTGAAGACGGGTGCATTTAGACCCCAGGATCTGGCAAGAGCGGTCAAATACTCGTCTTTGGCCAAGATCGATCTGCTGACCGTAGATGCGGCCGGGGGCGGAACGGGAATGAGCCCCTGGAGGATGATGAACGAGTGGGGCGTCCCGGGCGTGGAACTGTGGTCTCTGTTGTACCAGTACGTGGATAGGCTGGCCAAGAAGGAAATGTACGTTCCGGACATCGCCATTGCTGGCGGGTTCGCCCTGGAGGATCAGATATTCAAGGGTCTTGCCCTGGGGGCACCGTATTTCAAGCTAATAGGCATGGCAAGGGCTCCCTTGACTGCAGCTATGGTCGGAAAAACCATTGGAAAGCGCATCCAAGAAGGGCAAATCCCCGTCTATGTGGAGAGGTTCGGGACTCACCCGGAGGAGATATTCGTTACTGCACCCGAGTTGCGGGCCAAGTTCGGAAGCGACTTCGAGAAAATTCCGCCGGGAGCCATGGGCGTGTATACCTATGTGGCAAGACTTTCTCAAGGATTGCGCCAGATAATGACAGGAAACCGTAAATTCGCTTTAGAATACATTGCCAGAGATGACATAGCCGCCATCACCAGGGAGGCCGCAGAAATAAGCGGCATACCGTATGTGATGGATGTCGATAAAGAGGAAGCTGAGAAGATACTGGACTCATGACCGATACTCAGGCTTGACTTCCAGTACCACAGCTTTTCCACGCACAGATTGATCCGGTCGTCTCGCGGATCTGCCTGGGAAGAGATACCATTTCTCGGTGGCCGCAGATCACATCTTGTGCTCCAAGAGTGAAAAGGGCATCAGCGACGCAATAAGTTTCTACAGCCTATATAGCACCAAGTCAGGTGCTCAGCTGGCCAAGCTATCCTTCAAAAGGGGGCGTATGACGGCGGCTGCTGGCTGATCTTTTTTATGTTCAGACAAATCATCTGTCTTTTATCAAGGAGGAAAGTGTGAGCGACGTACCCGAGAACAAAAAGCCGAGTGTCTACGATAATGTAACCAAGCAGTTCAACAAGGCAGCGGATCTGATGAAACTGGATCCGGACGTCCGGCAGATCTTGGCCAGAACTCAGAACGAGATAATAGTTAATTTCCCGGTGAAGATGGACGATGGTGGGATCGATATGTTCACCGGCTACCGGGTGCAGCATAACAATGCGCTGGGTCCTTATAAGGGTGGGCTGCGCTTTCATCCGGCGGTTGACATCGACGAGGTGCGTGCGCTGGCCACCTGGATGACCTGGAAGGGAGCCCTGACCAACATACCCTTTGGCGGCGCCAAGGGAGGAATTCAGTTCGACCCTTCCGAGTGCACGTGCGGCGAGATGGAGAGGATAACCCGCCGCTTTACCTTCGCCCTCGGTTGCAATATCGGGCCAGAGTACGATATCCCGGCTCCGGACGTAAACACCAACGCCCAGATCATGGCCTGGATCGTCGACACGTTCGTTTCTACCCAGCCACCTCATGAACGGCAGGCGAACATTCACGTGGTTACAGGAAAGCCGGTTGAGTCCGGCGGCAGTTTGGGGCGGGATAAGGCCACCGGCCAGGGGGTGGTGTTCACCCTCGAGGAATGGGCAAAGGACAAAGGCTTCGACCTAAACGGAGCCACTTACATAGTTCAGGGGTTCGGAAACGTGGGCTCTTGGGCTTCCCTGCTACTGAAACAGCACGGGTCAAAGCTAATGGCAGCGGAAGACGCCAGCGGTGCTGTGGCTAACTCTGATAGTATCGACCCGGAGGATCTGCTGGCCTATGCCAAGGAGAACAAGAATCTGATCGCTGGCTATCCCAGGGCTAAGCCCATTGATCACGAGGCCTTGTTTGAGACCAGGGCAGACATATTCATTCCGGCCGCACTGGAAAACCAGATAACAGCGGAGACGGCTCCACTTCTGAGCGTGAAAGTTGTAGCCGAAGGCGCCAACGGTCCCACCGATCCGGACGGCGATGAGATCCTGCAAGAGAGAGGGATTGATCTCATTCCCGACATCTTGTGCAACTCAGGTGGAGTGATAGTTAGCTACTTTGAGTGGTTGCAGAACAAACGAAGCGAATTCTGGGATTTAGAGGAAGTAGACAGCAAACTGCACAAGAGGATCGTCAACGCCTACGGCCGGGTGCGCGATACAGCGAAAAAATACGATACGGATTGGCGGACGGCCGCTTACATTGTAGCTCTCTCCCGGCTGGAAACGGTCTACAAGGAGCGCGGAATCTTTCCGTAATTTCGATTCTTACGAAGCTTCTGAGACCTTCTCAATTGACACAAGAGCGGGAATTCATCCCGCCCTTTTCAATTGAGACAAAGAGAATCAAATCGTACACCCTCCAAAAGTACTTTTTTGCGCCCGAGCACATAATTGTCTTGACAACAGATACGTGGTTTGGTATTTTCGGCACGATCTGAAAGAAAGTAAACCCTATCCGGTCAGGAGGTGATAAAGAGAATTCGCCTTTGTTCTTAGACAATGACTTTAGGACGTTTCAATTTCAAGGAGGAAGGGATGAAAAAAGTCCTTATTCTATCGGTTTTGCTGGTTTTCTTTCTGTTTGGTTGTGGAAAGCAGGAGGAGCCAAAAGGTGAGGCGCCCCAGGAGCAGCCGGAACAGGTTGCCGAGGCAGAAGAAGAAATGACCAAGCCCATAACCCAGGAGGCGATTGAAAGGGAGAAGAACCCCGTCGTGGTGGTGGAGACAAACTTTGGCCCAATCGAGCTTGAGCTGTTCTGGGACAAGACCCCCAAGACCGCAGAGAATTTCCTGCGATTGGTCATCAGCGAATTTTACGACAGCCTTACCTTCCATCGCGTAGTACCGGACTTCGTGATTCAAGGGGGCGACCCTCTGGGTACCGGAACCGGAGGCCCGGGGTATACAATAGACTTCGAAAAGGCAGACACCAAGCATCTGCGGGGGTCTTTAGGCATGGCCCGTTCTCAGGATCTGAATTCAGGGGGCAGTCAGTTCTATATCTGCTTGAAGGCACTTCCCAATCTTGACGGAAACTACGTCGTTTTCGGCAAGGTTGTCAAAGGCATGGACGTGGTGGACAAGATCGCTCAGGTTAAAACCGATGACAGAGACATGCCCTTAGAGAAAGTCATAATGACCAAGGTGTACGAGAAGACAGAGTAAAGAGAAAAGCGAAAGTGTGCCTTTACAAGCCTCGCCAGCGCGGCGGGGCTTTTTTGTTACGAATGTTTGACACAATCCCCTTAAGGCGGGCAAAGTACCTTCTTCAGGGATCCTTATCTTGGGCGGATAAGGCCAGCCTTCCACGTGCCTTTCCCTGTGTTGGTTGCAAATGTAGCGAAACTCCTGAAGATAAGGTAGAAATCGACTGGAATTGGCCTCTTCAGAGGAAAGATAGACAAAATAGCCCCGATCTCACTTAGGAGACCGGGGCTCGGTTGCTCCCCTTAGGATACTCTATAGTTTACAGTCCATGATTCATGGGCCCATCTCCGTCTCCCCCAAAAGCCGCATCTAGCACGGCGGTGGCCCGTTTCTGAAAAGGTAATTGATCAGATAAACTACGTCCGCCGCATTGACTTCTCCATCGCAGTTAACGTCGCCAACCTCATATGGAACAGGCTCAGGCCCATTGCGGTACAGATAGGTGATTAGGTAGACGATATCTCCGGCATCAACCATCGAGTCGTTGTTGGCATCCCCTCGCATGAACTCCCTCACCATGATGTGGAATCCTTGCGTGTCGGTATTTAGGTCATCGTCGATGACCATGATGGTGAAATCGAAGCTGTCTACTACCGTAGGGATGCCGGAGATGACTCCGGCTACCGAATCCAACTCCAGTCCGTCCGGCACATCGCCACTCGACACTGCCCACCCATAGGGGGCTGTGCCTCCCTTGGCCAGAAGAGTTTCTGCGTAAGCAGAGCCCAACCTGGAAGGGGGTAGATCGGTGGTGACTATATTGAGGCCATAGATGTCCGTGTTGGACGTTCGCAGTATCCATCTGTCCGGGTCCAATTCAAGACCAGCAATGCCCCAGTTAACCCGGAAAACGAAATCCTGATGTCGGGGATCGTTGAACACCACCGCAATTGTATCCATGTCATAGGTGACTATGCGAATGTCAATGGGCATGGTGAAATAGGTGGGGTCTGTGGTCTGGCTTTGATCTATGTGAACGTAAACGTCATATTGGTTATCCCCAACAGGTTCCGAAAAAGTTGAATACTTATACTTGGGATAGTAGGTTCCGTAGATCCATTGGTCGAAGAAATAGTCTAAATCCATGCTGGAGACCGTCTCGCACACCTCCTGGAAATCTTCGATTTCCGCCACACCGTGGGCGAATCGGGGATCGTAGTAATAAGCTCTCATGATATCAAAATAGGTAGAGTCCCCCACCACGTGCCTCAGCATGTGATGAACCCATCCCCCTTTGTCATACACTATGGGGGCGAAGATATTCCAGGCGTCGGTTGTGTCCTCGACAAATATGGTTCCTCCCCCCCAATAGGCGAAGCTGTTCATGTAGGTGTGATAGTAGCTTTTTCCATATTCCCATTCCGCCCAGAGCGCCTCGCAGTAAACGGCAAACCCCTCATTGAGCCAGATGTCGTGCCAATTGTGACAGGTGATATAGTCCCCCCACCATTGGTGTGCCAGCTCATGCGCCACCACCCATTCGGAGTACCAGGTGGAGGAAAAGCTGGTGTTGGTCTGATGCTCCATGGCACCACCCCAGGTGAAATGCGCCATCCCGTATTTCTCCTGCAGGAAGGGATACTCTCCAAACAGCGTGGCGTAGCACTCGATCATGGAGGGGGTGATGGGCCACAGCGCCTGTGCTTGGGACAGCTTCTCCGGATACACATAGTATATGACCTCCATGGAGTCTCCGCTCAAGGATTCATACCAATTGGAGAAGATAGTGTAGTTGGTGGCCGCGATAGAGATCAAATAGGTGGTAATGGGATATCTCTCGTGCCACTTGTAGGTCTTGGTTGAGCCGTGGTCCACGATCTCTCGCAAAAGCCCATTGGAGCCCACATATAGATCCGACCGCACGGTTACATTAATGTCTGCCGAATCCGCCTTGTCCCTGGGAAGATCCTTGCAAGGCCACCAGGCTTGGGCAAAATACGGCTCGCTTAGGGTGCACATAATCGGCTTGGGAGGACTTCCGTGATAGCCCCAATCAAACGATTGAAGGCCACCCTCCAAAGGATGCCCGTGATAGTAGACGGTGACGTCGAAAGGCTCGTGATTATAAATCTGGTTCAAGAAGATTCGGATGATGTCATCGCTCCAGAGAAAGGATAGAAAAGCATCGTTGCTTTTGATCGAATCAACATACATCTGGGGATTATCGAAGAAGTTAAGCTCCAACACGTTGAATCCGTTGATCAAGGCTTCCGCATACATGTAGACTGATCCGGAGACGATCTGGGTGGTGTCATTCAAGGTCAAGTCCAAACGGTAGTATTTGGCGTCGTAGTGAGCCTGAGCTGCAGTCTCCTTGATGGGAGTAGTTTTCCCCAGCTCACGTAGCCGGTTCAACCTTTTCTGCTTCATCTCTGCCAGCATCTGGTGGAACTGACTCGGAGTTGTGTTCTCGTCGGTGAACAAAACCTCACCGGACCGTTGACCTGATTGCTGGGCCGGAAGATTCTGGCTCCAAAAGACAGCGACCAGGACAGCAAAACTATAAGCAAAAACATTTACAAGGCATTTCATGGAAAACCTCCTGAGAAGGATCACAATTGATGACCGGAGCAAAACAGCCCAACAAAAAAGCTAAACCCGACTTACCTTATCAGTTTAGCCTAATTTTAATTTAATACAATGTCCACTTTTGTCAACAATTTTCTGCTCTTTTGACATGATCCACGCTCTCGGTGGTCAAGGCCTCAGAGGCTAACATCTAAATACGACTGATGAGACGATAAAGTCGAATCAAATCTGATTAAGCTTCCAGAAAGGCGTGGGCAATAGCTGTAAATTCTACGGACCCGATCAGCCAAAACGCAGTTCTCTCTCATCTGCAGCAGAAGAACTTCCGGCAAACATGTCCCGATCGGATCTCTGAGGGTGCAATCTGATCTAAGATTAGAACGGGTGATTTCGTACCAAGCATATGATTCTAACAAATCAAGCACAGAAAGAGAGCCCCGGTAGCTTCTCACCGACGGAGGCGATATTGGTCAGCTTCAACCGAACTACTCCCCTTAGCAGGGAGGGGGGCCGTTTCTGAAAAGGTAATTGAGCAGATAGACCACATCTCCCGGGCCTACTATTCCGTCACAGTCGACATCCCCGGCATCCCAGGGAAAGGGCTCGGGGCCACTCCGGTAGAGATAGTTGATGATGTATATTACATCTGCCCCGTCTATCACAAAGTCGTGATTGGCATCCCCATGCATAAATGGAGTCTCCGTTACCACGACGTAGAGCTCCTGGGTATCAGTTTTGCCGGGTGAGCTTGAGTCGGTAACCTTGATGGTGAAATCGAAGCTATCCGAAACCGTTGGGACACCGGAGATGACCCCAGTTACAGAGTCCAACTCCAGTCCGTCCGGCAGGCTGCCGCTTTCCACCTCCCAGGTATAGGGAGCAGTTCCACCTTTGACCACAAGCGTCTCCGCGTAAGCGTAGAACTGGGAGTCCGGGGGCAAATCGGTGGTGATTATGTTCATCCCATAAGAGGTGGAAGAGACCGATCTTAAAATCCACCTGTCCGGGTCCACATCCACGTTGATACCCGCGGAGAGAACACGGACTATGAAATCTTTGTGTCTGGGATCATTGAAAACCGTTACCAAGGTATCCATAGAGTACGTGCTAACGGTTATGTCAACCGGCATGGTGAAGTGGGTAGGTTCAGTGGATTGAGTCTGCCCAATATGAATGAACACGTCGTAGTAACCTCCCCCTACTGATTCCCAGGTGTACGAATATTGATAGCGGGGATAATAGGTTCCGTAGATCCATTGGTCGAAGAAATAGTCCAAATCGATGCCGGAGACAGTTTCGCAGATATCCTGGAAATCCTGAGTTTCTGCAACTCCGTAAGCGAAACGCGGATCCGAATAGTATGTTCTGAGAATCTCAAAAAACGCCGAATCTCCGACAACGTGGCGCAGCATATGCAATACCCAAGCTCCTTTGTCATACACTATCGTTCCGAACACACTATAGACATCGGTGGTGTCTTGCACAAAGATGCTTCCCCCAAGGAAGTAGTCGATACCGTCCATGTAGGAGTGATAATAATCTTCGCCATAGGTGTGCTCCGCCCAAAGAGCCTCGCAGTAGGTTGCAAATCCTTCATTTAACCAGGTGTGGTGCCAGTTGTGGCAGGTGATGTAGTCCCCCCACCACTGGTGGGCCAACTCGTGTACCAGAACCCATTGCGAGTACCAGGAAGAGGACATGCTGGCGCAGGTTTGATGTTCCATGCAGCCACCCCAGGTGAAATGAGCCATCCCGTACCTTTCCTCCAAAAAGGGATACTCCCCAAATAAGCCGGCATAAAACTCAATCGCGGAGGGAGTCATAGGGTAAAGAGCCTGAGCCTGGGAAAGGCGTTCGGGGTAAACGTAGTAGATGACCTGCATGGAATCTCCTTGAAGGGGATGATACCAGTTTGAAAAAATGGAGTAGTCTGTCGCTGAAACGAAGATCAAATAGGTGGTTATGGGGTATCCCTCATGCCACTTGTATGTTTTCGTCGACCCCTGATCAACTATGTCTCTGAGAAGCCCGTTCGATGCGACATACAAGTCTGAACGGACGGTTATGCTGATATCTGCCGAATCCGCCTTATCCCTGGGAAGGTCCTTGCAGGGCCACCAGGCCTGGGCAAAATAGGGACAGCTGACCGTACAGATCATCGGCATCGGAGGACTCCCGTGATATCCCCAGCTAAAGGATTGAAGGCCTCCCTCCAGAGGGTGCCCGTGATAGTAGACGATCAGGTTGAATGGTTCCTGATTGTAAGTGTCGTTCAGCGTTATGGTGACAATGTCATTGCTCCAGGTGAAGGAGAGAGGCACACCGCCACTCTTGACGGAGTCTATATACATCTGGGGATTCTCGAAGAAGTTGAGTTCCACTGTGTTGAAGCCGTCAATTAAGGCCTGAGCATACATGTAAACAGAGCCGGATATGATCTCGGTGGTGTCGTTCAGGTTCACATCCAGCCGGTAATACTTGACGTCGTAATGACTCTGAGCCAGAGTCCCCTTGGTGGGTATGGATCTCCCTGACTGGAGCAGTTGATTCAGCCTTTTCTGTTTCATCTCGGCCAGCATCCGATGGTATTGACGAGGAGTCGTATTCTGGTCGGTAAATATGAATCCCTTTGGTGGATCATCTGAATCCCCGGCGCACGCGGTCTGAACCGGAGCTACAGAAATGAATAGAAGCAGAGCTAAAGCAAATACATCTAAAATTCGCTTCACAAGAGACCTCCTGATAAGGGATGGAAAAGCGGATCTTCAAGTCCGCTCAGGAAAAACCCGTCTTCAGCTTCAAGCTTAGCCTAAATATAATGTAATACCAAGTTCCTATTTGTCAACGAATTTCCTGTATCTACACATCTTCCAAAATCCCTTGACACTTCCTGCCCCTAAGCTTAAATTGCCAACGGCTTCAAAGTACTCACAGAAAGCCGGAGTCTGCGCGTTAGATGAAAATCGCCAGTAGAAGCATCTCCGTTTTAAGCTTTGCGATTCTGACTCTTCTCTTGCTTCCCCAAACCAGCCCGGCAAGAATCGGTTTTCGTTCCGACCTGGCTGTCGTCTCGAAATACATATGGAGAGGATTTGATACCATTGTTGACGATCGTCCCGCCATACAGCCCTCGGTCACGTTCGGTTTCGGCAAGAGTGGAGTGTGGTTCAATCTCTGGTCCGCGGTGGCATTAGCCGACACCGATTTTGTAGAACTGGACTTGGTTTTAGGTTATGATAGGCCCCTCTCCGAACACATGAGTGTTTCAGCTGGATTCGGCTATTTCACCTTTCCCACCATATCGGGTTATCCGGACAATAATTCGGCTACGCCCGAGGTATATGCGGGGGTGACTGCAAACTCTATTCCCATGTCGCCGTCTGTAAGTCTGTATTATGATTTCAACCTGGGAGACGGAATTTATACTACGATATCGTTGAGTCGTGATTTTCATGTGGTAGGCAAAGTTCTTTGTTCGAATATCCTAGTAGGATATACCGAGCAGTATCGTGGCATCGGAGTCGATCCGGGCTTCTCGGATATCTGTCTTGGGATTTCCACCGATTTTGGTCTGAAAGGAATTACTCTGAGTCCCAGCATCAACTATGTGATCGTGCCTAATGAAACTATAAATGATGAAAATGAATTCTGGGTGGGGCTGCTGATAAGCTGGCCAGCGGATTGAGCGGATTTCACGGACCGAAAGGATGAGTCAACGGATGGAATGGATAAAGGGGATGGGTTGTCCATGAGTTATCAAGAGACGATTTCTTACCTGTATAATCTCGAGCGGTTTGGGATAAAGCTAGATCTGTCAAACATCACCGGAATCCTGCGAAGACTGGGGAATCCACACGATAGGTTTCCCTCCATCCATATTGCCGGAACCAATGGCAAAGGCTCGGTTGCGGCGATTCTCCATTCGATTCTCTGCGAGTCTGGATACAAAGCGGGGCTGTATACCTCTCCCCACCTGGTGGATTTTCGGGAGAGAGTCAAGATCGGATATGAGTTGGTGGACAAAGATTTCATTTTAGATTTTGTCCACAAGCTCAAGGATGAGATCGAACAAAAAGGCTATACCTTCTTCGAAGTGACCACCGCCCTGGCGTTTCAGTATTTTGCTCAGAAGCAGGCGGATGTAGCGGTTGTGGAAACAGGTCTGGGCGGCAGATTGGATGCCACCAATATGGTAACGCCGCTGCTCTCGATCATCACGAATATAGGGCGGGAACACACCAAACATCTGGGAGATGCCATTCCCCAGATAGCCAACGAAAAAGCAGGAATCGTTAAGCGTGGCGTCCCTACCATCACCGCGGTGGATCAGGCGGAAGCCCTGGATGCGATCAGAGCTGTTTGTGCGCAGAGAAAATCAGAGCTTATCCGCGTTCAGGACGGATCAAACTGCGAGATGTCAGACTCCTCCATTTATGGTTGGACATTCAATTTTTCCTCGAATTCTGTTGACTACCAAAACCTCGAATTGAACTTGGCAGGCGAGCATCAGCTTCGAAACGCCTTGACTTCTCTGACCGCGGCTCAAAAGCTGAGGGAATTGGGCTGGAAAGTTGATGAACCCGCAATCAGGAGAGGTCTAAAGCAAGTAAACTGGCGGGCAAGGCTGGAAGTCTTTAGGAAGGAGCCTTTGGTCTTGTTGGATGTAGCTCACAATCCGCCGGGAATGACAGCTTTGATTCACTCTCTGGATCAACTCTTCCCCGGGAAGCGAATCATCTTTGTTTTCGGAGTCATGGAAGACAAAGACCACCAGGCGATGCTAAAGGAGATTTGTAGGAAAGCAGAATTTCTGATTCTCACCAAGCCGGATTACAAGAGGGCGGCCGATCCAGAGGATTTGAAAAAAGCAATCGCAAAAAAAGATATACCGGTCGAAATCGTGCCCCAAGTCACGCAAGCTTACCTTTTCGCTCTGAAGGGAGCCAAGGCTGACGACATTATCTGCTTAACCGGCTCGCACTACACGGTAGGTGAATTCTTGAATTCGTTTCAGAGTGACTGAAGCAGGCTTGGTTTTTCTTTGTCAGAGTTCTATCGTTTTTCAGCGGGATTTTATCCCTGTTCCCTGCTACAAAGCAATTCGGAGTAAGTAAGGGGTGAATGGACGCAGGCTTCAGCTTGCGCGGCAGGAGCAAGAGATCCAAGGGCTGTCCCGAGAAGTTTAGGTTGACAAGCGGGTGTTGGGTGAGTATAATTATTGCATAAACAGAATGGATTTTTCCCTCACCTGGAGATAAAAATGAAATTCATAGCCGATTTTCACGTGCACTCCAAGTACAGTCGGGCTACTTCCAAAGAGATGGATGTGGAGAATATGGCTCGGTGGGCGAACCTCAAGGGCTTAGGTCTACTTGGGACGGGGGACTTTACCCATCCCTTCTACTTTGCAGAACTGAAGCAGAAGCTACAGCCCACCGGCTTCGGACTTTTTACGCTGAAAAGGGAGTTCAAAAGGTCTGCAGGAATCGTAGATAACGGTTCCCAGAAAGAAGTTCATTTCATGCTTACCACCGAGGTGAGCAACATGTTTCAGCAAGGTGGATCGGGCAGAAGAATTCACACCATGATCTTTGCACCCAGCTTTGAGGTGGTGGAAAAGATAAACGAGGAACTCTCCCAGTACGGCAAATTGGGGTCGGACGGCAGGCCCATCTTCGGATTTCCCACCAAGGAGCTGGTGGAGATAATCGCAGACATCACGGACCAGTGTTTCATAGTGCCGGCTCATGCCTGGACACCCTGGTTTTCCGTGTTCGGAGCCAATTCCGGTTTTGATTGCCTGGAGGACTGTTTTGAGGAGCAGTTAAAACACATCTCCTGCATTGAGACCGGCCTATCTTCTGATCCGGAGATGAACTGGCGTTGGTCTGCATTGGACAAGATAGCCTTAATCTCCAACTCCGACGCGCATTCCCCGAATCGCATAGGTCGGGAGGCGAATGCTTTCAACTGCGAGATGAGCTTCAAGGATATAGTAAAAGCGATCAAAACCAGAGACAAAAACAAATTTCTTTTCAGCATTGAGTTCTTCCCGGAGGAAGGGAAGTACCACTTCGACGGGCACCGGAACTGTGGGGTACTCTTCTCACCAGCCGAATCCAGAAAACACAAAAACATCTGCCCGGTATGCGGGCGCAAGCTCACTGTCGGCGTGATGCATCGAGTTGAGACACTGTCTGATCGGCCGGAGGGATTCAAACCGGAAGGAGCCATTCCCTGCAAGCATCTGATACCCCTGCAGGAGATCATCGCAGAGGCCTTAAATCAAGGTGTGGATACCAAAGGGGTGGAAAGCGAGTATCTGAGGCTGGTCTCCACGTTCGGCTCCGAGTTCAGGATACTTCTTGATCTTCCTTTGGAGGAATTGGAAAAATCCACGCCGCCCAAGATCCTTGAGGGAATTAGGAGAGTCAGAGAGGGAAATCTGCAAATAACTCCGGGGCATGACGGGGTCTATGGCAAGATACAGATTTTCGCGGAGAAGGAGAAACAGCCGACCGAGCAATTGGGCTTATTTTAGGGGAAAGGGTGGTAGCCGCACCCTTTCCGCCGGAGGCGGATCTGCCTAGGGCAGATAGGGTGCGAGAGGGCGCCCCGCCAAAGGCGGGGCGGCTACCACGTTTTCCCTTCAATACGTTCACGGATACGAGCTGGCAGGGCTGAATGCCCTGCTCTACGGAAGGGACGTAGAGGTTCGACTCATCGAGCCCGCGGGCCGCATGTCCGCCGTAGGCGGATCTGCCTACCACAGAAATGTGGCCTCTACAGCATAGGGTCGGGAATTCATCACCCCGCAAAAATGTGGTTTTTATCCAGCCTGGGTGTTGCGTAAATGTAAGAAAAAGCATATATTTACCTCACCCCTCAGTTCCCCTCTCCACAGAGTGGAGAAGGGGAAACAGGCGGAGAGGTTAGACGAATTGAAAATGCAAAGAGCAAAATTCAAAATTACCCTGCCCCAAGAGATTTTTAATTTTGGATTTTGAATCGTAATTTTGGTTTTTGCATTTTGAACTTTGAATCCTTCGCATTTCTACTCCTAACTCTATGAGAGGAAAAGGAATTTTCTGATCACGTGAGGTTTAATATGGCTATGGAAAGAGAAAAGATCGTTCCGGTATACATTGAAGAGGAGATGAAGTCCTCTTACATCGACTACTCCATGTCGGTGATCACTGCCCGCGCCTTACCCGACGTCAGGGACGGGCTGAAGCCCTCCAACCGTCGCATTCTGGTGGCGATGAATGATCTCAATCTGGCTCCGGGAAGGCCCCATAGGAAATGCGCCAAGATTGCCGGCGACACCTCAGGTAACTATCATCCCCACGGAGAGCAGGTGGTCTATCCCACCCTGGTGCGGATGGCGCAGGATTTCAATATGCGGTACGTTTTGGTTGACGGACAGGGCAACTTCGGCTCCATTGATGGCGATGCCCCGGCAGCCATGAGGTATACCGAGGCAAGACTTGCTCCCCTGGCGACGGAGATGTTGCAGGATTTGGAGAAAGAGACCGTCGGCTTCCAGCCCAATTACGATGAGACCCGACAGGAGCCAGTCGTGCTGCCCAGCAAGTTCCCCAATCTGGTCTGCAACGGTGCGTCCGGCATTGCCGTGGGGATGGCAACCAATATCCCCACCCATAACATAACCGAAGTGGTGGATGCCCTGGTGGCTCTCATTGACGAGCCCGAGTTGGAGGATGAAAAGGTCTTGGAGTATGTTCCGGGCCCGGATTTTCCTACCGGAGGAATCGTTCAGGGTAAAAAGGGCATCGTGGAGGCTTATAGGACCGGACGGGGGAGGGTTATACTAAAAGCCAGGGTCAATGTGGAAAAGCATAAGAGCGGCAAGGAGAGCATAGTCATCACCGAGATACCGTACCAGATAAACAAGTCCAACCTTCTGGAGAGGATCGCTCACCTGGTGCGGGACAAGCTTATTGAAGGAATCTCTGATTTAAGAGACGAATCGGACCGGGACGGCATGAGGATCGTGGTGGAGCTCAAGCGGGATGCGCAGACGGATGTGGTTCTGAATCAGCTCTTCAAGCACACCCAGATGCAGACCACCTTCGGGGTGATCATGCTGGCGCTGGTGGACGGTGAACCGAAGGTTTTGAACTTAAAAGAGCTGCTAACTCTCTTCCTGGAGCACCGGCACGAGGTCGTTACCCGCAGGACTCAGTTCGAGCTCAAAAAAGCAGAGCATCGAGCCCACATCCTTGAAGGGCTAAAGATCGCCTTAGATCACATTGATGCAGTGATAAAGCTTATCAGAGCATCCAAGACCGTAGAGGATGCCCGGAATGGTCTGATGGAGAAATTCAAGCTGTCTGAAATTCAAGCTCAGGCTATTCTGGATATGCGGCTTCAGAGGCTCACCGGTCTGGAGAGGGAAAAAGTTGAGCAGGAATATCTGGATACGATCAAACTGATCGAGAAGCTCAAAGGGATCCTGGCAAGCAAGCCCAAGAGGATGAGCATAATCAAAGAGGAACTTCTCGAGCTTAAGAAAAAATACGGGGACGAGCGCAGAACTGAGATACGGGAGGAGGAGGAAGAGGAGTTCACCATCGAGGATCTGATCGCAGAAGAGGACATGGTTATCACCATCACCCATTCCGGATACATCAAGAGGCTCTCCATCACCTCATACAGGAGGCAGAGCCGGGGCGGAAGGGGAGTGATCGGCATTGAGACCAAGCAGGAGGATTTTGTCGAGCATCTGTTCATCGCCTCCACCCATAACTACATCCTTTTCTTCACGCCCAGGGGAAGATGTCACTGGATCAAGGTGCACGAGATTCCGGTGGGCGGGAGGCTGGCTAAGGGCAAGCCTATTGTGAACATGTTGGACGTGGGGGAGGAGGAAAAGATCGCTGCCTTTCTGCCGGTGAGAGAGTTTGACGACAAGCATTTTGTGGTTATGGCGAGCCAGAACGGGGTAATCAAAAAAACGGTGCTTTCTGCCTTCAGCAATCCCCGAAGAGGCGGAATCAACGCCATGAACATCCCGGAGAAAGACAATCTGATCGAGGCCAAAATCACGGACGGCACATGTGACGCAGTCCTGGCGACCAGGGATGGGCAGGCTATTCGATTCCACGAGGACAAGGTTCGAGATATGGGAAGAGCAGCTTACGGCGTGAAGGGAATCACCTTGGGGAAGAAAGACGTGGTGATCGGCATGGTGGTGGTCAAAAGGGACGCTACCTTACTCTCAGTCACTGAAAAGGGCTACGGCAAGCGCACCAACATTTCTGACTATCGTGTGACCAATCGTGGCGGCAAAGGGATAATCAACATCAAGATCACCGACAAGAACGGAAGAGTGGTAGATATCAAAGAAGTGGTGACCGATGACGAGCTGATGCTCATCACCCAGAAGGGGATCATTATCAGGCAGCCGGTCAAGCAGATAAGCGTGATTGGGCGAGCTACCCAGGGGGTGAGATTGATAAACCTGACCGCAGGAGACAGGGTGGTGGATGTGGCCAGGGTGGTGAAAGGCGAGGCGAATGAAAATGCAAATCAAGAGGCATCCGCACCGGAAACTTAATCGTTTGTGAAGACGCTCATGGTTGTGGCTGGAGACCAGCACTTAACTGAAGTTGGGTGCTGGTTCTCGTTTTCACGCTTTAGAAAGTATGAGGGACGCCTTACAGGCCTTCACACTCTTTAGATTATTCTACTGAGATGCGAGATTTAGATGGACTCAAGATAGCAATACTGGTTCTTTTGTTTGTTTTAGTGCTCAGGCTTCTCTTGAAGGGGTGGCAAAAGGTGGCGGTTTCACGGACAGGCGAGAAGTTCAAATTCCTTCTGACCAAGTCGCCATTTTCTGCCGATGTGACCTGGCGGGATGTGAGATACTCAGTTTTGGTAGTGATCGATGCGCTTATATCCATAGTAATCCTGATGTGGGTGATGAGCAAGCTATTTTGACCTCTCCCCCCTTAATCCCCCTCTGCACGAAATGGAGAGGGCGACACAGGGGGAGCTAGAACACGAGCTTCTTGTGCATGATTATCTGTTATGAAAAATAAAATCTCCGAGGAAAAAGAACGGTTAAGAAACGAAATCTGGCAGCTTCTGGAGCAAAAGAATGTTGCTGTCTTTCCACTCCCGATCAGAGGTCGAATTCCCAATTTCATCGGGAGCGACAAGGCCGCCGACTTGGTGCGAACGCTGCCGGAATGGAAAAAAGCCAGGGTTGTTTTCGCTAACCCGGATTCGCCGCAGAAGAGGATCAGAGAATTCGCTTTGAAAGATGGGAAGACTTTGATAATGGCATCTCCACGACTGAAACACGGGTGTCTGCAGATCGATCCTCAGAATGTGAAAGGCAGGGAGCAAGAGGCGTCCAGCATTAGGGGTGCGTTCAAGTATGGCAAGCCGGTTAGAGAAATTCCCAGGCCGGATTTGATTATTACCAGCTGCGTAGCTGTGGACCGGTCGGGCTGGAGATTGGGTAAAGGAGGGGGCTACGGTGACATCGAAGTCCAGACGATTAGAGACAAATTCGGCGAAATCCCCGTTGTTACCACCGTTCATGCTCTGCAATTGGTCGATTCCGTGCCCCACGTTGAGCATGACGCCAGAGTAGACATCATCGTGACCCCGCAGGAGATATACAGGATTCAAGACAGATGGGATCTGTAGGGGTTCAATTCATAGAACCCGCGGGTCACATAAATGCGACCCCTACTACTGATCTGTTCTCATCCGCTTGATGGGGAGCACTAAGGAAAGGCCCAATGCACACTGTGAGTCAACGTGTCACTGTTGCCTAACACCTGCGATCTGGGAAGGGGACAAGGTATGCGTTCGCAGGGAAAGATTTTTCTTGATTTTTCGGATTTTTGAGTTATAGTAGTGGTGGAACACCTTCATACAAGAGAAGACATCTATTCTGCTCCTCACCTTCAAAACGGAGTCGCCGCATGACCAGAACGTTTTTCGTTTTTGTGATCTTGCTTTTGGCAAGTACGCCGGTAGTAGCTCAGAACATGGGAGCCGCTTGGGTAAGCAGATACGACGGGCCGGCAAGCGCCTGGGACAAGGCTCTGGCTATAGCAGTTGATGGATCAGGCAACGCGTACGTCACCGGATACAGTACCGGCAGTGGGACATGGTGGGACTATCTCACCATAAAGTATCTTCCAGATGGAGACACCGCCTGGGTCAGAAGATACGACGGACCGGCCGGCCTCGATGACGTGGCCAACGTGATAGCAGTGGACGCTTCTGGAAATGTGTACGTGAGCGGCTGGAGCACCGGCTCTGAAACAGGGGTGGATTGGGCCACCGTGAAGTATGATGGCTCCGGAAACGAGCTTTGGGTCAGGAGGTATAACGGAACGTCTAACGGTGAGGATTTTGCCACGGGGGTAGCCGCGGACGATTTGGGGAATGTCTATGTGACCGGCCAAGGCCTGTATGAGGACACAAACAGGGACTATGTCACAATAAAGTATGGCCCTGCCGGAGACACCCTGTGGCTGAGGAGATACGACGGCCCGGACAACGACTACGATTACGCTACGGCGGTGGCCTTGGACGAGTCTGGTTACATCCTGGTGACCGGACAAAGCCTGACCGCGGCGACGGGCTTCGACTATGCCACCGTAAAATACCATCCAAACGGTGACACCGCGTGGGTGCGGCGATTCACCAGTCCGGGTGCCGCCTGGGATGCAGCTCTTGCCATAGCTGTAGACCCACAGGGTAACGTATATGTGACAGGTCAGAGTTACTTAGAGAGCACTGACAAGGATTACCTCACGGTAATGTACTACCCAAATGGAGATACTGCCTGGACAAGACGATATAATGGTCCGGTGAACGGACCGGATAGACCGTATGATTTGGCGGTTGATGCCGGGGGTCGAGTCTGCGTGACAGGAGCCCTCCGAACCTCGACCGGGTGAGCGTCCTGCAGCTGTTTCGGCACCATAGTTTATGGTGCCTCGGGTAATGTCCTTTGGGAAGCAACGTACTACGGACCTTTCGACTCTGATCGACCTTATGCTCTGGCAGTAGACGATTCCGGCAATGTCTACGTAACCGGAGAGAGTATGGATATGTCACCGTACGTGGACTATGCCACCATTAAGTATGATTCTTTGGGGAGCGTGGCTTGGATACAAAGGTACCACGGGCAGGCAGAGGGCTGGCACGGGGGGCGTGACATAGCTTTGGACGATTCCGGCAACGTCTACGTGACCGGTTATAGTGAAGGTGGTGCCACAGGATACGACTACGCCACCATAAAGTATGTGGAGAACTCCCCTCCTGATGCGTTTTCCCTCCTTATGCCCCCGGACAGCTCTCTTTTGAGTTTCATTGTGATCTTCGAATGGGAAGATGCCATAGACCCCGATCCCCTGGACGAAGTGAGATATGACCTGTATGTCAGTCATTCTCCTTCCTTCCATCCGGACTCCACGGCTGTCTGCGGAGGCCTCTTGACTAGCGGTTACACGGCTGCCTTTGATCTGGGGACCTACTACTGGAAGGTGAGAGCTTATGATGAGTATGCAGAAACCTGGTCAACCGAAACTTGGACCTTCCAGGTCTTCTTGCGGGGCGACGCTAACGCAGACGGGGTGGTTGACCCTTCGGATATAGTCTATATGATAAACTACTTTTTCAGAGGTGATTCTCCTCCCTATCCTCTGTGGGCCGGAGATGCCAACTGTGACGGCGCGGTTGAACCCGGTGACGTGGTCTTTCTGGTCAACTACCTTTTCAGAAACGGTGACCCGCCAGGCTGTGGTTAAGCTTCAGGCAGATGAGTCTGACCTTAAACTGACCATCCTGAGCCTGTCGAAGGACGGAGGCCCACCGGCCGCATGAGTGCGACCCCAACAAGTAAATCGTGGATCTGATAAGGGCGGGAATTCATCCCGCCCCTATCATTGCAGATAACACTAGATAAAAGCAAGTCGCACATCATGGTAGCGGGAAAGAGGCAGCCAATTAGAGTCACAAAGGATAAGTACGAGTTTGCAGAAACAAAGTGCCAACACCGACCTTCTGCAAGTGAGGCCATTGTAAATGATATTGTGGAAATCGGCTTGCGCAGTGGCTCTCGTTAGAAAGTTAGGTCGGATATGGTCGCAAGGCCTATCCGACGCTGTTGGCTGAAGCCGGCTTCTGGAAAAAACTCTGAACCCATCTGAACGTGGTGCGTATTAAAGGGTGAGATGCCACTGCCAAAGGAGGCATGAATCTCAAGATGAGGAGGATCAGAATCACCAGACGATTTCACCACGCACTGTGGATATTCTTTTTCCTGCTCCTGTGCTTCGATTACGCGTGCGCAGTCAGTCCCTAGACGGCAAGCCGGAGAAGCCCCGGCACTTATGAGTACTACCCTCTCAGATTCTGGAATCACTACGGCGTGAAGGACGTCTCTGTACTTCATAAAGCTTACGAACTTGAGCCGGACAAACCGGAGACCTATTACGGGTTCATGTCACATCAGGAGTTCATCGGCAAATACAAGGAGACGAAACAGTTCTGCCAGAAGCCACATGAGAGCAAGGCTAACCCCTAAACCTAAGGTAGGAGTCGGAGTATGACCAGAAAGTTCTGTATATTGGCGATTTTGCTTTTGGCTAGCGCGTCTGCCGCTGCCCAGTCCGTCGATACCGCCTGGGTGAGGAGATACGCCGGACCGGCAATCGTCGAAGGCGGTGCCTTAGCTTTAGATGCTTCCGGCTATCTCTACGTTGCAGGTAACAGTTACGTCTCTGATATCATCACGACCGACTATCTTACCATAAAGTACTCGAAAGATGGAATTGCTAAATGGGTTGGAAGCTACGACGGACCGGCCGGCTCGAATGACGTGACTGAGGACATAGCTGTGGATGGCTCGGGTAACGTTTACGTGACCGGATGGAGCTTTGGAGTGGGGACGGACTCAGACATTGCCACCATAAAGTATGATTCTTCCGGCAGCGAGGTCTGGGTATGGCGGCATAATGGATCTGGCAACGGCGAGGATTTTGCCACGGCCGTAGAGCTGGACGCTTCCGGCAATGCATATGTCACTGGACAAAGTCTCGACGAGGAAACAAATGAGGACTATGTCCTCATAAAGTACTATCCAAACGGCGATACAGCCTGGCTGAGGACTTACGACGGACCCGGAAATCAACTTGATTGCGCTCACGCCTTGGCCATAGATGATTTCGGTTTTGCTTACGTAACCGGAGAAAGTTACGCCAGTGAGACAGCCACGGACTGCGCAACCATAAAGTACTATCCTGACGGAGATACCGCCTGGGTGGGCAGGTACAACGGTCCGGGAAACGGAGCGGATGCGGGTAGAGCCGTCGCTGTGGACGCTTCCGGCAATGTCTACGTAACCGGGACAAGTTACAGCACTGATTCAGACGACGACTACGTCACGATAAAGTACTATCCGAATGGTGACACCGCCTGGGTAAGAAGGTACAACGGTCCTGGAGACGGGCCGGATGTACCCAAAGCCATAGCCGTGGATCATGAGGGCCGAGTTTATGTGACAGGGGCCAGCCACATGGAGGGCGGGTGATACGACTGCAAGGACTATGGCACCATAGTTTATGATGCCTCGGGTGATGAGCTTTGGGTAAGGCTGTACGGTGTAGAGGGTGCCTTCGATTGCGCTTTTGCTTTGGCAGTAGATGATTCCGGAAACGTCTATGTCACCGGGCAAACTCCTGGCACAGAAGGAGACCCCGACTACGCCACCATCAAGTACGATCCTTCAGGTAACGAGGTCTGGGTGGAAAGATACGATGGACCATACGGTGGACCGGTTGCTGGCTTTGACGGCGGGCGTGACCTGGCAGTGGACAGCGTTGGCAATGTGTACGTCAACGGGTTCAGTGATGGGATCTTGACTGTGAAGGATTGTACCACCATTAGATATGCTCAATTCTGGCGCGGAGATGTCAATCAAAGCGGGGCCGTTGAGGCTGGAGATGTGGTCTATCTGATAAGCTATTTGTTCAGAGGTGGGACCCCGCCGCTCCCGATCTTGCAGGCTGGGGACGCTAACTGTGACGGTGTAGTTCAATCCGGTGATGTGGTCTATGTAATAAGCTACTTGTTTAGAGGAGGCTCACCGCCTTGCGACTGATGAGGGAGTGAGGCGTGGGGGTTCGATTCACCCAGACGGACGAAGGCGGACGGCCCCTGCAGGCCTGTAGGGCGTCCGCTCATCGGACCCGTCCAGATCGCATGGATGCGAGCCGTGCTGAAACTGCGAAGTTAATAGGGGCGGGAATTCATCCCGCCCCTGTTTTCTTTGCTTGAGGGCGACTTTACATTGGATGTTAAAACAGGTATATTTGCCACATGGCAAAGAAGGGAAGAGATACCGCTTCAGGGCTTGAGGACACAATAGCTGCAATCTCCACCCCGTTGGGTGAGGGAGGGATAGGCGTAGTTCGCATCTCCGGCAAGGACTCCATCAAAATCGCCGGAAAAATCTTTAAAGGAGAAAGGTCAGTTGACCAGCTTTCTTCACACCGGGTCAGTTATGGCGAAATAGTTGATTCTGAGACTAACGAAGTTGTGGATGAGGTTCTCCTTACCGTCTTCGCTGCTCCCAAAAGCTATACTGCGGAAAACTTGGTTGAGATAAGCTGTCATGGAGGGCAGCTGGTTTTGACAAGAGTGCTGGAGCAGGCGCTAAAATGCGGCGCCAGATTGGCGGAGCCAGGCGAATTCACCCTGAGAGCCTTCATCAACGGGCGAATAGATCTCTCCCAGGCGGAAGCTGTGGCAGAGCTAATCAGGGCTAAGACCGATCTGGGACTTAAACTGGCTCTGAAACACTTGAAAGGCGATGTTTCAGAGAAGATCAACTCCTATCGAGACCGATTAATCGACATGCTGGCCAGGCTTGAGGTGGAAATAGATTTTTCAGAGGAAGATGTGGAGCCTCTGGATAGGAACAAGACTCTTGAGGAGATTGAATCAATCGAAAAGGAGCTGCAGAATCTGCTTGCCACGTATGGGGAGGGCAAGATTCTCAAAGAAGGCTTGAACGTCGTCATCGTGGGCAAGCCCAACGTGGGCAAGTCCAGCCTGCTGAACGCTCTTCTTAAGGAGGATCGAGCGATTGTGACACCCATCCCCGGAACCACCAGGGACGTCATCTCAGAATACGCCAACTTACAGGGAATCCCGGTGAGATTGGTGGACACGGCGGGCTACCGCATCTCCGGAGATACCATCGAACTGGAAGGGATCAGGAGAACAAAGATCGAGATGAGTGAGGCGGATTTACTCCTTCTGGTCATCGACACCTCCATTAAGGTCGACCAAGAGGATCTGGATCTACAAGGGCAAATGAAAGAGGTGAAATACCTGACCGTATTCAACAAAATTGACATAGCTCTGCCCGATTTGATAGCAAAAAACCAGGAAAGGCTTACGGAGGGGTCGATAGTCAAGGTCTCTGCTCTGACAGGAGAAGGTCTCGAGCGGCTAAAGGAGACGATCGTATCGACCTCCCGCGTCCTACAGAAGGACCGGACTCAAAGCGTGATCATCTCAAGCTTAAGGCATAAAGATGCTATCACCAGAGCAAAAAGAAGCCTGTTTTTGGCAAGAGGCAGCTTGAAGAAGGGTATGAGTCCGGAGTTTGTGGCGCTGGATGTGAGAGCTGGGCTGGATGCAATCGGCGAGGTGATCGGGAAAACGGTCACCGATGACATCTTGAATAAGATATTTTCTGAATTCTGTATTGGAAAATGACTCTCCGCAAGAAGAGTCGGGACGACCCCGCGAAAAAGGGTGGAGCTGAGGCTCCACCCTTACTTTTCGAAGAGGTTCCGGCAAACTCCGCCGTTTACCCATGCAAGGAGGACTTATCGAACAAGACTGGATGCCCTTAGCTTGACTATCGCCATCTCAGGTTCTTTGAGCTTGATGGTAACGATGAGTTTTCCTCTTTCCTTTCTTCCGAGGATCTTCACCTCCGATTGAAAATGCCTGGCGGCGCCCTCTAACATTCCCAAGAAGAAATCGTTGAAACTTCTATCTGAGGAGTATCTGATTTCAAACTGGTCCTGCGAGGCTTTTCTGAATTCCAGACGGGTAGGAGTTCCCAGCCCATCGTGCTTTATGTCATGGTGAATCCTGTTTACTGCTGTGATCATATCGGGAAAGCTTTTGACCTGGTTCATATAGTCGCCGAAGATGTCAGCAAAGTAGGTGAAAGTTTCTCTTCCCAACTCTCTCCAGAGTGCAGAGACCTGTATGTCTGTCTGGTCGCTTAAAGCCTGCACGAGGTTTGAAAAATCTTTATCTGGATACCAGGTTAATTCAGCGAAGATATTGGTTTTCAAAGCTGCCTTCTGACAAAGATCGGTGAAGGAAACCTGGGGATAATTCTTATCGATGAAGCGAGCCAGACTGTTGAACATGGCTCCGTTCATGGATGCCCCTCCTTTTGCGATTTATTTTAAAGAACAGATAATCTACCCAGCTTGACAAATTTGTTTATCGTCTCGGCCCAGGCCACTCTTAAGGACGGAAACAAAAGTTGCTTTACATTTATACAGTCTCCGCCTATATTAATCTGGTTGGGTATAGTTACCTTTTTCACGGGTAACTTCATTGAAACGACAAGCCGACAGAACTCAGGGGGTGAGGTTATGAGAGCCCTCAAGATGATTTCACTGTTGATAGTCATTGGTCTTGCAGCGGCTGGGATTTCATTCGGACAAGAGCTCGATCAATGGGCGAATCTTTATGACCAGATCAAGAACATCTCGTTCGACGAGAACATGGTGGCCAGAGTGGAGAGCTTGGTCTTGAAAAGGGACGTGGCAGTTTTCAGGCTCAATCAGGGAAGGATACACGCGTTCGAGCCGGTGCAGGGGAGAAGCATCGGAGCGGTTTTTGTGGGAGAGGGAGTTTTTGAGTTCTCACCACCCACGGAGATCGAGCGATATCAGTTGAGGCGGTTCACGAAGCAGGGGACTCTATCGGAAGAGTTTGAGAAGCTGTATATGTTGTTTTCTGACTCGACCGATAGGGAATTGGAACGCATGCTGAGTTTCTCTAAGGCAGAAATGATGACAGCCCCCGAGTTCCTGAGGAAAGATGCCCCGAGACGGTTCTTGAAAGAGACC
The DNA here is from genome assembly GCA_964348415.1 of uncultured Ignavibacteria bacterium. GTDB lineage: Bacteria > Zixibacteria > MSB-5A5 > MSB-5A5 > SM1-73 > SM23-73-3. The sequence continues at coordinate 36,263 of CAYGCR010000009.1, read as the reverse complement.
GGCGGAAACCTCTGGGTTCGCGTTCTGTCCGACATTCTGGCTGATTCATCATACCTGACCAGCCACCCCGATCGAGCGAACGGTTTCTTCTACGCGGACATCGAAACAAAAGACTTAGGCCGCCTTTTTTTCACCTTCGATCCGAAACAGGTGGAAGAGGTGAGCCTGGAAAAGCCCGATCCCAGGCCCGGAATAGATGCGCGCGACTTGGTTTGCTCCTTTCACAGAGCAGAAGATTACCTTAAGAACCCGCTTGAGAAATACACTCCTATTCCCCATGAAGACAAGGATGAGATCAAAGTGACCTACTACAAGATGGAGGTGAGCATTAACATCAAGGAAGAACTATCCGCAGCTGTAGAGATGGATTTTGAGAGTTTAGTGGATGGTGTTAAGGTGATCGATTTTGATCTGCACGGAGACCTGGAAATCGAGCGAATTGCAGACGATGAGGGCGATTCGCTTTTCTTCGTCAAGGAGAGGGATGAGCAATATGGAGTTTCTGTGTTCCTTTCCCGCCCAACCAGGTCAGGCGAGGAGCGCAAGTTGACCTTCAAGTATTCTGCCAAACAGATAATCTTGCAGGACTGGCTCGGAGACCTCTATATCAGGTCTTCTACCTTTTGGTATCCCCAATATGGTTATCTCAAGAGAGCCACCTATGATCTGACTTTCAAGTGTCCTGAGGGATACCAGCTGATCTCGATAGGACAGAAAGCAGAGGAGTGGGTTGAGGGCGACTCTCTGTGTACTCGATGGATTGAGGACATCCCCGTTTCTGTGGCATCATTCAACTACGGGAAATTCGAGACTTACGAGGTAGATATGGAGGGGATACCTCCGGTCTGCGTTTACCATTTGGAGAAAAGTCACAGAAAAATGATGACGAAATATAAGAAATCCAAGGAAAGCGTAGCAGCAGACGTTGTTAACAGCTTGAATTTCTTTCAGACCATCTACGGCGATTGCCCTTTTTCCAAGATCGCAGCCACTGAGATTCCCTCTTTCTATGGTCAGGGCCTGCCGGGACTGCTGCGGCTGTCTTGGGGAACATTTGCAGTAGATGAGGCAATCCAGGAGACGAGGTTTCGGACCGAGTCGTTTCGCGCGCACGAAGTCTCTCACCAATGGTGGGGAAACGTTGTGGGATGGGAGAGGTACCATGATCAGTGGCTCTGTGAGGGTTTTGCCGAATACTCCGGAGTTTGGTATGCCCAGATGTCTATGCAGGACAATGAGGCTTTCTTCGAAGAGCTTGAGGAATGGCGAAAGGACATCACGGGAAAGGGGTACAAATGGGCTGAGGGTTCAAAAGTGGGACCTATATGGTTGGGACGGCGCCTCAATTCATCAAAGTCCCAGGACTATGGCATCTTGGTCTACGAAAAGGGCGCATACGTGGTGCACATGCTCAGAAACATAATGATGGACTTTGACACCAAAAGCGATGATCGGTTCAAAGAGATGATGAGGGATTTCGCCGAAACTTACCGGGGAAAGAACGCCTGCACCGAGGATTTCAAGGAGATTGTGGAGAAGCACATGGGCGAGGATATGGACTGGTTCTTCGATCAATGGGTTTACGGCGTTGATATCCCAACTTACATATTCTCTTACGACATCGAGCAAGTGGCCGACAAATACGTCGTGACCTGTGAGATTACCCAGGAAAAGGTTCCGGAGGATTTCAAGATGTGGGTTCCGGTGCTTTTGGATTTCGGCGGGGATATGTATGCGGTGCTGCGGTTGTGGGTGGACAAGCCTCACAATAAGTATGAATTGCCCAAAGCACCTCTGGAGCCCCGACAGGTGATTTTGAATCCGTTTCATGCGGTTTTGTGTGAGGTCAAAAACAAGTAGCCATTTAGTCTTCCAGCTTATTCGATACTGTGACAAGATTCGAATACAATAGACTTGGAAGGAAAGTGTAATGGATGTTTGGGAAGCGATTGAGATCAGAAGAGCCATCAGAACGTTTACCGGAAAGAAGATTCCTAAAAGCGATTTAGAGAAGATGGTGGATGCAGGTAGACTTGCTCCCTCAGCCAGGAATGAACAGAGATGGGATTTCATCATTGTGACACAGGGAGAGGTGTGCTAAAGCAAATCACCAGTCATTTTAGAACCAGAAGGAAGTTTAGCACACAGGATGACGGTAAGTTTGACGGAACATCTGCCATAATTGCAGTTGTCCTTGATGGGTCGCATGAATACTGGGGAGAGGATGGATCAGCGGCCACACAGAATATCTTATTGACAGCCAGAGACTTAGGTTGGGGAAGCTGCTGGATTGAAGGTCAGATGCGTCCGCATGAAGAGAAATTCAAGGAACTGCTAGCGGTGCCCAAAGACAGGAGAATCCTGTTGCTGATTGCTCTAGGTGAACCGGTTCAATGGTCCAAGCCTCCGCCGAAGAAGGCGCTGTCTGAAGTTCTGCACTGGGAGCGCTACGGGGAATCGTAGGGGTTCGGTTCATCGAACCCGACAGGCCGCACGGATGCGGCCCCGACCGAATATGAAACAGCAAAGATGCCAGTAAAGGAGAAAATATCATGGAAATCAAGCCGGCCCCCAAAATCAAGAATTTGTACACGCTGATCAATTCCCTCGTATTCGTCCTTTATTGTCCGTTGCCAGTGGTTGTGCTTCAGATCCTGAGACAGAGGCCCCGCTATCTCTACGATTTGTGGTCTCTGGTCATAGGAATTCTGGGAGTCATCACATTTATTCTGCTTCAGCTGTATTTACTCGCATATATCAAGACGCTGAGATATGAGCTCTCGTCGCAGGATCTGCGACTGGAGAGCGGTGTCTTCTGGAAAAAGAGAAAGGTGATTCCCTTCCACAAGATAACCAACCTGAACACGCTTCAGGGACCTTTGGAAAGACGTTTTGATTTAGGGCACTTGAATGTCCAGACTGCCGGCCATGGTGCCAACACGTCACCTGAAGGGAAGCTGGTAGGTCTGGATGATTTCGATAGGATCAAGGAAGAGATAATGCAGAAGGTGCGCTTGGTGAAGTCCGACGCTCTGACAACAGAAGATAAACCAAGAGAGCGCGGTCAAGAGGAGCTCTTGAGGGAGATGCTGGAGGTCTTGAGCAGGATTGAGAGAAACACGCAAAAAGCTTGAGCCGCAGATGCGTAGATTCTTGAAAACCGCATGGCTCCGGCTACGCTGTTCTGTGGTCGCATGAATGCGACCGATACGAACCCGTTTCACGTGAAACAGTATGCCGACGTACGAAGAGGAATTCGACATAATCGTTGTAGGTGCCGGGCACGCCGGATGTGAGGCAGCACTGGCTGCCGCCAGGATGGGGCAGAGGACCCTCCTTTTTACCATGAACAAGGAGACCATCGCCCAGATGTCATGCAATCCGGCAGTAGGCGGTCAGGCTAAAGGGCAATTGGTTAAAGAAATCGATGCCTTGGGGGGGGAGATAGGCTTCATAGCAGATAAGACAGCCATCCAGATCAAGACGCTGAATCTGAAGAAAGGCCCGGCGGTTTGGTCCACGCGTACCCAGAACGACAGGTCGTTGTATCGTCTGGCAATGCGCGAATCTATCGAGAATCAAGACCGCCTTTTTATAAAACAGGATATGGTTATCGAAGTCCTGGTGAAGAGCGGAAAAGCTTACGGAGTGGTCACAGGAACGGGGATGGCTTATTACTCAAATGCTGTCATCCTGACCTGCGGCACGTTTCTCAATGGTTTGATTCACATAGGATTAGAGCAGTTCTCGGCGGGCAGAGCAGGAGAATTCCCAGCCCGCGGTCTCACTGAGAATCTGGTCAAGCTCGGTTTTCGCTCAGGACGTTTGAAGACCGGGACACCTCCCCGGCTGGACGGAAGAACCATCGATTTCTCAAAGACTATTCCTCAGCACGGGGATGAGCACCCCAAGCCGTTTTCTCTTCGGACAAAGAACCCGCCCCGGAACAGAGCCCTCTGCTATTTGACTTACACCAACTCAGGCACCCATGAGGTAATCCTGAATAATCTGGACAGATCGCCCCTCTACAGTGGCAAGATCCAGGGGATTGGACCCCGGTACTGTCCTTCCATCGAGGATAAGGTGGTCAAGTTCCGAGAGAAGCCCAGACACCAGCTATTCCTTGAGCCGGAAGGACTGGGGACTGCCGAGTACTACGTGAATGGCTTTGCCACCAGCCTGCCCGAAGATGTTCAGTTCAGAGCTCTCAGAACCGTCCCCGGTCTTGAGAATGCCAGGATGATGCGAACCGGCTACGCGATAGAATATGATTACTTCCCTCCGATACAGCTGAAGCATACGCTGGAGACAAAGCTGGTGGAGAATCTCTATTTTGCCGGGCAAATCAACGGGACGTCCGGGTACGAAGAGGCGGCAGCTCAGGGAATTATGGCGGGGATAAACGCAGTTTTGAAGCTAAAGGGGGCCCCACCCTTCGTGCTGGAAAGGAGCGAGGCCTACGTTGGAGTCTTAATTGATGACCTGGTCACCAAAGGTACGGAGGAGCCTTATCGCATGTTCACCTCGCGAGCCGAATACCGGCTGGTGCTGAGAGAAGACAACGCGGACCAGAGGCTGCTCGAATACGGACACACATACGGACTGGTCTCAGACGAGATCTACGTCAAGTATCGAGAAAAGAGGGAAGGGGTGGAGAAGGAGAAAGCTCGGCTGAAACGAGTGTTCGTTTCTCTGTCCTCTTTTCCTCATCTTCTGGGGGAAATGGAGAATAGTCGAAAGATGTCTCTGGCAAAGATATTGAGGATGCCGCAGATCACCTACCAGGATGTTAGAAAGGTGGACTGGGAAGCGCAGGAGGTAGCGCCAGAGGTTTCTGACCAGGTGGAGCTGGAGATCAAATACGAGGGCTATATTCGAAGGCAGAATAAGGAGATCGAGAAGTCCAAGAGGCTGGAGTCGATGCGGATACCGGAAAACTTCAGCTACGATGGCCTCAAGGGCTTCAAACGGGAGGCTCTGGAGAAACTGAAAAGAGTCAAGCCGGTCTCAGTCGGACAAGCTTCCCGCATCTCTGGTGTGTCACCCGGGGACGTAGCTATCTTGATGGTTTATCTCAAGCAGTTCGGAGCAAAACGGTCAACGGATCAAACGGATAGAACGGATGATGTCCGCTCAATCCGTTGACAGCTTCTGATGTTTCACGTGAAACAGCCTGACTCTTGCCCAATCTGATCATATCAAATGCTCTCCCCTCATCAAATAAGCCAATTCAAAGGAATCTGCTCCTCATTCCGAGTAAGCCTCTCTGAGAAGATGATAGAGAGTTTCCAAGATTACGTAGGCCTGCTTCTGGAATGGAATCAGAGAATTCATCTTGTTTCCAAAAAGGATGCTACAGACGACCGCATCATGAGACACTTCGTCGATTCACTCTCGATCTTCAAGGCTGTCAACCTGCCGAATCAGGCAGAGCTTTTGGATCTTGGATCTGGACCAGGCTTTCCGGCTATCCCCATCAAAATCGTCAGAGATGATGTCAAAATGACACTGGTGGAATCGATTCATAAGAAGACGCTATTTCTGCGGAAACTGAGTGATGTTCTGAAGCTTGAGAACATATCGGTACTCGACCAGCGAGCCGAGGGACTCTCAGATCAGACTGGCTTGAGAGAAAGATTCGATCTGGTTACTGCCAAGGCAGTGGGGAAACTCAGAGATATGGTCAGACTCGGCATGCCTTTCCTGAAAGCAGACGGATTATTGGTGGCGTATAAGGGGAAAGGCGCTTACAGGGAAGTTCGAGAGATAAACTGCAGTGAAAACTGCCGAATTGTAGATATAGTGAAAATCGAAACGCCTTCATTCCGGCTTTTCAGGTGGCTGGTTATCGCGGAGAAGCTGCGACCGGGTTTTTAAGTAAGAATCGATAGTCTTTGGGGCTGTAGCTAAAGCCAGCGGGCCGGAACATCACCTGCTACTCGCACCAAACGATCTACTGACCTATTTCATGCTGGAACGTTACCGTCCCCCTCGGAATTGGTGCCTTGACTGCATGAAGCGGGCAGACTATCATTTGAGTGCAGAACCATCCCTTTCTAGGATAGTAATCCTTCACATAGACGGTATAGTTGCCCTTTTGGTCCTCCTCAATGCAGTAGATTTCCGTGCCGTAGCAGCCATTGGGCCTGGTCCCCATAGCGGTCACAATAACCACATAGGTTGAAAAGTCGATCTCCGGACATGGTGGAGGGGGAAGCCTGATAACATTGGCCTGGTTCCAGAAGCTGCAAAAGTCAGTCTGATTGTCGATGACCCAGTCATTAGCCTGGCAATAGCCGCTAGCATCCATCCTGAGCACCGAGCTGAAGGAGACATTGCAGTTCAGTGCGTATATGGCGGAACCGGCAAGGATCAAAGCCAATCCCGCAACAAGCACGAGTGTGATACGCCTCATGGTACACCTCCTTTCTCATGCTGACGCATGCCTTGTACTATATCCAGCCCGCTGGCCTTTTTGCAGCGAACGAAGAAGGGTCGATCCTCGAAAAGATGAGGCGAGTACTGCACCTCCATGTGCGTTGGAATGTTAAGAAAACCTGCTTGGACGGTCAAATCTGCTCACACCAGATGCAAATGCCTTGGTCTGTCTCGCAGCTGTTGGGGTCCGAGAACGTTCACCGCCGACCTGACCACATGAACCATCCAAAGAGGGCTCAGGTGGCTTGATGACACTCTGCTTGCCGCACTCGTTTCAGCGGCTTATCCCCAAGATCCTTCTCCCGAGACATCCAGATTACGTGGGAGTCTATACCTTTTTGTTTCAGTCTATTCTATTTTTGTCTGTACACAAAAGCTGACAGGTTGCCGTGCCAACGCAAGAGGCTCGGTCTCGAAGGCGAAACCACCAGTAGCCGGACCGGAGTCTTTACGACGGAGATTGCTCGCATGTGCACGAGCTTCCGGTCCTTTTACCTCCGGTTGAAAGCCGAGACTAATTCTGCTTTTGCCATCCTGCTTCCACGAATAAGGGTACGAACTGGCTGGGGATGTACAGGCGGTCCTCCACCCTGGGTACGCTGTAGTATTTCTGCGGCCGCATGAGGGCATTATCGTTCTTGCCCAGGTCAATGACCCAGCGATCTGGTGGCTTTCTCCTGGCCAGGAATCTTACCTCAAAAGGCTGCAGTTTCAATGGATCGTTCCCATCGAATATTCCGCCGCTTCTTGTTCTGGCGTCGCGGACCCACTTTCTTGCAAGACCCAGCGCATTGTCCCCACTGGCCAGATTAGCGGCGGTGCCCGCAGGAATGACAGCCTCGGTGATGGATTCCTTGCTCCTGAATGGATCTAAATTGGGAAATATGAAATAGGGGGCAACTTTACCCTCTTTCAATAATCGCTCATTGTACGAAAGCGGCCGCCGTTTCTCTGGAACAGCGGGGTCAGGTTGGTGGCGGTTGATAAAGCAGAGAAGACGGCCGTATCTATCCACGATTTCGTGAGCGAAGGCAAGGAAGAACTTGAAGTCATCTTCTGACTGGCCAAGTGCCCGCACGTCTTTGACCACCTCTTGCTCCAGGACATCTTCGGCAGCCTCGGCATGATTGTGCTGGTTCGTTGCGACGCCCGGCCCTAACTGCTGTAGCAGGTAGTTGCGCAATCCCGGAGCGATAGGGGGGTCAAACGGTCGTAAGCCCTGTGCAAACGGATCCGTTAAGAAAGCTTCCCATCTCTCGTGCCCAAGCCCGCTGAACGCGGTCTCGTCTGGGAGTCTGAAACTGATTTCGGGGGCATCTACTCCAAGGAAACGAATGCCAAAATTGCCAAGAGCACGGACACTGATGGTGTCTCCATCGTGCACTTGGTGCCGGATGCTTCCCACCGTGCCACCCCGGGAACCGAGGCCAAAATGGCCTACTGTCAGACCGGATTCCGACTGCTCTATTGCCTTTGCCATGACACCCTCCTTGCTTTAACCAGCAGGAATCAAAACAATCGCTTCGGAACTCAAAACCGTTGAACCACCAATGAGCGAGCCGGCGAGTCTATTATCCTGCGCCATACCATAATGGTGGCATTATGCCTCCCGTATACCAGAAGAAAGGGTTTTGCGTGCTCCCTCGACAGAACCTATATTACCTAATTGTGGTCCCTGTGTCAAGTGATTTTTTTGATATTAATGGATTTTTTACAGACTGTTGAATCCCAAGTTCAGATGGTTACAAACATCCAGTTGGGGTGGCCGAAACGCTCGATCTCTCACGCAGCCAATAACTTCGATCGCAAAGCTGCCTTTCTTTCTCCTAAGCCCTGTTGTTTTTCGTGACAAGAACCATCGCAGGAGTGAGAAAGGGGGGCTTCTAAACTAGGATTTCCGCCCGAAGGAAGCAAAAGTAAGAACCGGGCGCAACCTTGATTCTTCTAAGCAGAAAAAGGGATAATCGATGGGCTCCGATACAGTCAGTCTGTCCGCCTCTTTTGGTCTAACCACGGGAATCTTATGATCGATCGGCAGCATTACTTCTTCCCGTTAGCCTCAAAACTGGACTTGCAGCGGTGGAAGGCAAGGGTTTGTTTCTTCAACTCGCAGTGGTGCCAAGTATGCCTGCCGCTGTCATCACCTTACGTCCCGTTGCGGAAAAAGGTTAAACTGGCCATCCTGAGTTGAGGCAAGGTACCAGACGCTGTCAGGCGACGCGGACGACACGAATTTTGGATGATTTATTCCTGGCTACGGCTAAGCGTTACATTTTTTCTGCGTCGGTGAAATATGAGAACAAATAGTCCCCAAACCCGAGTAACTGGAGATAGTATCTGCAAGTGTCAAGGTTTCTCGGCATCATCCCCAGCGACTGTCCCCGCTTTCGCAAGGCGATCCGCGTCTACGAGATCTTCGTGCACTCTCTTGTTAAAGTTTCGAGAGAGTTCACCTGCATCACCCTCAATCCCGTCAGAAACGGGTTCACATCTAAGAGTCGCGCCGCTGGCCTTCACTTTCTTCCTGGCTATCTCAAAAAAAACAACGCTGGGCCACCAAATCGACCACTAGGATTTGGGCCGGGAGTGTTTTTCGTAAACGACAATTGCCAACGTTGTGAGTTGGATGTGAAGAAAATTCGGTGCGTCAAGTGGCGGACCTTTCGCCTGTTGGCGAGCAATGGACTTGCGCCGGAGATTTTTCTGTTAAAATCTCTTGCTTTTTTGGGGAAAAACCGTTATGTATAGAAAAACATGGGATTTGTTCGCTGACCGTCAGTTTGGAGGAGGGGACAAGACTTTGGGAAGGATAATCGCTGTTGCCAATCAGAAGGGCGGCGTTGGAAAAACCACCACGGCAGTTAACCTGTCAGCCTGCTTGGCCGTGGCTGAGAAAAAGACCCTGCTCGTGGACATCGACCCCCAGGCCACCTCCACCTCTGGATTGGGAGTTGATAAGAACAAGCTGGAGAGGAGTATTTACGAGGTGCTGATCGGGGATGTGCCCGCAGAAACGGTGATTCGGAAGACGGAGCTTTCTTTTCTGGATTTGATCCCTTCTCAGCTTCGCCTGGTAGGTGCCGAGGTGGAGTTGGTGAGCGCCTTAGCCCGGGAGACCAAGCTCCGCATTGCGCTCGAACCGGTAAGAGAGAAGTATGATTTCATCTTAATTGATTCACCTCCGTCGCTGGGACTTTTGACCATCAACACTCTTACCGCCGCAGACTCCATCCTGATACCCATCCAGTGCGAATACTATGCTCTGGAAGGATTGAGCCTGCTTTTAAATACCATCAAACTGGTACAGGATAACTTGAATCCCGATCTCAGGATTGAAGGCGTTCTCCTTACCATGTACGATGGAAGACTGAATCTATCCAGACAGGTGGCGGATGAGACCAGGAAATATTTTTTGGACAAGGTTTTCAAGACGGTCATAAACAGAAACGTGAGGCTTTCCGAGGCTCCCGGCTTTGGCAAGCCAATAATACTTTACGATATAACCTCAGTCGGAGCCGAGAACTATTTGAGTCTGGCAGAGGAGATGCTAAATCATAGCGCAGAGGTTTTAGAAACAGTCTATGTTGGAGAGGTCCCCAATGAGTAGAAACGCTCTGGGAAAAGGTCTGGAGGCTCTGATCCCTGAACGTCCTCAAGCGCTGCTGAAGGCAGAGAAGCAGGCGGAGACAGGGCTGGTGAATCTGAAGATCGATAAGATCAAGTCAAGCCGCTATCAACCCCGCACCAGAATCGACGAGGGCAAGCTCTCCGAGCTTGCTGCCTCCATAAAGGAAAAGGGACTCATACAACCGGTGGTGGTCAGACAGGTGGGAGATGAATTTGAATTGGTTGCTGGGGAAAGACGACTTATGGCGGCAAAAAAGCTGGGCTTGGAGACAGTTCCGGCGGTGATAGCGGGAAAGCTCTCCAAAGAACAGATGCTGGAACTCTCCTTGGTCGAGAATCTTCAAAGGGAGGATTTGAATCCAATTGATACCGCCAGAGGCTACAAGAGGCTTTTAGAGGAGTGCCTCCTCACTCAGACACAGGTGGCGCAAAGAATAGGGAAGGACCGCTCCTCGGTTGCCAACACCCTGAGAATTTTAAGCTTGCCCGAGGAGGTACAGAAGCTGATGTCAAGCGGAAAGCTATCGGAGGGACACGCTCGGGCTATACTTTCGCTATCCAGTGAAAGAGAACAAGTAGCCTTGTCCAGACGAGTGGTCAAAGAGGGGCTTTCTGTGCGAAGCACCGAAGATTTAGCGTACGGAAAGAAGAAGACTCCTGGCTCCAGACCCAAGAAGAAGACTTCCCCGGCGTTTTTTGAAGTGGAGGAGAAGTTGAAAGAGTTTTTCGGAACGTCAGTCAAGGTTCTGGCGAAAGGCAAAGGAGGGAAGGTCCAGATAGAGTTTTATTCAGAGGAAGACCTATCCAGGATATTGGAATTGTTGTCGATAACTCTATAAGGGCGGCTTTCTGATTCTGGAGTTTTTCAGTTCTCTTTTTTGCTTTAAAGGGAACGAAAAAGCGGTATGGCGAAAAGATACGTCAACTTCTTAATAGTTCCGGAGGGAAGCCCGAAGAGCCTGAAGTTCAAGTTGTCTTTCCTCACCACCCGGGCGATAGCAAGTGTAGCAGGATTGCTTGTGGTTTTCGTGCTTGTTCTGTCTATCCTTCACGGAAAACTGCTTTACGAGGTGATCCTCGGCAAGTCGCTGAAGCAGGAAAACGAAAGGCTGAAAAGATACAGTGCCAAAGTGATGGAGCTGGAAAAGGAGCTCAGAGAGTACCAGAGCTTTGTTCAGAGAGTAGCCCAGCTGGCCGGGGCCGAGTATTCCGGACAGACAACAGCAGGGCTTGCCAGCTACACTCAGGCTATGGAGTCGGAGGATGCGTTGGTGGCTGATAATCTGCTTAAAGGGCAGGAAGCCAGTCTCTATGCTTTGGACTCAATCATGGAGGCGTCCGACTCGTTGAGACACATTCCGGCGGGAGTCCCTGTGGAGGGATGGATCACTCAAGGCTTCTCCATGAGTATTCCCGGGTTCGGACGCGAGCATCCCGGCGTGGATTTCGCTGCAAAGATAGGAACAGAAGTGAGGGCGACGGCGGACGGCAAAGTGGCCTTTGCTGGCTGGGATGATACCTATGGATTTCTGGTGGCAATCGATCACGGAAGTGGCTACATGACCTACTACGGGCACAATTCGACGAATCTGGTCAATGTCGGCGATGCTGTCATCAGAGGCCAAGCGATCGCCCTTTCCGGTAACACCGGAAGAAGTTCGGCTCCCCATCTACACTACGAGATCAGAGAAAACGATGTTCCTGTCAATCCCGAGAATTTCCAAACCCAACGTTGAAATCGACAAAATGAAAAACAAAAAAGACACAGGAGTGAGTGGGTTGAATACCGTTATTGGAAAGGACTCCATAATAGAAGGGACTGTCCAGGTCAACGGCGGGCTTCGTGTCGACGGCAAAGTAAGAGGAAGAGTCTCGGTCACGGAGTCTCTTGCCGTGGGCGACACCGGCAGCATTGAAGCTGATTTGATCGCCAAAATTGTGGTGATTGGCGGCAAGGTGGCCGGAAACATTCTGGCAAAGGAGAGAATTGAGCTTCAGTCTAAGGGAATGGTGGAGGGGGACATCACCACCAAAAACCTGATCGTCGAGGAAGGCGCGGTGTTTCACGGGATGTGTAATATGAAAGAATCCGTTCCCATGGCTGTCCCTCGCGAGGAGTCAGACGAGGTAGACATACCTAGCAAACCTTGAGAGACTACTGATGTTGGTAACTGCCGGGAGTTTGTGGAAAATTTGTTAATTTGTTTTCTATTAACAGCTTAACTCGCCACACTTAGCACCATCGGGATGCAGTTATCCACATACTTTCCTGTAACGTTTGATAACATCTTAAATTAAACAGCGCTTTCTAAGCTGGTTGTCCAAAGAAAAGCCTCAAGTTATTCTTGCCATTCGTATTGTCCTTTGCCAAAGCCCTTCTAAAGTTCCTCCCCCTGCCTGCTTCTTGGATTCAATCAAAACCCCGGTAGCAGTTCCACCTGAAGGATGCCTCTACCCGATAAGCTCATGCTATGATTCAGGCAGTCAACGTGATTCTCGCAGCGCAATGTGATCGGGCCATGCAAGAAAAGAGCTGTGTTGGACGAGAAGTAGGGGACCGCGCGAGTTAGCATACTGTCGGGATGGGTGACCGAAGCAAACCGGAGAGATTCAGAAGTGATCTAGACCCAAGGCCGACCGCAGGTTGAGGGGCGCTAAAACGGCAGATGATTCGGAGTTCCGAGGGGGAAAACCATGTTCGTAGTTCAGCAACCGTACTAACTTGCGACAAGAGTCACGGATTCGTGCATTGAGCCGAACGTATGAGATCCTGCCCGACAATTAGATCTCCCAATTCCGATTAGACAGAGTTGCTCCCAACCCCAATTCCTGCAGGAACTTTCTCACTGGGAGCGAAAGATACTTGCGTTTCTTTAGTACAACACCATATCCTAACTTGCCTAAATGCTCGGTGATGGGTATGTATGACAAAGCTGGATCCTCCGTGGCTTGCGTCACCAACCCCGAGACTATAGATATACCCTGCCCGATCTTCACGTATTCCTGAATCACGGTGGCTCCGCCCGTCTCGATCACGAAACTATAAGCGAGGTTATTCTTTCTAAAAATCTCCTCCGTCCTTCTGCGGATGGAGTTCTCTGGCTCATACAATATCAAGGGCTCTCGAGTTATCTCCTTTAAGCCTACTGTCCGCCGACCAGCCAAGTGATGATTGGCGGGAACGCAGAGAAACATGTCGTAAGACCACACTTCATAAAAGGAAAGGTCCATGAAATCATTCCAAGAGGAAGTGATGCCAAAATCCGCATCGCCGCCAGAGACGATATCCAAAATCTCCGTGTCCAACGGCTTATTCAAGATCACCAATCTAATCTCCGGATTCTTCTTCTTGAAACTCTGCACGATCTGAGGCAGCTTGTATTGCATTATTCCGCGATAGGCAGCCATGGTGACTGTGCCCTCGGGAGAACCAGCCAGCTCTGCGAAGTGGGTTTCTATGTTATCCAGGGTCTGCAGGATGATATCCGCATAAGCCATAAGGACTTTGCCCGCCGCGGTCAGGTGGATGCCGCGACCCGCCCTTTCGTAAAGCTTCACTCTGAGCTCCTCCTCCAGAGCCTTGACCTGATGACTCACCGCCGACTGCCCTACGTTCAATATCTTGCCTGCTTTTGAAAAACTACCGTGGGCGCCAGCCCAGTAAAAGCCCCGTAAAGCCTGTAGTTCCATATTGCCTCCATCAACGTAAAGATTTGCACCTACCCGGGTATCAGTCGTACCCTCTAAGATACAAACGCTATATATGAACGACCGGGACGATATATGAACATATATACTATCTCGTTTCAAAATAATACTTTTCTTCATGGTTGTCAACCGATATTTTATAATTGGAGAAAAGAAGCAAGGTCGCTAAAAGTCGAGTTCTCTTCCATAAGGGAACTTTCCTTTATACACCTGGCGAGACCCGAGCGGAACCTGACTTCGTTTCGGTTCTGGTCTGCCAGGATGTTAAAACCAGGAGGCAAAGATGTTTCAGCCAATTATGTTCACCTTGAGGGCGTCGGTGGTGCCATTTCAGCTGCTTCGTCCGCTGCCTACGATTTTTGCAAGTGTTCAGGGTGTCACCGGAGAGGGCGCTTTGCCGGAAATGCCTGCGAAGGTCAAAGAAGAGTTTGACTCTCACTTGGACTGCTTATCAAGAATGCTGAATGTCCTCTCGGAGATGGAAGCCCTGCCTCCTGACGAGCGGCAAAAGCTCTCACAAATGGTGGCTGCATTAAAGGAAGCTGAGTGTAAGGATTTATGTGAGAGAACCAGCCTGTTCAACCGAGGGCTGGAGGAAGTCTGCGAGAAGCAGAAAACCGCAATACGAGAGGAATGCCGTGCTCATCCTTTGACCTTCCGGGACACTTACCGCAACACGGTGCGCGTAAAAAAGCTCTGTTTGATCTTCCAGGATGAGCCCACTGAGCGGATCGGCAACCTGCGTGACGTCTTGTGTCAGCGCTGCTATTACGATGTGGAGACCAGGTCGGAGGGATCCATCAAAAAGGAGCCGGTGAAGTCGGACTTCGTAATCTACGCACCCTCCCAGCCTGCGGGAGAGGTCTATTTCGACGGCATGCCCAAGGCGGGAATCCCATTGTTGTTGATGATCGATCTGGGCAAAAGTATCGACGATTGCTCCATTGCCGATCTTCGCCGGGTATTCCGACATCAGCAGAATAACATCGACGTGCTGTATTCACCCTTTCCGCCCATTCGCTTGTTCCAGAAGATCGACATCGCATACATCCAGAATCTTTACAAAACAGGCGCCGCTTAGGGTAATCCTGCCTCGACCATAATGAGATGATGTGGGTCCGCAGGGGACGACAACCAGTCCTCCCCTTTCGTTTTCACGGAAGGTAACCTTCAGGGATAGACGCAACCTTTCTCATTCGTCGCTGCCTAACTCCTCAATTTCTTGACCAATGTCGCCACCCTCTTTCCTAGCTTTGCGGCATTGGAGGCAGTCTGCCTGTCAGGTGCACCGACACATGAAACGCCATAGTGACCGGTGGCATTCAAAGGGTCTCCCACGATGACCATACCGTAAATCAGCATGGCCTGAAAGATGGAAAAGATGGTGGTTTCCTTTCCGCCGGACGGATCTGCGGAGGTTGCAAAGGCCGCACCCACTTTGTCTTCCATCTCACCGCGTATGCCAACAAACTTGTCCAGAACCTCTTTCATGGGATGGGCCATGGTTCCGAAATACACGGGCGAGCCGGCTATTATTCCATCGGATTTGACGAAATCGTCTTCTGTCACTTCGGAGACCGACTTCACCAGACAATCAACACCTTCAACCTGCCGCACGCCCTTGGCTATCTCCTCAGCTAGCTTTTTCGTATTTCCGGTTCTCGAATAGTACATCACTAAAACTTGCACCTGTGTCTCCTTTTGTTTGGGCATTCAAAGTTTGAGCTTAATGTGGTCTTGCTTTTCGAAACAGCAGCTTGATCCGGATAAGAAATGGCGGAGGGTGCAGGATTCGAACCCGCAAGGCCTTGCGGCCGGTGGATTTCAAGTCCACTGCCTTACCAGTTAGGACTAACCCTCCGCAGAATGCGTCCACCGTCGACTGTCCGCAGCTAACACCACTCAGCGCCGACTCCAACCACCATCGCGATGCCTTAGTGGTGGACAGTGGACGGTCGACAGGCCGCCCAGCGGCCCAATACTAATATCGAACCTTGACGGGTAAATGCAAGAAAAAAGTTGAGGAGAAGCCAATGCGCAAGGCAGTCATTGCGAGCGACCGCAGGGAGCGCGGCAATCTCTCGCCAAGCAATCGCTTACTTAGAAGCAGATCGCTGGGTAGCCCCGCCTCTGCCGGGGCTCCTCGCGATGACCATTTGAAGTTTGTGTCGGGCCTTGCGGTGAGTGTGACCCGACAGAACTCAAGACCTACGCTCCGACTCCTCCTAGCTGATCCGTTCCCCAAGTCGGTAGTAGTTGAAATCACCGCCGGTAGCCCAGATAATGGGATGAACTTTCCTCCAGTCCAGCTTGCCATCTGTGAAGCATTCCGGGTTTGCATATGATTTGACTACTCTGCCAATTATCCCTTCGTTGGGATCATAGTCGACGATCTGGGCAACTTCACACTCGATGTTTATCGGACATTGGCGAATCATCGGTGCGGTTTTCAGCTCGCCGTGAAAGTTGTCGAAGAGCTTTGCCTTGTCGACATCTCGACCGGACTTGCTTCCACAGATGTTCGTTTCAGCCAACAGATCCACCGAAGGGATGTTTACGCTGAAGGTCTTGCTCTCATGAATTCCAAGACTTGTATACCGCTTCTTGTACAAGCTGAAGAAAATATGTTTTCCGAAGTTAAAAGGACAGATGTATCCGATCACAAGGTAGTTTGGACGGCCGTTCACCATCGCTCCAACCAAAACCACTGGCAGCGGACTCAACAGATTTTCCTTGAATTCCTGTTTCATTATTCCTCCTTTTAGAGGTTGGATGTCTCTAAGTTAAGTAACGGAGAAGAGCAAAGCTCGGTTGCACGGGGCAGAGTATTTTCTGGGAATAGTGATGGACCACTATGTTAGATCACACGCGTAGGACAAGACTCGAAAAAACGCGTAAGACCAGCCCGCAGCGAGCGTGGCAATCCCTTGACAGCCTATCGTTCATTTGGACACAGATCGCCCCCTCGTCCCGCCTCTGACGGGACTTCCCGCGATGACGATACGGAGGTTGTTTCAGGTCTTGCTTATGTCTTGCCGCAAGAGTGACCTGACTCGGAATTAATCGGCTGTTGGGTCACGCCCGCCAGAGCGGGCGAGATCCGACAGAACAGGAATTAGATGGTTTACTGGTGGGAAACTTCGGATTTAGCTTTTCTCGATTCTTTGAAATCTTCTTTGTATTTGTTGATCAATCGGTGCAGCTCCACCCGGTGCATTCTGGCTTCTTCTGCAGCTTTGGAGACAACGTTGTTGCTCATTGTCAGTATGTGATTCAAGAAAGATTTCTCTATCTCCTCGATGGCTTTCTTTTTTAGAGCCTTCAGCTCACCGTAATTCTGAGGGATTTTGATCTTGTAGTCGAAATCATTCTCCTCGAACAGGGTTTTGGGAAGATCCTCTCTGGTGATCCAGTCGTTCTGTGCTAAGATCACGGATCTTTCGATAATATTCTCCAGCTCCCTTATATTGCCGGGAAAACTATAACGACTCAGGACATTCAAAGCTTCGGGATCAACCCCCTTGATCTTCTTTCCGTTCTTCTTCCCGAACTTGATGGCGAAAGACTCTGCCAAGGGTGCGATGTCCAACTTTCTTTCCCTCAAAGGTGGAAGCTTTATGTTGATCACGTTTATTCGATAAAACAAATCCTCTCTGAATTCATTTTCCTTGACCTGTGAGAGAAGGTCTTTGTTGGTGGCGGCGATGATGCGGACATCGGACTTTTTTATTCTGTTAGAACCTAACGGCTCGAACTGGCGCGACTGGAGAAATCTCAAGATCTTCACCTGCAAAAGCGGGCTCATCTCGCCGATCTCATCCAAGAAGATGGTTCCACCGTTTGCTTTCTCAAACTTCCCCTGCTTTCTCTGCTCCGCTCCGGTGAAGGCGCCTTTTTCGTATCCGAAAAGCTCGCTTTCCAGAAGGGTCTCGGGGATGGCAGCACAGTTGATGGGAACAAACGGCTTTTTGGAACGACCGCTGTTGAAGTGGATTGCCCGGGCCAAAAGCTCTTTGCCGGTTCCAGATTCGCCTTCAATCAAGACAGTAGCATCGGTATCCGCCACGTCCGCTACAGTTTTTAAGACCTCTACCATCTGAGGGCTGTTTCCCAAAATCTCATCGAAGTTGAATCTTCCCCGCAGGTCCTGCAGAAGCTTCTCCTGAGATTCTTTGAGTTCGGTGAAAAGGAAATTATTCTCCAAAGCTACTCCCACTCTCTCACCCAACGACGTCAAAAGCAGAGCATCGTCCGGGGTGAAGTAAGAGTCGGTCTTGGCGTCATCCAGGTAGATGATGCCCAGAACCTTGTCCTTCGACTTCAAGGGGACGCACAATATGGAGATCGTCTCAAAAGGACCACCTTCTTTTTCTTCATCGACTTCTGAAGCTAAGAGTTGAGTAATACATATTCCATTGCCACTCTCCGCTGCCGCTTCGGTTATCTTCTCGTTTATGTTCTCGCTGTCTTCGTCGATTTCCTTTTTGTCGGTGTCCTTGGCAATAGAAAGCTTTACGTTTTTGCCCTCATCAAATATTTTCAGGAAGCAGCGCTCACAGGAGGTAATCTCTATTATCGAATCCACCACCTCTTCCAACAGCGCATTCACATCCCTTTCAGAATAGATGATGTCGGAAAGCTCATACAAGGTTTTGAAGGTTCTTCTTTCGTCTTCCAACTCCTTGGACTCGGATTTACGTCGCTCATATTCGGAGTTGAGCCTCTGGATGTTGTCGCTAAGAGAGTTCTCCAGGGTGGAAGCTTTCCTCTCAATGTTGTCCAGAGATGATGAGGCTGCCTCAATTACCTCTTTCGATTTGTCGACAGGACTTGCGGAACTGAGGTTAAGAAAACTCTCTTTGAGACTGGAAAGTTCTCTGAAGATGGACTTGAGATTCCTCGAGCCACTCAGTCTGAGGGTTTGGACGCTCTCCTCGACTTTGTCTAAGGTAGGTTTTGTTTTCCGCTTCTTCATATTTTTCAATATGAATTTCAACTCAGGATTTGTCAACTAAAATCTGTTTGCGTTGATAACAAAAGGATGTAAATCCGAAAAAATTTTTCTACAACAAAACTGAAGGGCAAGCAAGGAAGTGGTGGTTCTCCTCCGAAATACCTTACAGAAAAAAATGTTGACTTGAAGAAGTTTGTGACGTAATATATAATTGGTTCTCATGCAGGGCCCATAGCTCAGTTGGTTAGAGCAACTGACTCATAATCAGTGGGTCGCAGGTTCGAGTCCTGCTGGGCCCACTAAATAAACGTTTCAGCATCCTTCTGGATAGCATACCTATTTGCATTCTTATTTCCCCTCCACGGTTAACTTTGCTAGTTTACCAAAAAACTTGCGATTTGGCTTGCCAACGCGTTATCGCAGGCCGATACTGTAAGCAGAGACACAATTGCTCTGGTGGCAAGAAAGATTAACCGCGATTCCCGGCAGTATCAGGAACTCGACCTCCGGCTAGGCTGGGTCGCTGTGTTTCTTTTCTATCTTTTTTCTGTGTAACTGTTCTGTTTACAGGGCGTATCTTTGAGCAAGGAAGAAAGATTAAGAGTAAGTCTTTTGGAATCGCCGCAAGGCCTCTGAACCAAATAGATCGACATGGACACGATAAAAAAATTGCTCTTGATTTTCGTGCTGAACACTCTGGTGATGCTGGTCTCCTGGGCGGGTTTAAGTCTGCTCCTCCTGGGGATTAGATTCTCTGTCGGTCCGGAAAGCGGAGTGGCCAAAATATTTTCCATTCACTCATACATCGTAGTCATGTTTTTCTATGCCGCCTACATGATCTTCGATCTTTGCGAATATGTGTCCGCTGAAACGAGAGGAAGACCGTGAGACAAGAGATACTGGAAGGATTGGTAAAAGGACATTTAGGATTTAGCGCTTTTATCCGTCTGGTCTTTGCCCGCGTGCTGAGAGTTGTTGCAGTTTGCTTGACGCTTACACTAATCGTCTGGCTGGTGTGGCTGGGGAAGTTTACCTTTGGAGCTTTCTTGGCGGGTGCGGCTGTGGGCTTCTCTGTCTTTCTGATGGTAAGGTGTTTAAGACATTATCTCATAAACGGAGAGGCAAAAGAGAGTCCTGACGTGCCACGTCAGCTGGGAGATATAGCCGATCCGGAGAAGGTTCAACCCCGAACCGAAGTCTAAGACTGCAGCCCCCTCCGCCACCGCGACTACCTGTCTCTGCTTAATCTAATCCGTCCAAAAGCGAGAAACATTTCATCGCGAGTTTTGTGCGAATCTTAATCAGGGCAGATAAGACCTCTAAGGTTCGGCGGGCAGGTAAACCTAAAAGGGATCCTTATTTCACCTGCCCCATGGCATTATAAAGTGGGAAGAATGTGGAGAGGAGTATTACAGCCGAAATTCCGCCGAATGTGACCAGGATCAGGGGTTCCATCACCGTTAGCACCTTCTTGGTGGTTCTCTGCACGTCTTTCTCGAAGTATGCGTTAATCATGGCCAGCTGTTCTGCCACCTTGCCGGTCTGTTCCCCCAGTGCAATCATGGTGATCATGAAGCCGGGGAATGGCAGACCCTTCATGGAGTCAGCAAAGGACTCACCTCGTTTAATCCTTTCTTCAATGATCTCTATAGATCTCACAATACTCTTATTTCCGATGGTTCCCTTGACCAGATCCAGAGAGGGAAGCAGCCCAAAGCCGGAGCGGAGCAGAAGTGACAGATAATGGGAGAAGGTACACAGAACGCTCTTCTGAATAACCAACCCAAAGAGAGGAAACTTCATCTTCAGGTAGCTTAAGGTGTAAGCTCCACCTTCGGTCTTTCGGTACGCGAGGAAGCCGACGATCCCCAGGATGAAGAGAACTATAATGGGCAACCACAGGCCCATAATGCTGTTGATGATAAACTGTATGGCTCTGGTATAAAAGGGAATGGGGGCCCCCAGTTCCTCGACCAATTGCATCATCTTGGGCATTAGATAAAAGGCATAAAAGCCCGTGACCGCCGACATCACGCACATGATCATGACAGGATACATCAAAGCCTGTTTGAGTTCCGCCTGCAGTTCATCCTGCTTTTCCAGAGAGCCGGCCAGCTCTTCCAGGATCTCGGGAAGAGTACCTCCGGATTCGCCCGCTCTTATTGCCCCCAGATAAAAGGGAGGAAATACCTTGGGGTGAGCGGCAATGGCTTCAGAGAAACTACCTGTGGTTTCTATCTTCTTACACACGTCTGTGATCACTTCCTGGAATGCGGGGTTTTTCTCCTGTTCAGCAATGTTCTCCAGAGCTTTTAAAAGAGGCAGCCCTGCAGTAAACATCAGATGGAGCTGAATGGTGAAGGAGAGGACGTCTTTTGTGTTGATCCTTCGGGACCCGAAGCCACGACTCTGGCGCACGGCCTTGGTCTGCACCGAGATGGGGTAGAGGCCCATCTCCCGCAGTTGAGCTTCTGCATCCTCCAGACCTGAGGCGGGAAGAACACCCCTTACCCGTTTGTTCTTGCTGTCTACTGCCTGATAGCTGTACTGGGGCATTATCCGATGACCCTTCGAATTTCGTCCAAAGTGGTTATCCCTTTCAATACCTTCTCTATTCCGTCATCTAACATGCTCTTCATGTTGGCGGCCTTTTCCAGCTCGGAGGAAAGGACTTTGTTAAGGATCAGTTGATTTATCTCTTCGTTTGCTTCCAGCACCTCAAATATTCCTATTCTTCCCCGATAGCCGGTATGCTTGCATCTTTCGCACCCCTTCCCCCGATAGAGAGTGATGTCTTTCCTGCCTCTAAGCTGCGGATAACAGTTGAGCTCCTCGTCAGACGGGGCATAACTTTCCTTGCACTTGACGCAAATCCTTCGAGCCAGTCGCTGAGCTATTACCGCCAGCAAGGAGGTGGATACCACAAAAGGCTCCACATTCATATCCAGAAGGCGCGCCACAGCGGCAGCCGCGCTATTGGCGTGCAGCGTGGTGAAGACCAAATGACCGGTCATGGATGCTCGAAACGCCATCTCCGCGGTCTCCTCATCCCTCATCTCTCCCAGGAGAATTATATCCGGGTCGTGACGGAGGATGGAGCGCAGTCCTTTGGCAAAGGTATACCCCGCCTTCTCGTGAATGGGAGACTGCTTGCTCATGGGAAGCTGATACTCCACCGGATCTTCCAGCGTGATTACGTTCTTCTCCAAGCTGTTCATGGTGGTGAGCGCTGCGTAAAGAGTGGTGGACTTACCTGAGCCGGTGGGACCGGTGATCACAATCATGCCGTAGGGCTTCTGCACCAGTTTCTTGAACCTCTCCAGATTCTCACCCCAGTAGCCGAGGTCGGCTAAGCTCATGAGAAACTTGGGCTTCTGCAGTATCCTCAGGACCACGCTCTCACCGTAAAAGACGGGCATGGTGGATACCCGGACATCGATCTCCTGAGTATTGTAGGTGAAGCGGAGACTTCCATCCTGCGGGATCCTGCTCTCGGTTATGTCCAGACTCGCCATGATCTTTATCCTGCTTACCACGGGGCGATAGATTTTCTTGGAGAGGATAAAGGCGGTCTGAAGCACGCCGTCTATCCTGTACCGCACACGCCCCACGCTTTCGTCGACCTCTACGTGAATGTCCGTGGCCCTTTCCTTTATCCCCCGAGCAATCAAGGAGTCGACCAGTCTGATCAAAGGAGGAGTCTCCTCTTCCACTTGGTCCAGGCTCAATGCTTGGTTCAAGCTCTCTTCCAATACCTTCTCCGGGGAAATGGTCATCCCATAGAGCTCATCTATGTAGCTTAAGATGGTATCCTCATCAGCTATTCTGGGCTCAATGGTCAGCTTGGTGAGCTCCCCCAGCCGGTCTATTGCGTTGATATCATTGGGATTAGCCATGGCAACCGTCAATATACCCCCCTCTTTTATCTCCACCGGTATCAGCTTTGACGATCTGGCAATCTCTTCCGGGATCAGCTTGACTACTTCGGGATCCACCGGCGTGTGGGAGAAGTCCAGGTAAGGCGCTTCCCACTGCTGCCCCACCAGCTCAAGCACTTCTTCGTGACTTACAAAGCCCAGCCTCTCCAATATCTCCCCAAACTTGGCACCGGTGCGGTTCTTCTCTATCTGGGCCAATTCAAACTGGCTCTTGGTTATTCTCCCGCTCTCCAGTAGCATATCTCCCAATGACTCAGGCATCTCTACTCCTTTCTGTTGATCAGATACTTCAATCTATCACGCACCGCTGGTTCCAGTTCGTCTTCCTTGGGCGAATGAGTTTTGATAAATAACTGGTAGTATTTTACCGCCTTTGCCGGTTCGCCCGCCATGTCCCAGGCTCTTCCTAACCGATAAAGGACACGCGGATCGGCCGAATTGATCTGATAGGCTCTTATGCAAAACTCAAGCGCTTGGTCTGTGTCTCCTTTTTTCTCATAGATGCTGCCCAGAAGAAGGTTAGCCTCCAAGTGAAGGGGCTCCAACTCCAAAAGCCTTCTCAGCTTAATCTCAGCCGAAACGTGCTCACCGATCCGGTATAGAAGCAATCCGAAGTTGAAAAGTGTCCTGGGATCCCTTGGCCTTAACGCGTAGAGATAGACCAACTCCTGCTCGGCTTCCCAAAACCTACCTGTCTGCAGGTAAGCTGTAGCCAGATTCTTGTGAGCCGGCAGATGATCGGGATCACAAACCAGTGCCTCCCTGTATGAATCGATAGCTCGATTGAGTTCTCCCTGTTGGTGATAAGATACTCCCTTCTTGTAGTATCTTTTCGCTCTGGAGTCAGATCTTTCGGTTACAGCCAGCTGCTTCTGCGTCCACTCCCTTTCTGGTTCTTCGAGATATGACGGAGACACTTCTTCCGAAGGGATTTGCTCGGGGAGGGCGGGAACCGCTTTACCAGACAGCTCGCCGGGAGTCTCCTCTATGTCGTCCGATGCTGCGACACCTGCGGGGATGTTTTCCTCTTTTTCCGCAGCTGAGGGGTCCTCTGGTTCCTCAAGCTTGTCAACCGGGGATTCTGCAATCTCCGGCTCTTGCTCTGGCTCTTCTTGGATGATTTCAATCGACGATTTCGTAGGTTCCGGCACACTCTGCACCCCCGAAGTCCGGTCGAGAGCGGTCCGGCCGGACGATTCCTCCTCAGGCGCTGCTGGCTTCATCTCCTTTCCGGCTGTAGCACTCTCTTTGTCTGGGTGCTTTTGGGGAAGTGTTTCCTTCGGTGTCTCTTCAGAAGCAGTCTTCTCCTCTATCATCTCCCGGCCTTTCAGGCCTGCGGTCCCCTTCACCTCGGCCTGTTTTGGCGCGCGCTTCGGCGGGCTCTTTTTGACGCTCATGGAGCGACGGGCGACCCTGGGCGGAACCTCCGCCGTCCGTTGAAGTAAGAACAGATAGCCCAAACCCAAACACGTGCCAGCCAAAAGGAGCGTCACAGCTGCCAGCAGAATTTTGCGTTTTCTTTTGGGTGGAGATGCCGTCTCTTCCTGAGCAGGTGGACTTTGATCCTTGTCCACCTTGTCTATGGCTTTTGTTATTAGCCCCACCTTTGCCCCCTGAATGGCTGCTGTCCGTTCCTCCTTAAAAATTTCTTGCTTCCAGTATCCCTATCCCATTCAAACTTTCCCAACCCTCCAATACACTCTGTACCGTGATCTTCCTGCTATTCTGAACGAAGGTTGACATCATGGCACGCTCGCAAAGAACATTCACCATCCGGGGCAATCCTCTGGAGATCTGGTAGATTTTGGTGACTGCTTCGTCGGCAAACTCCACGTACCTGTCCGCCTTGGCTACGGCAAGTTGATGTTGGATATAAGGCTGGATCTCATCTGGCTCCAGCGGAAGCAGACGATACCTTACCAGGATACGCTGATCAAGCTGTCTCAGTCTTTTCTCCCGCAGCATCTCCTCTAACTCGGTCTGACCGAAAAGAACAATCTGAGTCAGTTTCTTGCTCTCCGTTTCCAGATTGGAAAGAAGCCTTAGGCCCTCTAACAACTCGAAGCCCAGCCCCTGGGCCTCGTCCAAGAATATGACTACCCTCTTTGACTGGCGGTTGGCCCAGATAAGAAGGTCGTGAAGCAGTCGGGTCAATTGTCTTTCACTCAGATCCTCCTGCAGGTATCTTGATCCACCGAGGTTTTCGAGAACTGCCAGCCGAAGCTCTTTGTTGGACAGATGGGGATCGGATATTCGCGTTATCTGCAAATCGTCTCCTGCCTTGCTGGAGAAGTATCGCGAAAGGACGGTCTTGCCCGTTCCGGGCTCCCCGGTTATCATGGTGAACCCCAACCCCTCGTAGATGCCATAACGCAGATGGTTTAACCCTTCAGATGCCGAACGGGAAAAGAAGAAGAACTTCGGGTCAGGCGTAATGCAGAAGGGCGATTCTTTGAACTTGAAGAAGTCCTTATAGGAGTCCGGAAGGTCAACCCGCAAAAGAGACCGCCTTCCTTCCCGGTCCGGGAATGAAGACACCACTCTGCGGTCGGAAGGCAATTGAATCACGTCGTCTTTGTCTCTGGAGGACTTGAATATCAATCTCATTTCAGCCTTCCTCTCTGTCCATCCGTGCAATTCGGGGAGTTAGAAGGATCACCAGCTCTGCTCTTTGCTCGGTCTTTTCCTTTCGCTTAAAGAAGTAGCCCAACAGGGGGAGATCGCCCAGCAAGGGCACTTTGTGTTCTGTGTCCGTTTTCCTGGAGGTGATAAGACCGCCGATTACCACGGTCTCGCCATTTTTTATCCGCACCTGAGTGCTGGTCTCGCGGATGTCTATGTTGGGAGCTTTGAGCATTTGACTCTCAAATTGAAACTCGGAGAAGGTGCTGGCATCGCTCACAATTGGAACC
Source organism: uncultured Ignavibacteria bacterium (assembly GCA_964348415.1). Lineage (GTDB taxonomy): Bacteria > Zixibacteria > MSB-5A5 > MSB-5A5 > SM1-73 > SM23-73-3. The sequence continues at coordinate 10,686 of CAYGCR010000009.1, read as the reverse complement.
ACCTGCAGGGTAACGTAACCGTCTGCTGAGATATAAGGGGTCACGCCCATGGTCAGGCCCAGAAGCACCGTCTTCTGCTCGGGAAAGACAATTGGCTGCCCCACCTCTGCTCCGGCGGAAAGTCCGGTCAACTCCCAGTAGCTTATCACCCGCCCCACGTTGATCATTGCAGTCTGACCGTTCATCACGTTGATTCTGGGTTTGGACAGCACGTGAACCTCACCGAACTGACCCAGGATGTCCAGAATAACGGCAGCATCATGCCGGGAGGCGGTCAATTCTACCACGGAGCCAGGCAGGCCTAACGTCTGAGTACCTGTCAGTTCTATGGTCTTGTTATCCACCAAGAAGGAGTGAATCGCCGACCAATCCACCCCCCAACTTTGGGCTTGCTCCAGAGTGACTTCAACTACCTCGGCTTCAATCAGCACCTGTCTTTCCAAAGTAGCTCTCAACTTTTGGATAAACTCTTCTGCCAGCTTAAGGTTTCTCTTTCGGTCGGTCACCGTCACCATTCCGGCAAGCTTGTTTACAAAGAATTTCCCTTCTGGTGAGACTATGTTCTCCAGCCCTTCCTTCACCTGCTTCCAGAGATCAAGCGCCTCATCGTCGGTCGACCCGGTGATTTGGAACTGACCGCTCACCCCTCCCACATTGGGAATGGATCCCAGCACGTCCCCTCCCACCTGCATCCGAGATTGGGTCTTAGTCGGAACATGCCCTAACTCAAACGTGCGGGTATCTACAAGTTTGACCTGAAGTGTAGGACTGTTTATGCAATACATGTATTCGGTCCGGGCAAATATGGCTTCTAAAGCTTCCAGCAGCGTCAGATCTTCGAAACTCACGCTGAGGCGGGCCTTTGGATCAACATCCTTATCCCACATGATATTAAGCCCGGCCTCTTTTGATAAAGGAAGCAGCACATCCTCCAGAGCGACCTCTATGGCGGAGAAGGAAAAGAGTTTTTCCTTCTCCGGCGGAAGATCGAGCAGGGGAGACAGGCCTAACTCGGGAGGCAGCGGCGGCGGAGTGTCGTGGTCCTCTTCGGTCTGCGATATGGCCTTGGTCACGTCCTGCTGGGATAGATTTGACGCGCAGCCGCAAAGAAAAAGCAATACAGAAAGCAGTGCAAGCACCCCCCTGGTGGAACCGAACCTTCTCATGATTCTCCTTCCCGAAAAATGCCGGGACGATCATAAAAGAAAACGATTGTCTTCCCCTCCTTGGAGAGGACGACACTTTCCCTTCTGATCTCTTTTATGTCCCAACCGTCGAAATTCTCTCCTTCGTGAACCCAAGTCTTCTTGCTCCCGGAGACCAACAGAGCACTTTTCTCTTCATCAGTGATCAGTATTGCCTTGACCAGCACCCGTTGCTTTTTGGAGCTGGCCTCTGCTTTTCCTGCTTGGGAGGATGACGCGGCTGCCTGTTCGCAGGGTGAGCTTGCCCGGTCAGCTTCGGCTATGGACCTCTCTATTACCTTTATCTCGTGCCGGAGTTTTTTTTCCTCCAAGATTGCCCTTAAGTATTCCACTTCTTTTTGAGTCAGGCTGAGCTTATCCTGCAATTCTGCAGCTCTGGGGTCCTCAGCCCGGAACGGATCCTTAAGGGCTTTCATAGCCTCATAAAGGGGAGACTTCTTCGGCTCCTCCGCTTTAGGTTTAGAGATCTTCTTTACGCTCCGCTGGGTGGACCGGGGTTTCTCCGGGACCACATCGGCTCCTCCTGAGGTCATGAACTTCAAAAGGAAGAATCCGACCAGAATCACCACCACCAGTCCCGCCCCCAGGAGGACCAGCTTCTTGGATTTGGGGCTTTGAAGAAATTCCATTTTAGGAGCCTCTGGGCAAGACATAGTATTTGAGCTGAACCCTCAAATTACCAGGGACAGCCACATCCGTGCCCCCGATGGTCAGTATTTCCACCACAAAGGGCAAATTCCCGAATTCCTTTAACATCTTTATCACTTGGTGATAGGAGGAGTAATTCTTTATGCCGATCTTCAAAGGCACCTCGTTTACCGTGATCACATCGGGGAAATCCCTGCTTTTGCGTTCATTCTCGATTTTCACCTCGGCCTCGAGCCCCAATCGCGACAAGAGAGACTTGATGAACTTTTCCATCAGAATTTTGTTTGCAATAGGATCCTGTGCTCGAGGAATTTCGAACAGTACCTTGCCGCTCATCCTTCTCAATTCCAAGGACTCGCCCAGGTTTTTGACGTAATCCAACCGCTGGCTTGATTTGGCCACGTTTTCCTTCTGTTCTCTGATCTGCCGGTTAAGTGATTTGATTCTTTTTAGCCCAAAGAACGCAATCAAGAAAATCAGACAACCGAAACCGATGATGATGATCTTTTCTCTGCCCATCTTAGATATCCAACTGATAGGTTATCTTAAATGAGGCTTGCTTGCCCTGTAATTCTCTGTTGGTCAACCTAACCCCTTTGAATAAGGGTGACTTCACGAAATTATTTTGCGTCTCTTCTACTTGGAGCAGCGAGTTAATCTCGTCTGATCCATTTGCGACGGCGGTGATTTCCCCTCGCCATATTCTTTTTGCGTTTTTCAGGGTGAAGGTCTTAAGAGCCACTCCCTCTGGCACCACCGCTGCCACTTCCAGGAGAATGTCAGACCAGGGCGGCTGAGAGCTTTCTATGGTTTGGTCAATAAATTCCAGTGGCATCTCCTTTAACCTGTCCTCTTTCATCTTGATTTCGCCCTTTATCCCCCCATGAAAAGCATTCAGGTTGCTCAGATCGAAAGAGAATCGAGAGATGATCACGGCAAATGTCAGAAGAACGGCAAGGCACACGGAGGAGGATAAGACCAATATCTTTCTGAGCTTGTTTTTTTCCTGCACCGAGATGGGCACGAACCCAAAGCTGCGCGAACCAGAGTTCAGCAGAGCCAACCCCAGACATCCCGGATGGAGGTGGTGCATCTGTTCGCTTCCCCAGAGAAGGGTCTCAGGCACAAAGGGAATAAGCTCTGCTCCGATCTTCTGGCTTAAACTGTGCCGCATCTCCGAGGTGTTGGAGTTTCCCGCAAATACAAGTTTGCCCACTCTCTCGTCCGGGTAGGTCTCGTTATAGAAAAGAACGGTCCGGAAAACGTCCTTTGCCAGGCCCGAGCGGCCAGGGTCCTTAGCGTCTTCCGCTGAGCTGACCTCTCGGGTTAGTCGCACCTCATTCCCTTTGAAGATGACGATCCGGTTTGTCGGACGACTGAGCTCCATAAAGGCTATGGGCTCTTCGCCCAGGATTCCCAGCTTCCTCAGTAGCGCCCGCACGGCGGTAGGATAGGTTGTATACATTCTGGGTCTGACTGGCGATCGGGAAAAAATCTGTGAGAGTTCTTCCAGGGTCTCCTTGTTCGTTCCCGCGGCCATTATCTTTCTGTTTACCTGGTTGCCTGGACCGAGCACCTCCCCAAGGTTTTGGTAGCGAAATTGATACTCGTTTCCGAAGGCCTTTGTCACCTCCGCTTCGACGGCCGATTTGAGCATCTTTGGCTTCAAATCGGGCAGAGTGAGAATCTTGTGGAACGTTTTTTCTAAAGGTGCCGAGACCCTTGTGCTCTCGATCATTCCGGATTTGCTTCGGAGATAGTCTGGGGCATCGGAAACGTTAAGTTCAAGCGATTCCGTCACCCGAAGTTCGGGGTTCCGTCCGCCTTTGGAGGATCTGGCTGGCCCCTTTCTGTTCTCCAAGCACATTATGTTGACTTTTCGACCTGCAAAGTCCACGCACAGGATCATTTGCTTCCGCTCCGCTTAAGGACATATATCGTCACCGCCACAGCCCTCATCGGTTTTGTTGGGACCGGCAGAGTAAAATTCATAACCAAACGAATTCCAGCAGTACTCGGTGCCCCACGGGTCCACCAGATGGTCTGGATTCCACAAAAGCCCTGCATTGACCAGAGACTGTGTTCCGGTCACCAAATTCCAGTCGGTCATGCTATCGGAATTGCCCGGCGCGTCGGTGGAATCCTCGTCTACGAACCCGTCTCCGTCGTCATCGTTTTCAGCCAGGATTGTTGCGGCCTTATTCAGAACCGCCACCTCCTCTTCTATCTCCCTTTTCCAGGCGGTTGATGATGACAGTTCGTTGGCTGAAAGATACAGGAGTATGTCATCGAAATCATCAGTAGTCCCGTCCTGGCTGTATTGGCCGTCGGTCAGGTCGTTATTACTTTCGTCGAACTTCAAGTTTGTGCCGCTGGATATCAAAACCATAGCCGTACTGCCTATGGACTGTCCGTCCACTTTCAGGTCGGGAAAAGGCGATCCGTCGTTGGTGGTCACATAAGCATAGTATTTTCCGGTATAGAGCTCGTCGGTCTGCGCGTTGGGAGAAAGCTCAAGGTCCTCAATGGGAACAAGATACCCGGAATCGGGAGATGGCAGCACCAGGCAGTTCTCATAGTAGCCCAGAATCGCTTGTCTGATGCCCTCCATTTCCTCCCTGGTCTTAACCTCCCTTTGCCTCTTGGCCAATGCGGCATAAAGGCCCACCCCTGAAACCATGAGCAGGCCAATTATGGCCATGGTAATGGCCAACTCCAGAAGGGTGAATCCCTGGCCTGATCTTTTCTCATCCATCCGATAAAATGAGAGTTTCATCTATTCTTCTATGTGAAAGCGGTGCCCTAAAACTCACAAGCAGAATCTCCAGAGAAGGATACCCTAACCGGCGTTATCCTAACTTGCTCCTGCTGAGAAAACAAATCGGAGGATCTGCAAAAGGGAACTCGGTGGGGAGGGGAGACTGTTTTCACCAGTCCCCCCTCCCCACCGATTGTTATCCCTTAGTCCACGAAGTAATAGACATTGATCTTCGCTGTACCGGTGTAAGGCGAAGCTGCTGTGATAAAGCCGGTGCTGTCTACCCCGTCGTCAAGCTGCTTATCGACGTTTTCCGCCACATCCGGTGGCAAACTGACCCTGATGTAGTTTCCATTCCTGTAGGCAACCGGAGTGCCTAAGGTGTCGGCACCAAAAAAGTACTTGGCTCCAAAAGGACTCCGCTTGTTCTCGTAAGCTAACTCATCGTTCTCTATGTCAGCCCACACCGCAGAGTCGGCATCGAAATAACCATCAGCGTCATTGTCGCCCGGCAGCTGCAGGTATCTGTCGAAGTAAGTGTATACTGCTCCGTAAAGACCGCGGAGGTCCGACACCTGCCTTTTGATCTTGGCGTTCTTGATCATCTGGGCGCCTCCCAGAATGGCTCCGATCAAAAGACCGATGATCACCAGTCCGATAGCCAGCTCGACTAAGGTAAAACCGGCCTGGCTCGAAAAGAGCTTGCGCATTGCCTTCATTCCTGTTCACCCCCTTTCGTTCTGCTCTAAGGTTAGTCGGCTCCCTTATGCCCCTGCTTTGCAACTTCAGGTCAGTCCAAACACGGGATGAGTGTCTGGGCCGATCCGGAGGAGTGCAGCAACACTCCTCTTGTATCTCCAATGGCTTCTGCTTGAGATTGAATGGCAAATAGGAAAGCGAGTTTCCCCCCTTTTTGCGGTCGCGTCAGTTTCTCGCAAGTGTTTGCGGACGAGCAGATCAGGATATGGCTTTATCCGCTCGTCCCCCAATCACTCTCGTTCCTAACACTTATCGGTTAGTTTATCTTAAACCTTAAGAAATGTTTACGGCGAAACCGGCCCCCCTTTCGCGCCGAGTTTTGTCTGGAATTTGTCTATAACCACAGCAACCTTTGTGCCAACCGGGCAGCCACAGCCGGGGAAGAACGCTAACCATCAAAGGGTTAACGGCTTAGCTTGGCTTGAGAGCATGCTGGGAATTCCTTTTAGGTCCAGTGGGAGGTCTACCCATAGCCAAGAGGTGTGGGGATAATTCAACAGCTTGCTGAATATCTCCCACAGGGGAGAACCGAGGCACCTTCGGCTGGTGTGGAGATATTGAACCGGATCAGTATCACCGGGACTCTGCTGGGATCCCTGGGCGGGGTCGCCAGCTTGGCCTGGAGTCTTGGCCAGACGCCCGATTCATCGGACCCGGCATAGAGAAGAAGGTCACATGTTCTGCCGATCCGATGGAAATGCGAGTCCGGCGCTTGATCCAGTGGGCCGGCACGACAGCTCTACGAATTTGAAGATTCAATAGAAAAAGGTGGACGTCACCTGATCGTCCACCTTTTTTGCGTATTCAGCCGATGAGAGGAATCGAACCTCCAACCAACTGATTACAAATCAGTTGCTCTACCGTTGAGCTACATCGGCGTCAAAATCATGTCCGCAGACGACCGTCCGTCGTCCGCAGCTATCAAGCCTCACCTCTTTGTTATCCTCTCCGATTTTTCGAGTGAGGAAACAGAGGGGAAAACGAATAATTACTTCTCTGCCTCCTTTGCCTGCTGGGCTTCCTTGATAAGCTTTTCTGCAATGTCTCTGGGTGTCTCTTCATAATGAGAAAACTGCCGGGTGTGAAGCCCTCTTCCCTGGGTTAAAGACCGCAAAGAGGTTGAGTATTTATACAATTCTGCCAGCGGGACCTGTGCCCTTATCTTCTGGAAGCTTGCCTCCTGTTCCATTCCCAGGATCTTGCCGCGTCGGCTGGAGAGGTCGCCCATCACGTCGCCCATGAAGTCCTCCGGAACGATCACCTCCACGTTATAGATCGGCTCCAGCATCACTGGCTTTGCCTTTGTAGCAGCATTTTTGAAACCCATGGAGCCCGCGATCTTGAAGGCTAGGTCTGATGAGTCTACCTCATGGAATGAACCATCGTACAGCGTGACCATTGCGTCTACAACCTTATAGCCTGCTAAGAATCCGTCATTCATGGCTTCCACCACGCCTTTCTCCACTGCAGGTATATACTTGGACGGAACAACTCCCCCTACTATCTCATTTACGAACTGAAACCCTTCTCCGCGGGGCAGCGGTTCCAGCTTGAGCCAGACATCGCCATATTGCCCTCGCCCACCCGACTGTCTCTTGTACTTCCCTTGTGCTTCCGCTTTGGCTGTAATCGTCTCTCTGTAGGGTATACGGGGTTTCTGCAGCTCGGCTTCCACGCCGAACCTTCTTCTCAGTCTGTCCACCATTACGTCCAGGTGGAGCTCACCCTGACCGTAGATTATGGTTTGCCTTATGTCAGCATCCACCTCCATGATGAAGGTAGGGTCCTCGTCATGTAGTTTGGCAAATCCGTTGGCGATCTTCTCCTCGTCTCCCCGGCTTTTGGGTCTGATGCCCATGTTGATCACCGGCGTGGGGAATTCGGTTGGAGGCAATATCAGCTGATCTTTTTGGTCACAGAAGGTATCCCCAGTTTTTGTGCTCTTTAACTTGACTAAGGCGGCCAGGTCGCCCGCGCTGACGATGCCGATCTCCTTTCTCTCCCTGCCGTTCAAGGCGTAAATCTGTCCTATCCTCTCCGAAGCCTCTTGCGTCGAATTATACACATCCGTTCCTGATCGCAGTTTTCCTGAATAGACTTTCAGAAATGTTAACTCTCCCACGTGGGGCTCGGACACGGTCTTGAAGGCAAAGGCACATAAAGATCCATTTGGGCTTATCTTTGCCATCTTCTCTTTGTCTGTGCCTGGCACCCTTGCCTCGACCTGGCCGAAATCCGCGGGTGAGGGGAGATATGAGGCTATACAGTCCAGAAGACTGGTTGTTCCCGCGTTCTCCAACGCCGATCCGCAGAGAAGAGGAAAGACCGACCTTTCTGCAATTCCTTTACGCAGTCCGGTCCTTGTCTCCTCGTCGGACAGTCCGCCCTTATCAAAAAACTTCTCCAGGAGCGCATCATCGGTCTCCGCTGCGGCTTCTATTAGTTTCTCCTGGTACTCTTTGGCTTTTGCCTCCAGCTCGTCGGGAATTTTATCCTCTTTCGACTTTCCATTCTTTTCGAAATATAAAGCCTTCATCTTGACTAAATCCACCACCCCTTTGAAATTGGGTCCTTCCCCGATAGGGATCTGGATGGCAACCACCTTATGACCAAAGCTTTCCTTGGTCTGGCTAAGCACCTTCTCGAAGTCGGCGTGCTCTTTTTCCATTTTGTTTACAAAGAACATCCGTGCCAGGTTGTACTTGTCGGCAATGCCCCACACCTGCTCGGTTCCCACCTCCACGCCGGCCTGAGCGGAAAGCAGGATCAGGGCGGTTTCCGTAACCCTTAAACCTCCTACCACCTCCCCGATGAAGTCCTGGTAGCCGGGCATGTCCACAATGTTCACTTTGTGGTTTCTCCACTCCAGATGAAGGAGGGAGGCACCAATCGATACCTTTCTTTCGATCTCATCATCGGTGTAATCTGATAAGCTGGTTCCGTCGTCCACACTGCCCAGCCTCTTGGTAACCTTGGCGTCAAAAAGCATGGCTTCCACCAGGGAGGTTTTGCCTACACCCCCATGGCCAACCACTCCCACGTTTCTGATTTGGTCGATTCTAAACTCCTTCACATTGACCTCCTGGAACAAAGATTGACGATAACGTTCTGCACACAAATGTCCAATATCACACAATAGACGCACTTTGTCAACATTTCTTTGCCTTCGCGCTGCCCTTTTGCACCCCTCACCCCACCCAAGGCTCTTCTTCCCAACTCTCGCTTTATCCCAGAGGTATGCCCATGGGATCGCTCTCGCCTCTCTGACCCGCGCTCAAGGAGTTTGTTGCCCCATTTGACTATGGTACACCAACTTGCCAGGGTGTGCCCGAGTTAAGACTTGATGGGGATGAACTCGGCTGGCTAACGCTGTTAGGAGGAATCTTTCGGGAGGCCTATCTGTTTCCTTCCACAATGTCCCCAAACACTTCTAAGGTCTTTTCTGCAGAAGCCTTCCAGGAAAAGAGTTCGGCTCTGTTTCTGGCCTTTTCAATCAAACTACCTTTTAACTGGGGGTCGTGCAGCACGGTAAGAATCCCTTCTGCTATGGCGTCCACGTCCTGGGGATCAACCAGAAAAGCGGCGTCGCCCGCCACCTCAGGAATTGAGGAACGATTCGAGGTGACCACCGGTGTTCCGCAGGAGAAGGCCTCCAGAACCGGGAAGCCGAATCCTTCATACAGCGAGGGGAAAACCAAAAGCTCCGCTCCGGCATACAACAGGGGAAGTTCTTCCTTCGGAATGAAATCCAGAACAATAGTTCTGTCTTGGAGTTTTAGGTCACAGAATGTTTGCCAAAGTTCCTCGTTTTTTTTCAAACTCGCCCCGCGAATCACCAGATTCAAATCAGTTCTGTGTGCCACAATCGAAAAGGCCAGAAGCGTGTTTTTCAGGTTCTTGTGCGGTTTCTCGGAACCTACGTAAAGAATGTAATCGGTCTCGATTCTGTATCTGCTTCTGAATTCTCTGACCCTCTCGCCATCTTGAAACCGGGAAAATTCTTCGTCCACGGCAGGGTAGATGACCTCGATTTTTGCCGGGTCGACTCCAAGTATTCGGCAGATGTCCTTTTTGGTATTCTCAGAGTCAGCAATGATTTTGTCAGCATGTTTCACAGTCTGCTGAAACATAAACTTGGCATACAAGCCTGCCCCCGGACGAGGAAAAAACTGAGGAAATTTGAGGTGAATTAGATCATGGATGGTGACCACCTTCTTGCAGGTTAAGAAAAGAGGCATAACGTAGTGTGGGGAGAAGAAGACATCGATTCCCTTTCTTCTGGATTGCCAGGATAGCGTAAGATGCTCACTTAAGGAATATTTGCCCGAGCGGTTTATGACTTTTTGAACCCTGTCTTCAGGAAAGGCGAAATCATCTGCGTCTTGGGGACGAAAGAACAGAAGGTATTCGTTCTGCTGGTCCAGGAGAAGAAGGTTTTTAACCAGATTCTCTATGTAAACCCCGATGCCAAAATCCTTGATTTTCCTCACGTCAATCCCGATTCTCATTTTTTTCCTGCCGTGGCTGGCTTCATAAAAGCTTTCGATAGACTGCAAGTGTTTTTTCCGCGGTCTTCTCCCAGGTAAAGAGAGCGGCTCTTTGTAACCCTTTCTTTCTAAGAGAAGAAGCTAACCTTTGATCTGAAAGCACGAAGTCGATTGAATCCTTGATCTCCTCTGTGTTGAATGGATCCACTAAGAAAGCGGCATCAGCAGTCACCTCCGGGAGAGAGGAGACCTTGGAGGTGACGACCGGCGTGCCGCAAGCCATAGCCTCCAAGGGGGGCAGGCCGAATCCCTCATATAAGGAGGGAAAGACAAAAAGGGAGGCGGCATTGTAAAGCGCCGGTAAGTCATTGTCGGGGACATACTCGGTAAAGACAATCTCTTTGGTCAGCTTCAGCTTCTCCACGGTTTTGAAAATCTCCTTGTAGACCCACCCTCTTCTTCCCACAATCACCAGTTGATATTCCTTCCTCGACCTGCTCCGCTCATATGCTTGGATAAGACCCACCAGGTTTTTCCTGGGCTCCAAAGTTCCCACATACAGAATGAAGGGTTTGTTTAATCCATATTTTCCCTTTATGGCAGATATCGCCGCGGGATCGTTTTCCGGCCTGAATCTCTCATCCTTACCGCCCGGGATTACGACTATTCTCTCCGGCGGGATGTCCAGATAGCGGATTATGTCTTTCCTTGAGTTTTCGGAGATGGTTATGATGATGTGCGCTCCCTGAGCATAGCTTTTTATTCTCCTGGCATAGTGCAAACGAGCGCTCTTGATGGCATGTCTCTCATAAACCAGAAAGGAAAGATC
>CAYGCR010000008.1:0-74957 GCA_964348415.1 uncultured Ignavibacteria bacterium | reverse complement strand
ACTACCAGAGTGATCCAGAAATTGCTTCCCTCGATCAAGGATTGAAAAATATAGCCGCGGAACAAGATTTCTTCATAAGACGCCGATACAACGAGTACAGCAAGACAACCCAATAGGTATAGAAGCATGTCCATTGAGAATCCGTTGAATGAGAAAGACGCCCACCCGGTCAACCGCAATATCAAGACACCTACGGTTCCCGCAATCAATCCCACTAACATACCAATGCAGAGCTCCCTTAGGGATCCCCTGTAGCACCCGGTTCCTAGAAGGGTCACGGGTCTTCTGTCTACCCATTTCAGAAGCACAATGCCTGGAATGAATACGGACAGCAATTTCATGAATTTACCTACTAACCGATTCACTAATAATGAATAGTCACTCAGGTTTCCGCCTCTGATCAACAAAAACGAATTGCCCATTAGATCCAGCAATTTGAGAAGAACTACTGCAAATGCGAGGTAAAAAAGAATCCTCCACGCGGCACGAAAATGACCAAACCGGTTCTTGAATACTCTTGTCATTCGTTTAGCTGGACTGCTGCTATTTTGAATCTCCGAAGTACTCATAAAGACATTGTCCATTCTTTGATTGTCAGTAAGCAACAAAATCTTTCGTCCTTACGGCGGATTCTTGTATAAGTCATGACTATGTCCGTCTTGGTTCATACAACACTGCAAACATGCCTTTGAGGCCAGCAAAGACAACCGCTCTCAACCCACCGCACGCGCCGGGATACCCCGGTACGTCAAAAAAACGGATTGGGAAATGGAAAGGTTGCGTCCTTCTGTGTCCGTAGGGCACTCATACCCGACAGGAAACGATGAGTCTGGCGCCAGATTGGGGCTCTGACGGGCACAAACATCGAACTCAACCCACTGCAAGCGGTGATGCACCTCGTGGTTCGCATGGTAAACCCGGCCTGATGAACAGGCCGGGCCACCCGTCTGCCCTTTGGCAGAAGCTACGAAAAAAGCTGCGGGGCGAAGGCACGCCACGGCCACAGACAATCAGGTGTAGCGGAAACCTTTCCTGTCCTGAGCTGGTGGTTCGATACGCTCACCACCCCGAGTGAAACCGAGGGGCCGAAGGAAGGCTTCCACAGTGGAAGGCTGAAGCCTTCCGCTACTTCGCCACTTCTTGTCTAATCCACTCAGTTGTAACCGACTTCGGCCTTTCGATGGCCAGGCCCAAAGCCCTGTCCCAGATCAGTTGGGCTAAAACGCCCATGGCACGGGAGACGCCGAACATTACTGTATAGAAGTCGTACTCTTTGACGCCGTAATACCACTGCAGCACGCCTGAATGCGCATCCACGTTGGGCCAGGGGTTCTTGGCTTTGCCATGCTCCTTCAAGATGTCGGGTGCGGTCTCAAATATCATGCTGCACAGTTTGAAAAGATCGTCATCCGGCATGTGCTTCAAGGCAAACTCTCTCTGAGCGGTATATCTGGGGTCAGTCTGCCTTAACACCGCATGACCATAGCCGGGGATGACCTGCCCACTATTCAAAGTATCCCACAGCGCCTTGGACAGCTCTTCCTTGCTGGGAACCCTTCCGCCCAACTTCTCCATCAGGTTCTGAATCCAGCGCAGAACCTCCTGATTTGCCAAACCGTGCAGGGGGCCCGCCAGACCGTCCATGCCCGCAGAGAGCGAATAAAATGCGTCGGATAGGGCGGAGCCGACCAAGTGGGTGGTGTGGGCGCTCACGTTCCCGCCCTCGTGGTCACTGTGAAGAACCAGATACAATCTCATCAACTCGTAATACTCCGGATTGTCAATGCCCATCATGTGGGCGAAGTTCGCACCCCAATCCAGCCTCCTAATTCCTCTGATCCTCTTTCCGTCCTTATAAGCCCGGCGATAGATATAGGCGGCAATGGCAGGAAGCTTAGCCAGAAGGTTCATCACGTCTTCATACATGGGATCCCACAGCTCGGTCTTGGGAATGCCCTCATTGTACTTCCTTACAAACTCGGAACTCGTCTGAAGCGAGAGAATGCCAATGGCGAATTGAGTCATGGGATGCATATCTGTCGGCAGAGACTTAAGAATCCTCCAGGTCTCTTTGGGCACCTCCGACCGAGCCTGCCATTCCTTGGTGACCTCCCTGACCTCTTTCTTTTTGGGAAGCTCACCGGTGAGAAGCAGCCAGAAGATCCCCTCAGGCAGCGGCTCTTCTCCACCCGTCGCCTTGGGCAGCTTCTCCCGGACTTCCGGGATGGTGTATCCGCGGAACCTTATTCCCTCCATGGGGTCAAGAAGCGAAGTCTCCCACACCATGCATTTTATTCCCCTCATGCCACCGTAGGCCTGTCGGACAGTTGCTTCAGAGACGACCTTGTCGCCGTGCTCCTGAACCAGGGACTTGATCTCCTCCCTTAGCTCTGGAATCTTTTGCGCCAGCTTTTCTTTTAGCGGCATACCTGTTCCTCCTGTCTGGTTAATGTGAATGATTTCACAATCTCCCGTCTAAAAAAAGAATTTCGATTCGAATCTAAAGCTCTGGGCAGAATCCGAAGCATGTACCACATTCCTTGTCACGTCCGTAGCCAGGTCGTACCGGATGGTCCCTCGCTTTGCCTCTCTCGGATCGGTGGCTCCCACAATCTCCCTGAGTTTTCTTACTGCATTGTTTCTCCCCAGCAGCACCGCGACGACTTCGCCTGAGCAGATGAACTTCACCAACTTCTCAAAGAACGGTTTCCCTTTGTGAACCCGGTAGAACTTACTGGCCTGATTTGTCGAGAGCCTCGCCATCTTCAGATCCAATATCTTGAAGCCTTCGTCCTCTGTCCTCTTTAAGATTTCCCCTATCAGCTTCTTTCTCACCCCGTCCGGCTTGATCAAAAGGAAGGTCTTTTCCAATTTTTTTCCGACTTGTGCCAAATTAGGCTGAAAAGGCTTATACTCTCCTCATCCATGCAGAAGGCCGGATCACTGCAGGTGTCCCCCCTGTTGGCTTCACTTTTTCTTACTTTTACCTGTCTTCTTGTGAACCAGCTCGAACCCGATCTCTGCAGCCCTCAAGTTTCTGTGCTCGGTCCCTTCCGGGGCTCTCCTTTTGACCGCTTCCAACAATCCCTTTTTCGAGGCAACCTTGGTCAGCGCGACGATGGCTCCCAAGGCGATTACGTTAGCTACCATAATGGTACCTACCTCATCCCGGGCAATCTGGGTGAAGGGGAAAGAATGGACCTGGTGATCCGGGAGCTGGGTAACCAATCCGGAGTCGACGATTAGAACCCCGTCTTCCTTCAAGGCAGCGAAATAGGCATCACATGCTTCCTGGGTCAGGGCTAAAAGCAGATCCAGCTTTAGCGGCTTGGGATAATAGATATCACCGGAACTGACTACCAGATCCGATCTGCTGGCACCGCCGCGAGCCTCCGGACCATAGCTCTGTGTCTGACAAACGCTTTTGCCATCCTCCACCCCGGTGGCCTCCGCCAAAACGGTTCCAGCGAAGACCATGCCCTGACCTCCAGACCCGGAGAGTCTTATCTCGTATCTATCGGAGTCCTCCGCAAAGCTCTTTTTTGCCTTGTAGGTTTTCCTATGAGTATGGGCGGTGCTTTCCGGCATTTATATCTTACCTTGAGCTTGAGCGATTACCTTTTCGTATTCCTCACAGTATTCAGGAAACTCTATGTCCCACAGAACTCCGGTTAGGAACTTGTCTCTGAGTTTCTCGGGAGGCACCTTTCCGGCGGCTCTGATGGGTATGGCATGTTCCCTTTGCCACTTCAACATCTCTATTGCTCCCCCCTCCTTGTTCAATCTACCGTACAGGACGTGGCAATGGCTGATTACCTCGACCAGAGCGAATCCTGTCTTTTGGATACCCTGCTCGATTAGCTTCTGCAGTTGTACCACATGGTATACCGTCCCCCGGGCCACAAAGGGTGCGCCCGCGGCAATGGCCAGCTTGGCTATGTCGAAGCCCCTCTCTCGGTTTCCGTAGGGGGCGGTGGTGCCGTACTTCATGAAAGGAGTAGTAGGAGCTACCTGACCCCCGGTCATACCGTAGGTGAAGTTATTGACCAGAATTACGGTGAGGTCGATGTTGCGCCGGCAGGCGTGGATGAAATGGTTTCCCCCGATGGCCAGAGCGTCTCCGTCTCCGGTGATTATGATCACTTTTAGATGCGGCTTGGCCAGCTTCACTCCGGTGGCGAAAGCCAAGGGTCTTCCGTGAGTGGTATGAAGGGTGTTGAAGTCCACGTATACCGGCATGCGGCTGGAACAACCGATTCCCGAGACCATCACCACCTCATCCTGGGGAAGTTGGAGTTTATCGATTGCCCGGATGATCGCGCCCATAACGGTGCCGATCCCGCATCCGGCGCACCATACGTTGGGAAACTGTTTCTTGGTCCTCAGATACTTACGGGTCACCTTGGATACTAAGGGCACGTTATTTTTCCTCCCTTATCTTCTGAAAGATCTCATCTGGCGTGATCAACTCGGAATCGTAGCGAAAGAGACCCCGCACCCGGGCTTTTCCCCTGTTAACCCTCGTCACCTCTCTTATCAGCTGTCCCTGATTCAACTCTGCCACAATGACTAAATCCAGCTGCTCCATCATATGCTCCATGTAAACATCCGGGAATGGCCACACGGTCAAGGGCTGAATCAGTCCCGCCTTGATCCTCTTCTCTCGCGCCATGCGGACGGCCTGTCTGGCGGCACGCGCCACAACTCCATAGGCGAAGACAGCTATGTGGGCGTCTTCGGTGAATTCTTCCCTTATCTCGACGATGTCATTCACATTATGAGTGATCTTGTTCCTCAGCTTCTCCAGCTTTTCCTTGATGGCTACCGGTCGGTCGGTCGGGAAACCGTCGGGGTTGTGGGTCAAGCCGGTGATATTGTATCGGTACCCCTCGCCGAAACTAGCCATGGGGGAGACGAAATGAGGATTTATCTCAAAATGCTGGTACCAGCCCGGATGAACTGTGGGCCTCATTCGGTTTATTATCCTTATCTGGTCCGGCTGGGGGAGAGTCACTTTTTCCCGCATGTGAGCGATCACCTCGTCCATCAGGACTATCACCGGGGTGCGATATTTTTCTGAGAGATTAAAAGCCCGAATGGTAAAATAAAAGCACTCTTCCACCGAGGACGGAGCGACCGCAATGGCGTTGTAATCCCCGTGGGTGCCCCAGCGGGCCTGCATGGTATCCGACTGGGAGACCTTGGTGGGTAGGCCGGTGGAGGGACCCCCTCTCTGCACGTCCACGATCACGCAGGGCACCTCCGCCATGTAAGCGTAACCGATATGTTCCTGCATTAGGGAGAATCCCGGCCCGCTGGTGGCGGTCATGGATTTCACCCCGGCCACCGAGGCGCCGATCACCGCCGCCAGGCTGGCGATTTCGTCCTCCATCTGAATGAATTTTCCCCCCACCCTGGGCAGCTCCAGCGCCAAGATCTCCGCGATCTCAGTTGACGGAGTGATGGGATAGCCCGCGAAGAAGCGACAGCCAGCCGCAATGGCACCCTCTGCACAAGCCCGGTTCCCCAACACCAGTCTCTCTTTCTTGTCGGTGGCAACGGTGGTCATCCGGTCTCCTCGGAGTTCCCTTTCTTTGAATCCCTTTCCTCCCGTGGTCTCACGGCAATGGCAAAATCCGGGCACCTGAGTTCGCACATGCCGCACTGAGTGCACTTCTCCGGATAAGTTAATACCGGAAAGCCTTCCTTGTCTGAGGTTAGGGCGCTGGTGGGACAGAAAGCCACACAGATGCCGCATCTCTTGCACCAGGCTTCGAATACGTGAACCTTCTCTTCTGTTCTCCGGGTGGCTCGCAATTGCGTTTTACCCGCCTGTTCCGTCAATTTATACTTTCGCCTCATCAAATTGGAGCTTGACTTTGTGAGTATATATAATATGTTTAATACGAGCAAAGTCAAGCTCTTTGCCAAATCTTCGTGGCTTTTTTCACCAAGCCGAGATGTCTACGAAATCGATTAATTACGAGTTCAAGAAGAGACTTAATTCCACTTTGGGCGGAGAGGCACATAGCTACTGCTATCAGTGCGGCGCCTGCGTGGGAGACTGCCCGGCTGCTATGTATTCTGAGGATTTCAACCCCCGGGAGATTCTTCTGCAGGCACTTTTGGGAAATGAAGAGGCTTTGACCGGAAAGGACTCCCCCATCTGGAACTGCACCAACTGTTATACCTGCTATGAGAGATGTCCTCAGGCGGTAAGGCCGGTGGAGGTAATCATCGCCCTGAAGAACATCTGCTACCAGAAGACGACTGCAGCATCTGAGGTCAACCAGATCGTGGAGAGCGTTCGGACCACGGGCCGGACCGTGAAGATCACCTCCCTTTCCGATAGAAGAAGAAAAGAGCTGGACTTAGACGAGATAAAAGCCGTCCCCATGGGTGAGTTAGAAAATCTTTTCGAACCTTAGGAAACAATACGTTATCCCATTTAGCAGGCTTTTTCCAAGCTAAGTAATAGTCTCTCTGACTCAGGCAGAAAGCAGATAAGCCGAACGGAGGAGGTGACGAATATGGCGAAGGCACTACGCGTCTTTGCGGCAGCTCTCGCATTTGCGGCCCTTGTGCCGGGAAGCGGGGCTGCCTCTCCGTCTGAGACTGCTTCTATCCTGGCTGTGGTCCAGGAGTGGGGAATCTTCGTTGTATCCGACTCTATCTACAGCTCAATGCCGAACCTCAAGGCACCAACTTCCGGATGCTCTCCGCACTTTTTAGAAGTATTCGACAGATTCGGACGCATGGTGTATCAGAAAGAGCTCAAAGTGGTAAAGCCAGGAGAAGAGGAATACGTAGATTGGCCGGGGATGGACAACCTTGGTCGCCCGGTGGCGCGGGGCGTGTATTTCTTTAGAGTGATTGGGGAGCCAAGAAACATAGCTCGCCCAATCCGTTTTTGGAACATCTTCTGGTTTTTTGACGTCACCTCCACTCATTTGCCGCCAGACTCAAGTGCGGCCGCGGACATTGAGTTCGGGGATTTGGATAACGACGGCGACCTGGACATCGTCTCCGGGATAAACGCCACCACCTACTCTGCCCAGCCCATAATCCTCATTAACCACGGCTGGGGCATCTATAGAGATGAAACCGACATAAGACTACCGGAGCTACAGACCGTTACCAATGACGTAGACCTGGCAGACATCGACAATGACGGAGACCCGGACATATATTTAGCCAACACCGGCTTTTACTCGCCGGATTACCGGGACTTTATTCTGATCAACGACGGGAATGGGTATTTTCAAGATGAGTCCAACGAGCGACTGCCGGCAGAACTGTTTGCCACCCAAAATGTGGAGTTTGGTGATATTGATGAAGATGGCGATTTGGACCTAGCACTGGCGATCATGGGAGGATGGGAATCGCTCTTTGAGATTCATCTGCTTTTGAATGATGGAAAGGGCTTCTTTACCGACGAGACAAAAGAAAGAATCCCTCCTTTTCTCCGGAACACTACTTTCAACGTGACTTTTGTAAATGTGGACCAGTGTCCGGGCAAAGATCTGATCATCTCCTCGCTGGGAAGAATGCTTATCACTGACCCGCAGGGGCATCCACCGGATACCCTCTCCGGACAGAACCTTCTGCTGATAAACGATGGTGAGGGATATTTTAGAGATGAAACCGGCAGCAGGATGCCAGTTCGTGACGACGACTGGACCACCAAGATAAGGGCAAAAGACGTGAACGGAGACGGGCAGGCCGATCTTCTTGTGATAAATGTCGGATTCTCCTGGGAGCAGGGTTCCAACAGACTCTACCTCAATGATGGTGAAGGCTTCTTTGTGAAAGATGTCTATAAGCAACTTTGCCACGAGGCAGTTCTATGGAATAACGATGCTGAACTGGCTGATTTCGATGATGACGGGGATATAGATGTTTTCATGGTCAATGTTCGACCGGGAGAAGACGCTTTCGACAATCTCTTAATAAATCAGGGAGGGTGCTTCTCCGATCAGAGCTGGCGTCTGCCACGCGTTCTGGATTTCAGCACCTCCTGCGCAGCGGGAGATGTGGATGGCGATTTTGACTTTGACTTGGTGATCGCCAACAGTTCCGGAGTAGCGGGGGTAGGCGCTCAGGATAGACTGTACGCAAATATGGTGCACAAAAAAGATATTCAAGACCTGGCGCAGGCGGATTTTGCAGAGGATTATCCGGTCACGCAGAACCATCCCAATCCATTCAACCTAACGACGGACATAGTTTTCCACATCGTGGAAGACCAACCCGGATCCTGTCCTGCGGTCATAAAGATTTATAATGTAGCCGGCCAGCTGATTCGAACCTTGACACTCGCATCTGCAAGAGAAGGTAAGAACCACATCTTATGGGACGGAAAAGATGACCGAAATCGGGTTGTCTCCAGTGGAATATACTTCTATCGTGTGGAGGCTGGGGCATTCTCCTGCTGTGGACGTATGACCATGATTAAGTAAAGAACCAATGGCTAAGGGAAACCGCCATCTGATCTTGTGCTGGCTCTCGTTGAACAAGAACTGAAATTCACGTTGAGGACTTAAGATGAAGTATGCTCCCTTTTTCGGATGTATGATCACGGTGAAATACCCCCAGATGGAGGCAGCGGTTAGGAAGACTGCCAGGAATCTGGGCATGCAATTGGTCGATCTGGAAGGGTTCTCCTGCTGTCCGGATCCTATTTATTTCAAGGCCACGGACAAGCTCACCTGGCTTACCATCGCCGCAAGAAACATCTGTATTGCCGAGGAGGCGGGGCTGGACCTGGTCACCATGTGCTCAGGCTGCACCGCCACTCTATCCGAGGCTAATTTTCACCTCACCAATGAGCCGGAGGTAAAGGAAAAAGTAAACCGACGGTTGAAAAGAATCGGAAAGGAATATAAGGGAACCGTCTCCGTGCGTCACATAGTGACCGTCCTGCGAGACGATCTGGGAGTCGACCGGGTGAGAGAGTCCGTGAAAAAACCTCTTGGCGGTATTAAGGTGGGTATTCACTATGGCTGTCACCTGCTCAAGCCCTCGGAGATCATGCGGGTGGACGATCCGGACTATCCCACCATACTGGAGAAACTCTTCAATGCCATCGGCGCAGATATCGTTCACCACGAGAAGCAGGCCCTTTGCTGCGGGAAAGCCTGCATGGCCGAGAGCATACCCGAAAAAATGACCCACGACGTGCTAACCTCCCTCAAGAAGTCCGGAGCCGACTTGATGGGCTTGATCTGTCCCACCTGTTTTGATGAATTCGATCTGGGACAGATAAAGCTCTCCAGGAAACTGAATGAGGATTTGACTATCCCCATAGTCTATTACTTCCAATTGCTGGGCCTCGCTCAGGGGCTCTCTGCTCAGGAGGTGGGGCTTCATCTTCACAAGACCAAGACCGATGAAATAGTAAAAAAGGCGGGTGTAGCCTGCTGATGCCGGATACGGATCGAGCCGAACTCACCGGGAAGCGCTTCCCGTGGAAGCTTCACCATTATCCAGAGGCCGATCAATGTCCTGCCGCATATCTGGCTGAACCTTGTCAGCACACCAAAGAGCCGATTCTAAGGAGGAGCAAGTAAACCATGAAGGCTTTGAAAATCGTCTGCGTCCTTTCCCTTGCGATTTTGACCCTGCTTCTTGGATGTAGCAAGAAAAAGGGGACGAAACCCGAGCCGGTTAAGTATAAGTGGACCATCCTGGGCTACTTCGACGGAAACAACTCCCAGGATCAGGCACCTGACGGCCAGTCTTACGTGGTAAGGGACTTGCAGGAGCTGGAGCAGATCGACTCAACGGACGACGTGCACATCCTGGTGATGATAGGCTCTTTCAAAACCGACGGAAACTGCAAATACTATCACGTGGATAGACACCTGAACGAACCTCCTGATGTGATCAGCTCGGAAGTTTTGCGCGATCTGGGCAACCAGGATATGTCCGATCCCACGACTTTGAGGGACTTCATCGACTACGGAATGCAGAATTACCCCGCAGAGCATTACATGTTGATCATCAACGATCACGGTGGAGGATGGAAAGGGCTCTGCTCCGATACGGTCAACGGTGCTGGCGACTGGATGAGTTTGCCTGAGCTTTCCTCTGCTCTTTTCGGGTTCAAGTTCGACATAATCTGGTTCTACGCCCCTTCCATGGCCACAGCCGAAGTAGCGTATCAGGTCAGGGATAGGGCAGACTACATGATCGCATCCATGTTTAAGTACCACCCGGACAATATCTTGGGTTCGGCGGAGTGGCTCCCGGATTTGACCGGCAACCCTGATATGAGCGTCAGGGTCTTGGCTGCCGACATTACCCGGGCGGTCTTTGATGCTGCCCGGAATATAGCGCAGGATACGCATGCGCACTCAGTTCTGGTCAATCTGACCAACATATCAGAGGTTGCCACGGACGTCTCCAATCTGGGGAGAGAGCTGGAGGACAGCACAGGCTCTTTTTGGAACGAGGTGTGGGATGCCTGGAATGCATCGTGGACCTGGTTTCAGATGGATTCAGTCTCCATCCATCTTCGCAGGTTTGCCAATCAGATTCAAAACCAACCGAATCTGAGCAGCTCCATAAAGAACTGTGCCGGAAGCCTGGTGGCTTCCATCAATGCCGCAGTGGCGGTGGAATTCATCTACCCCACCAGTTTCGGACCTGACGCCGGCGGAATCTCCATTTACCTACCTTGGAGCCAGGACAAGTACGATTCCGTCAGTTACGTTCAGCTCGACTTCTCGGAAACCGGATGGCACAGTTTCATCTCCACCTTCATTCAGTCTTTCTCCGGAGGTTTTGCCGGTTCCCTGGACATCATCAGCATCCCCTCAGGGGCCAGGGTGTTCCTTAACTCCGTGGATACTGGATACGAGACCGACGTACTCATCGGAGACCTGCTTCCAGGATACTACGGTGTCAGGCTGGTAAAATCCGGTTATCAAGATTGGACCAAACCACAGGAAGAGGTAAGTGTCTTTCCTCGACAGACGACAACTCTCTACGCCGTCCTTCAACCCGCACCCTGAGACCACAACATCCTACCCTAAGACTCTCTCCAACATAGGACCCGGACAGGGCTCGCGCCGAGCCTCCACTCTACGGTAGCAGTCAGATTTTTCATAAGATTTTACCTGACAGCAATCCAGGTTTGCCCTATCTTAGTGTCATTACAGAGAGATCTCCGACCCGATTTGGCTTTGGGCACCTGAACTTCTTCGCAACTTTATGCATAATGACCTCAGCATCTACCCAGAAAAGAGTAAGCGTATGAAAAAGTTGCAATTGGCAAGGCCAAACCTTTTGTTCTTCCTTGCCCTTTTCGTCCTTTCCGGCTCTTCCCTCGCCCAGCATTTCGTGAGAATGACTGATGAACAGAGGATTGAGCTGGCTGCACGTGAGTGGAATCATGTATTGGAGGAAAGCGGAGGAGAGGAGACGGGCCAAGGAGGATGTGAAGACACCCTTCGTCGCTGACTGACAAGGAGATAATTCAGCCGCTATTATGGTAAAGAAGCACGGAGGTAACATGAGAATGAAGAAGCTTAGTAGAAGCCAGTTGTGTTTGTTTGTGGTCAGCTTAGGCATATATGTGGGCCTGATCAATTGCAGCGAGGGGACGAAGGTAGTTGAATACACGGGAAACGTTGAAGGGTTTGTCATAGACAGCCTGACTCGCCTCCCAATAGATAGTGCTTGGATAGGGATCGATCCCGATACATTGAATCCTCCCATCACATACACTGATTCCACAGGATATTACTTCTTCACCTGGTTTACAGGCATCCACAGGTCGCATTTCTGTGGCAAAAGCGGATATATTACCAAGAAAACGGGTGAGTATCGTGTTCGCAAAGACCAAACCACAAGGGCGGACCTTACTGAACTGGCGCCGCTGGTATCCGGTAGGAGGGAAGATCCATGAGAAACTCAAAAGTTACAATTGGCAAGGCTAAGCCTTTTGTTCTTTTTTGCCCTTTTTGTCCTTTCGGGCTCTTCCCTCGCCCAGCATTTCGTGAGAATGACTGATGAACAGAGGATTGAGTTGGCTATACGTGCTTGGAATCATGTACTGGAGAAAGGCGCAGGAGAGGAGGCGCGGGAAGGAGGATGCCAAGACACGCTTCGTCACTGATTGAAAACGAAAGCCTCAATTTTATAAATGGAGAGAAGCGATGAAAAGAACAATTAGAAGGAGTCTCTATGCAGGGCTCATTGTTTTCGTCAGCGCTTGTCTTTATCTCGGAGGATGTCAAAAGAAACTGATTAGTGGTGAGAAAGCGGGTGCAGTGCAAGGATATGTAAGAGATTCCTTTGACTTGAGCCCCATATTTGGTGCGGAAATTTGGGCGGGGGCACCGATAGACACAACAGTTATTACAGAAACTGATTCAAGCGGATACTATACATTTACTGGTTTTCCCATGAGAATAAACGTCACCGCTAAGGCGAACGGCTATGAGTCACAGACCAAGACAGTGGAGATAATTGTTAATAAAACAACCGAAGTAGATTTCTTCTTAAATAGAAAGGGAGGGGGAAAATGAAAACCATAAAAAGAATATTATAGGCGTTATTGATTGTTTTTGTCTCGTGGCGACTTTTAGGGGGAAAGCGATGAGAAACATGATTAAAAGAACTCTCTATGTTGTCATCATTATGTTTGTCGGGGTCTGCTTGCACCTCCTCGGATTTTTGGTGAAGCAGGAAGCGCTATGAAAACCTTTGCAGATGTCTATTGCATCGCATTAATTTTCTCTTCATCCTCCGAATAGCAAAACAACCGCTTGGTTACTTCTAAAATTACCCTTTCAAACTCTCCTGCGTTACTTATATTTGTTTCGTTCAGATGAAAGAGAATGCTTCTATAAACGTAGTCTCGGATTCTCATCCAAACCCGAGCATTGTTGCCCTTTACTCTGATATCGGCAGGGGGCATCCCAGCTACCTGGACAGCTTGCTTTACCTGCTGAAAGAGAAATATCCTTCGCTGATCGTCCGCACGGTCTTTGACGAGAGCAAAGGGCTTTCTCTTCTTTCCTGGAGATTCGTGCGTTGGCTTTATACCATCAGCGGAAAGGGCGGGCTTCATACCAGATTTTACAATTTTATCCGCACAAGGTCGCAGAAAGGCTCAGAGGATTCACTGGTGACGAAGCTTTTGGCGCGCGACTTGAGAAGAGCCTATGAAGATTTCAGGGGAATTTGTCTGGTTGATCATCCTTTGATAGCCAGATCGCTTGCGGGTGTCTGTCGGGTGTGGTATCTGCACGGCGAAATCGCTGCTCCGGCAGAATGCGCCGTAAAAGGCGTGGAGAAGATACTGGTTCCTCTGGAAGAGACAAAAGAAAAACTTGTCGCACAGGGAGCGGAGGCAGAAGCGGTCGTGGTCTGCGGATTGATGATCGAACCGCCTCTTGCGGAGAATGCGGAAGCAGCTTTTCACAAGCGATTGGAGAGAATCAAGTCTGACCAGCCGCTGACCGTGGGTTTCTTCACCTCCGGGGCTTATCCGAAAGAACATATGGAGAAGATCATGCTGGGGGCCGAGTCGGTCATCCGAGAAAAGTACAAGGCTATCATCTTCTGCGGAACTAATCCCCAGAAGTATGAATGGGTGAAAAACAGGGCACAGAGCTGGGGAGCGAAGACAGCCGAAGACAGAGAAGAAAAACCCGGGGAAAATAACGATTTCGATCTGATGCTTGTCTTCGGAAAGACAAGACAGGATGATACGAAAAGAGCGGTCGAGCTGATACCCCATCTTGACGCTTTTGTGGCAGCTTCCCATGAGAGAACCAACTGGGCGGTCGGTTTGGGCCTCCCGATGTTTGTGCTTTTTCCCCTAATCGGCACCTTCTCCTCCCAGAACTTCGAATTTGCGCAAAAGCAGGGGGTGGTTTATCCCGTAGAATCATTGGGGAAAGCCAAAAGCTTGGGACAGCTTCTGAAAGAACTGAGAGGAAATGGGCAGCTGTTGCGTATGGCACAAAGTGGCCTTGGGATTCACCTCATATCAGGAGTCGAAAAGGCAGCTTCGATGTTTCTGGAAGAACCCAGAAAATCAAAACGCAGTTGATTTCGGAAGGAGACGTATGTGATTAAAAGAGGCCTTAACTTACTTTCACATTGCATTTGTCTCATTCTGTTGGTGCTCCTTACACCCCTGTCTACTAAATCTTCCGCCAAGCTAAGAGTAGAAATATGGACGAACAAGATGGAGTATCTTCCCAGAGAACCAATACTGGTGTACTACGCAATCGAGAATGTCGGTGACCAAGATGTGGATGTGAACCGTTATAGTGTAGAGGGCTGTTTTAGAATTGAAGATGAGCAAGGGACACAATATCCTGTCGGCATTCTCTGCGTAACCTTAGCCTTTGCGCCAGACCCCTTGAAGCCAAACGATAAATTAGAGGGATGTAGGGGACTTGATGGATTTATTGAACCCGGAAAGTATATAGTTTACTTGCGTTGTCCTAATTGGACCGATGAGATGATGACAAAATCCAATAAGCTGGACTTGACTGTAAGGGAACCACTGGGTAAAGAAAAAGAAGCTCTTAAGATGTTCATAGAAGCTGGAACAGTTGAAACAACTAAACAAGAGAACCAAGGAAGGTGTCCAAAGAGAGGTCAAGCAGAATTTCTTAAATATCAAGCACTTGTTGATAGATACCCAAACAGTGTCTATGCACCTCTGGCCTTGCGAGCGGCGATCTCTATTTACTTTTTCTCAAAGAATTTGGAGGACAGAAGGCGAATTATACCGCTATGTTTGAAGCTGATTGAGGATTATGCGGATTTCCATGACTTCCTGGGAATCTTCTCGGACCTGGTTGGCACTTATGAGATTTTGAAGGATAAAGAAGGGGCGATCACAACCATGCAGGAGCTTATTGAAAAACACCCCAACACCAAGATTTCCGAGCGATCGGAGTATTGGCTGAAAAAGATAGAAAAGTGGGAATTTGAATAGGCGTTTTCGGATAGGTCTTCTATCCACGGCTGGCAAGAATATGTGAGACAAGCTTTCACCCTCCCTTTTATTCCCTCCCGTCAAGGGAGGGAAGTTACCTTCTCTCTCCCCTGGGTGAGAGAGTTAGAGTGAGGGGGATAAGGGAAAAAATGGTCGGTACGAAATGTCCGAAGGACTTTCGGACAAAAGCAGTTGAGGTAGAGTAATGATAGAGCGAATGAGCGGAGCAGTAATTCTTGGCGCAGCCTTATTTCTCCTTCTGGCGTTAACCTCTCTGCTATGTCTCGCTTCTGGCGGACTGCAAGTAAGGATGTGGACGGATAAGGATCATTACTTGCTGCACGAGCCTATACCGGTGCATTATGAGGTAACCAACACAAGCGACTCAATAACCTTCTCTCCGAATTTCTATGAAGCAGAGGAGCATTTGCACATAACCGATGAAAAGGGGAGGGGGTATTATAGCCACATAAGAGGTCTTTCCATGGCCGGCAATCCCTTTCCGCCTGGTGAGACCCATCGAACTACGCTTGATGTCCATGCGCTTTATGATGTGGAGAATCTTGGTGAATACAATTGTTTCATTACAGTAGATACTTACTACGGAGCCTTGAATTCACAACGGATTAAATCAAATACGATTAAATTTAAGGTTATAGAGCCCACAGGAGAAGAAGCAGAGGCTTTGAATATGCTTTTGGAAGCACAAAAGCTTGCCAGAGTAGACACTAATTTGGGTTATCCCCACCCCGGGAAAGAGGGGCTCGCCGTCCAGATGTGTCAAGAACTGGCAGATAAGTATCCCAACAGTGTTTATGCCCCCATGGGACTTCTTACCGCCGTAGAGATCCGTGCCCGCTGGTATGAACAAAGAAAACGTGTAATTCCCATGTGTGTGCGACTGATCGAGCGTTACCCTGACTATTACTATTGGTCCAAGGGATTTTCTTACTTGGTTGAGGCTTACGAATCTCTTCGAGACAAAGAAGGTGCAATCAATACCTTAAATGACCTTATTGAAAAACATCCCAACACCAAGATTTCCGAGCGGGCGGAGTATTGGCTAGAAAAAATCGAGAAGTGGGAATTTGAATAGGTGTTTTCGGATAGGTCTTCTATCCACGGCCGGCAAGCACATCTGAGACAAGTTTTCACCCTCCCCTTTATTCCCTCCCGTCAAGGGAGGGAAGTTAGATTCTCTCTCCCCTCGGGGAGAGAGTCAGAGTGAGGGGGGGTTGTTACTGAAAGAACTGAGACAAGGCGGTCGACTGCTGCAGATGGCAGAAAACGGTTTTGGAGTGCTCACAATCAACGGTCTGGATAATGCGGCGTCGTGCTTGACGAGAGAGATTGACTTGACAACCTGAAACCATGTTGAAGATCATAAAGACCATGAATTCCTGGCGGCTTTGCGATAGGCGGATTTTGCTCCCGACATTGGCGTTTCTGTTGGTTTTGGCTTCAGCCGGTTACGTATCTGCCTCTGAAACAGCTAAAAGATGGAGCATCTTCTTAGCAGGCGGAAGGTCTTATCCCCTGGGGCATTTTGCCGACCTGGCCAAGATCAGCGGTAACTGGGGTGCAGGTGTTGAGCTTCGATTTCCTTCGAACCTAGCTATCGGCATAGTTGTTCACGCGGTTGAGTTCAAGCATCTGAGACCGAGCTTCGATGAATGGAGCGGCCGGCTCCGATACAATGATTGGAGCTTTGTTGGCTGCAATTGGTATGGAAAATACAGTCTAAGGAAAAGAGGCATCTCCCCTTTTCTCAAAGCAGGCGTGGGCGTCTATTCTATGGAGAACAGGTGCACCCAGGCCGGGGCATCCCGGACAGAAACTCAAACCACAGGTTGGAGCATTGTGCCCGTGCTTGGGTTGGAATATTGCACAAAAAGGATTTTTCTCTTTACGGAAGCTGACTTCAACCTCGTCAATACAACCACAGCTGGCTATACTGGCTCTCATCAGGCGGCACCGTTCTTTGACCTTTTGCTGGGAGTGGGTTTCTTTATTTCGAATCTGTGAAACTAAGAAGCGTTGACAAGAAAGCTGATCATCCAAACAGTATCAGACTAAACCAGTGACAATCATCCTTAGGAGGCTGCCATGAGGATAAGGACAATATCTCTGCTCCTCTGCGGCTTCTTGATCGTCGTGACAGGACATTCCGGTGTGGCGGGGAACCTGGAGGGAAAACTGGTAGTCGGCGCGAAGGGGGGACTGTGCCGCTCTATGCCAGAGGGGCTGTCATTCGAGTCTGACAATAACGGGAATTACGGATTGGGGATCAGTGTTGAGTATTTTTTCTGGGAGCCCCTTTCGGGAGGCCTGAGCTTTTCCCACAACTCCTTCGAGGGAGAGTGGATCAGCCCGGCATATTATGCCATGTGGAATCATCACTACTATACCGAGTGGAGTTGGTCTGATGTGAGCGTCTTCGGAAGATTCGTTTTGGCGCCGTACGAGGAGGTTTCGCCTTATTTCACTGCAGGCGTGGGCCTGTACATTCCGAGGATAACGAATAAGTTGTACTGGCATCTCCCTGACACGATTTACACCGATACCTTTTACGGCAAAACCGAATTTGGCTATCATTTCGGTTTCGGAATCCACTGCCTGCTCAGCAAAAGGACCATGATCTATCTTGAGCTTCCGTTGACCGTCATCCGAGACCCCGACAGCAGCCAATATCTCAATATCTTCGCCGGTATCTCTTTCCTCTTTGGTGACGGTAAGATCAAGCTCATGCGCTGAACCGTATCCTGGTGAAAGAACGGTAAGTCCGAGATATCCGAAGGATTTTCGGACAAAACCCCATTTGCCGCATGGGCTTTCGGGCGCATCCGATCTACAAGCTTTCACCCTCCCTTTTATTCCCTCCCATCAAGGGAGGGAAATTCTCTTCTCTCTCCTCTGGGGGAGAGAGTTAGAGTGAGGGGGATTGGGAAATAATCGTAGGTCCGAAATGTCCGAAGGATCTTCGGACAAACCCCCTGCCTCGGATTGGCCTTCCACCGCATCCGATCTACAGGCCAACGGTTGGAAAATACTTCCCCATTTCGATTGACTTTTTGTCGTGTGTATATTAATTTTGGCTTTCAAAATCGGCCGACCCATACAATTCTCGAAACGGAGGAAGAAGTTGTTCAAGAATCCCAGGGAAGCCATCAGGTTTGCGCAAAAGAATAACATTGAGATGATCGATTTGAAGTTCATTGATCTTTTCGGCAGGTGGCACCATCTTTCGTTGCCGAAAAGCCAGTTAGACACAGATATGTTCGAAAGAGGCATTCCGTACGACGCTGCTTCCACTCCCGGCTTCAAACCCGTGGAATCAGGTGACATGGTTCTGCTCCCCGACGTCGAAACCGCCAAGCTGGACCCATTTTTTGAAATGCGTACCTTAAGCTTCGTCTGCAGCTCGGGGGAAGCGGACACGTGCAAACTTTATGAAAGAGAACCCAGAGCCGTCGCCAGGAGAGCGGAGGAGTATCTGGTCAAGACCGGAATAGCTGATAAAAGTCTTTGGTCTACCGAGTTCGAATTCTACATTTTCGACAGCGTGGCCTACAAAAACGACATCAACATGGCTTCATATATCATCGACTCCAACGAGGCAGACTGGAACTCCGAGTTACGAGAGGGTAAGAACTTGGGGCATAAAATCCCTACTCACGGTGGATACCACGCCATTCCCCCTCTGGATGATCTTTTTGACGTGCGGACGGAGATGGTCAAGACCATAGAGGAAGGTGGTATTCCGGTCAGATATCATCATCACGAGGTGGGCGGTCCAGGTCAATCCGAAATTGAGATACTGGACGACACCTTAACCAACATGGGTGACATAACCATGTGGATCAAATACGTCGTCAAGATGGTAGCAAGAAGACACAACCACACGGTCACCTTCATGCCCAAGCCGCTCTATAACGAGGCCGGCAACGGCATGCATTTCCACCAGCATCTGTTCAAAAAGGGCAAGCCCTTGTTTTATGACAGAAAGGGGTATGCCGGTTTGAGCAAGCTGGCCCTCTACTACATCGGAGGACTCCTCACTCATGGAGATGCTCTTCTGGCTTTGACCAACCCGAGCACAAATTCTTTCAAGAGACTGGTTCCGGGATTTGAGGCACCGGTGAAGCTGTTCTTCTCTCTGGCCAACCGGAGTGCGGCCATCCGCATTCCCAAGTATGCGCTTAAGCCGGCGGAGAAGAGAATGGAGTTTCGACCGCCGGATGCCACCTGCAACGTCTACTTAGCCTTGGCCGCACAACTGATGGCCGGGATCGACGGGATCAAGAGGAAGATCGATCCTACCAAAGCAGGATTTGGCCCCTTCGACGAGAATGTGTTTGCCTTACCTGAAAAAGAAAGAGACAAGATCAGGTCTGTTCCCACCACGTTAAAAGAGGCATTGGATGCTTTGAAGGAGGATCATCAGTTTCTGTTGGAGGGTGGGGTATTCAACCGGGATATGCTCGATGTCTGGATTGACTACAAACTGAACAGGGAATACCAAGAGGTAAGAAACAGGCCCCACCCTTACGAGATATCCCTCTATTATGATGTGTGAGCTCCGGAGTCGGAGTCAAGAGAGTCAAATTCCCTGGTAAATGGATGTAACCGTCCACAATTTTTCTCGCGAGGTAAAGAGCTATGCCCAAGACCAAAGACGAGATTTTGGCTTTGATCGACGAGAACAACGTGAAGTATATCCGCCTCTGGTTCACCGACATTCTGGGCCGGTTGAAGGGAATGTCCATCACTCGAGGTGAGATAGAGCACGTGTTGGACGAGGGACAGGGCTTCGACGGATCTTCGGTGGAAGGATTCGTGCGCATTCACGAGAGCGATCTTGTCGCCATGCCTGACCTGAAGACCTTTCGCATCCTGCCCTGGTCGGTAAACGATCACAAGGTGGCGCTCTTCATTTGCGACGTGTTGAGGCCGGATGGCAGTCCGTTTGTTGGTGATCCCCGTTACGTCTTGCGCAGAGTCTTGGCCAAAATAGCTGAAAAAGGATGGAGTTTCTTCTGTGGCCCCGAGATCGAGTACTTCTATTTTGCCGGAAAGGATAACCCTTGTCCCCTAGACGAGGGAGGATACTTCGACTACAGCACGGTAAGTGCGGGAACCAAGATGCGAAAGGCGGCAGCCACCGCCTTGGAGACCATGGGCATCCCGGTGGAGTGCACCCATCACGAGGTGGCGCCTTCGCAGCACGAGATCGACCTTCGGTACCAGGAAGCGCTGGTAATGGCGGACATGGTCATGTTCTATCGTCTGGTGGTGAAGGAGCTGGCCTTACGGGAGGGATACTATGCCACCTTCATGCCCAAACCCATCTTTGGTGAAAACGGCTCCGGCATGCACATCCATCAATCCCTTTTCCAAAACGACAGAAATATTTTTTTCGATCCCGGGGAGAAGAAATATCACCTATCCAAAGAAGCCCGGCACTTCATAGCTGGCATTTTTCGATATATCAAGGAGACGTGTCTGGTACTAAGCCAGTGGGTCAACTCATACAAGCGCTTGGTTCCTGGATATGAGGCACCGGCATACATTTGCTGGGGAACGCGAAATCGCTCTGCTTTGGTGCGAGTCCCGGAATACAAGCCCGGTAAGGAGACTGCTACTCGCATCGAGGTGAGGTCTCCTGATCCCGCTTGTAATCCCTATCTGGCTTTCGCCATGATGCTCGGTGCCGGTCTGAAAGGCATAGAAGAAAAGACGGAGCCTCCTCCTCCGGTGGAGGTGGACATATTCAGGTTGACTGAACAGGAAAGGAAAGAACTGAATATCCATTGTCTGCCGGGATCGCTGGAAGAGGCTGTGGGGGAGTTCGAGAAAAGCCAGCTGGCAAGAGAGATTCTGGGCGAGCACATCTTTGAGTCTTTGATTGCCAACAAGAAGGTGGAATGGGACCGGTACCGCATCCATGTTAGCGACTATGAGTTGAGGCATTATTTGCCCTGGCTGTAGCGGTCTTACCTCACCCCGTATTTCCCTCCCCACAGAGTGGGGTGGCAAAAAGATAGAGGTCTTCAGCTTCTTAGCACAATCCCATCGCACCTGTTTTAATGCATAGCACAAGACCCAATGAACTAACAGGGTGGCAGCTCAGGGAGATGATGGATAGAGGCGAAGTCTCCTCAGAGGAGATCGTATCTTCCGTGTTCCATCGGATCCATGAACTCGACCCGGACATCAATGCCTACGTTACGCTGTTAGAGGATCAAGCCCAAGAGGCAGCCAGCAGCCTAGATCATCGCCGTAGAAAAGGCGAAAAACTTGGGGTTTTGGCGGGCATACCTGTCGCCATCAAGGACAACATTTGCACCGAAGGGGTTCGCACCACGTGTGCTTCAAAGATACTGAGCAACTTCGTCTCGCCCTTTGATTCTACAGCGGTGGAAAAACTCAAAAAGGCGGATGCGATCATAATAGGCAAGACCAACATGGATGAGTTTGGCATGGGATCGTCCAATGAGGCCTCGTTTTTCGGCCTGGTCAAGAATCCCTCCGATTCGGGAAGGGTTCCGGGCGGTTCAAGCGGCGGATCTGCTGCTGCGGTGGCTTCTAATATGACTATCATGGCGCTGGGATCGGACACCGGCGGCTCGGTCAGGCAACCGGCCAGCCTCTGCGGCGTGGTGGGGATGAAGCCGACTTATGGTCGAGTCTCCCGTTACGGCCTGGTGGCTTTCGCCTCATCTTTGGATCAGATCGGGGCAATAACCAAAGACGTAAAAGACTGCGCCCTGCTTTCAGGTGTTATTTGCGGGCACGATCCGAAAGACTCCACCTCTTTGCCGGAGCCTGAAGTCGATTTTATTGAATCTCTGGGCGAAGAAATCAGGTATATAAAGGCGGGAATCGCCGAGGAGTATTTCGGAGAGGGATTGGATCAGGAGGTCAGGGAGACAGTGATGAGGGGGGTAAAAGTCCTGGAGACGCTGGGAATGAGTATACAGGAGATATCCGTGCCCCATACGGACAAGGCCATAGCTACCTATTACGTTTTGGCCGACGCGGAGGCGTCCTCCAACCTGGCCCGATATGATGGGGTCGGGTACGGCTACCGAACTGAAGGAGAACTTGAGTTAGCCCAGCTGTATAAGAAGACCAGAAGCGAAGGATTCGGGGTGGAAGTGAAGAGAAGAATCATTCTGGGCACCTATGTTCTGTCCGCAGGCTACTACGAGGCCTATTACGCCAAGGCTCAAAAGGCCAGAACCGTGATAAGGGAGGATTTTGCCAAGGCGTTCGAGAAGGTGGACGTGATAATCACTCCCACCTCCCCCACAACCGCCTTCAAGATCGGCGAGAAGATCGATGATCCCTTGACCATGTATCTTTCGGACATATATACCGTGTCAGCTAATTTGGCTGGCATACCCGCGATCTCGGTTCCCTGCGGCCAAGACTCGAAGAGTTTGCCTATAGGACTTCAGATCATGGCAAAACCGTTGTCGGAGGACTTGATCTTAGGGGTGGCTTACGCTTTGGAGCAAAATCTCTAAGCAAGGAGCTTTCTATGGATTACGGTGGATTGGTGAAAAGGGCGTTGGACGTCATGTGGAAATTCAAATACCTCTGGATATTCGGATTCTTTCTGGAATTCGGATCCGGCGGCGGCAGTTGGTTTTTCAATCTACCAGAAAAGATCAAACTACCTGTCGGCGACTTCATAAGGTACGATTTCCTGGAGGGTGTTCTGGTGGGGGCGATCGTGCTTTTGGTGATGGCTGCCCTGGTGATCTTCCTGGTATTCCTGATCATGTATATCATCTCTCAGGGTGGACTTGTCCACAGCGTGTGGAGAGTCAGTACCGGAGGAAACCCTGCCCTGCGTGATGGATGGGATGCAGGACTCAGGAATTTCTGGAGGGTTTTGGGAATCAAGGTTATAATCATAATCTTCATCCTTGGATCGATCTTGATAACCTTGGCGCCCTTCGTACTGATACTGATCGCTTTCAAACTTATGGGCGTGATCTCTGGACTCATCCTGTTCCCCTTGCTGTTAGTTCTGATCGTTGTTATAGCTTTGGTTGACCTTTATGGCACGAGAGCCTGTGTCATAGAAGGAAAAGGAGTCTTTGATTCTCTGGGCGCCGGGTGGAACATGTTGAAAAGCAATCCGGGTCCTTCGTTAATAGTAGCCTTAATCGGCATCGGCAGCACACTGGTTTACATATTTGCTTTCGTGGCTGTGGGGCTCCTGTTGGTATTGCCGTTTGTTGCCGTGGCTGCATTTAATCTATTTTTCGGAATCGTGGCTGGAATACTGGTCGGATTGCTCTACATCGGGGTGGTCTCAGCCCTCTGGGGAACGTATATCGATTCCTTATGGACTCTGGCGTATCTGGACATGAAGAAGCTGCAGCCGCAGAAGGCTGCCGTATGACGATTCTCCCTTGTCACTAAGGTCAGTGTTCACCGCCCTCGCTTGATCCTCCCACCAACGGAGGGAAATTCCCCCTCCCCGCCCGGGAGAGGGCTGAGTTGAAAATGCCGCCCTTCGACGTACTCTCCTCGAGTCTGAGCGACCTCGCAGTCGAAGACAGGGTGGTGAGTGTTCGACCCTGAGCTCAGACCGAAGGGCAAGGTCGAACCACCACAGGCGGGAGTGAGGGAACATAGAGATCAAATGGAATACGAAAGCACAATCGGCCTGGAAGTTCATGCGCAGCTTCTGACCGAATCCAAGATATTCTGCGGCTGTTCTACCAAATTCGGAAGCCCGCCAAACACTCAGATTTGTCCGGTCTGCCTGGGGCTCCCGGGCGCTCTGCCGGTTCTGAACAAGAAGGCAGTGGAATATGGTATAAAACTGGCTTCGGCCGTAGGGGGAACGGTACAGCCGGAAAGCGTGTTCGCTCGAAAGAACTATTTCTATCCCGATTTGCCCAAGGGCTATCAGATATCACAGTACGAGAAACCTCTGGCAACCGGCGGATACATCGAGATTGAAGCTGCTGTAGCCAATAAAAAAATCCGAATCTCCCGCATCCACTTGGAAGAGGATGCGGGGAAGTCTATTCATCCTGAGGGCGAGAAAGAAAAGGACACATCGGTTGATCTAAATCGATGCGGGGTCCCTTTGGTTGAGATAGTCAGCGAACCTGATATTTCTTCCCCCCAGGAAGCCTATCTCTATCTCACCAAACTGAGACAGCTTGTCCAGTATCTGGGCATCTGTAGTGGAAACATGGAGGAGGGAGCTCTGAGGTGCGATGCCAACGTTTCGGTGCGGCTAAGAGGGGCCGAGGAATTCGGCGTTAACACTGAAGTGAAGAACATGAACTCCTTTCGGGCGGTAGAAAGGGCGTTAGGCTATGAGATAAAAAGGCAGATCGACCATTTGGAAAAAGGCGGCACGGTGCAAAAAGAAACCCTGCTTTGGGATGAGAAAAGGCAGACGGTGTCCGCCATGAGGACGAAGGAGGAGTCCCCCGATTACAGGTATTTCCCCGAGCCTGATCTGCTCACTTTGGCAGTATCACAGCAATGGATAGACCGGGGCAGACAGGGTATACCTGAGCTTCCAGACGAAAAGAGACGAAGATTCGCCACCCAATACAGAATCCCGGAAGACGATGCTGGAGTGTTAACGTCTTCCCGAGACTTAGCAGATTATTATGAGGAATGTGTGAAACACCATCCCCGTCCCAAGACGGTGAGCAATTGGGTGATGGGTGAGGTCCTGCGGGAGTTAAATGAGAAGAAGATCGAGATCAAAGAGTCCCGGATCAGTCCAAAGAATCTCGCCGGTCTGCTGAAACAGATAGATAAGGGAACTATAAGCGGAAAGATGGCAAAGGAGATTTTTCCTGAGATGGTCCAGACCGGCAAATCCGCATCGCAGATTATCAGTCAAAAAGGTCTGGCTCAGATAACTGATGAAAAAGATTTGAGTCGAATCGTAGAAGAGGTGTTGACAGAGAATCCTGAGAATGTTAAAATGTATCTTGAGGGAAAAGAAAAGCTGTTTGGCTTCTTTGTGGGAGAGGTGATGAAAATGACAGGAGGTAAAGCTAATCCCGAATTGGTCAATAGGATACTTAAGGTGAAGCTCTCCGAATATAAGATCACATAGGCTGGGCTCATGCCCCACAAAAATACTCTTTCAGAGGTTCCCTTTAGTCTTTTTGATATGCTTCATTTGTTGGGATATACGATATGGAGATCAAAATGAAGAACTCAAAAACGCACTTTTGGAGAGGCAAGAATTACGCGGTGGTGGGGGTCTCTGATAACAAATGGAAATTCGGCAACACGGTTTTCAAGGAGCTGCAACAGAGGGGCTACAAAGTTTTCCCGGTGAACCAGAGGTTAGATCTATTCAGAGATCAGCAGTGTCGTCGCAAGCTAAGTGAAGTCTCCGATCCCCTGGACGGCGTAGTCGTCATAACCGGTCCAAAGGGGGCAAAAGAGGCGATTCGAGAGTGCATAAATTTGGGGATCAAGAAAGTCTGGCTTTATCCCGGCTCCAAATGCGACGACGCGATCAATTTGGCAAAAGAAGCTAAGATTGAGCTAATCACCCACGCCTGCCCTCTGCTCTACTTAGAACCAGTGAAATTCCCCCATTCTCTGCACAGGTGGATAGCCAAGGTCTTTGGAAAACTGTAAAGAGGGGAAGTTCTCTGAACATTTGGGTCTTATAATCCGACTGGTAAAAGCCTGGCAGGTCAGGGGACCTGGAAGCACAAAACAAGAGAGGTGCTAAGAATGCCAAAGGTTTGTATTATCCAAATCAATGTGAGTGACATGGATCAAGCTATCGAGTGGTACAGTAAAACGTTAGGGTTTGAGGTTTCGAAAGAGCATTATCATTATCCAGTGGCTGTAGATTTGGTTCACGAAGGGTGTCGTCTGATTCTGCATGAAGCAGACAAGCCCGCACGCATAGACTACCCCAGCGTCGCACAAACTCTGATTTGCATTCAGACGCCTAATTTAAGTGCAACCATGGAGGAGTTAAAAGCAAAAGGGGTCGAATTCATCCACGAAACACCACAGAATTTCCCTGCCGGCGTATTTGCGGCGTTTAGAGACCCATTTGGCAACGTCCATGAGCTGGCTGAGTTTCGCTCATAGGTATAGAAGGCCCTGTAGGTCAAGTACGTTTTCGTGCCCGTCGGGTCCCCTGACCCGACGGGAAGGGCTGGCTTCTTATTCAACCAAAAAGGGTCTATGCCACTGAGGAAAAGGAAATTTGTCAAAGGTAACGCTTATTTCATTACAACTTCTGTGAACAATTTCATGAAGATCTTTAAAGAAAAGAGGTATATCAACATCCTTTTGGAGAATATCAACTTCTACAGAGATAAGTACGGTTTCCTGCTACTGGCCTCTGTGATTATGCCTGACCATCTTCACATGTTGATCCATCCCAACCCAGACCAACCAGAAGACATTTCCAGCATCTTAGAAGACTTCAAGAAATTCACCTCCCGACAACTTCGCCGACAGATGGAGGAGGATAAAAGAACAAAATGGCTGGAGTCGTTTAGATTGAAAACTCCTAAAAAGAGAAACTGGCGCTATCAGGTTTGGCAGGAAAGGTTTGATGATCTCGGCATATATTCCTTGACCGCCGCGAGAACGAAGGTAAACTACATTCACAGCAATCCAGTTCGCAAAGGGATGGTTGGTAAGCCCGAGGATTATCTGTATTCGGGTGCAAGGAACTATATCTTGAATAATCATACAGTCATCAGAGTCGACACAGATTTCTTAATACCTTGATGCCTGCCAGGTCAGGGGACCTGGCAGGCACGGGAAGATGTAGTGCGACAGCATTTCGTGCCCGTCGGGTCCCCTGACCCGACGAGGAATAGAGTAAGGTAAGAGCGATGAATATTCATCACGGACCCATATATAAAAAGGATGAGGCAAAGTACCTGCAGGAAAGAGAAGCTTTTGCAAAGAAAGATTCCCAGGTAAAATGCTCCCTGTTGTTGGAAAACGTTGGTTCATGCCGACGTCTTGTTGATATCGGCTGTGGCTGGGGTCAGTTTCTGGCTATGGCTCAGGACTACATATTCGAACTCTGGGGTGTGGACGAAAGTCCTGATCGACTTAAGGATACTAAACAAGCCTGCCCCAAGGCAAACGTGGTGATTTGTCGAGCAAATAGGCTCAAACTGCCAGACCGGTATTTCGACGTTGCCGTGACGTCTCAAATGCTTCACGAGGTTAAGCTTTTCGGGGAAGAGAGCCAGCTCCCACGGACGTTATCTGAAATTCGAAGGATTCTGGTGGACGGCGGGAGATATCTTTTACTTGACCACCTTGATGCGGGAACTGGCGAGGTATTGGTCAGTTTGCCTGACCATAAAATCCGGCAACTCCAGGAATTCGAGGATAAGTTCAAGTATTATCCAGCCACCCACGAGGGTACTGGCAATAATCGCATCAGAATATCAAAACGCTGCCTGCAGGACTTTCTGTCCAAAACCTGGTCCCTAAATACTCCAATGGAATCTATCGAAATGAATGAAACCCACAATGTGTTCGAGAAAGAAAAAACGACTCAGCTGGTCGAATCATCGGGTTTTGCTGTTAGCAGGTGGACAGCTTTTTCAGACATTCAAAAGGATCTGAAGGAAGCAGATGGAGAGCTTTTGGAGGGGGAAGCATGGAAAAGAAAGTTTCTGTTGGTTGCGTTTAAGTCCTGAGTATTTCCTGACGAGTGGAAAATGTCTGATATCCTCAAAGAAAACAAACGCTTTTGGGAGAAACGCTTTGCAAACTCAGATTTGCACTTCGAGCCGCCATCCCCCAAAAAGGTCTCAGAGATGATCAAGAGACTGGAGGAACATCAGGCGCACAAGGTATTGGACTTGGGCTGCGGCTTGGGTCCCTGGAGCCTGGCATTAGCCAAAGCAGGTTTTCAGGTGAAAGCTGTTGACATCTCCGCAGGGGCGATAAGATTTGTTCAAGAATGGGCAGATAAACAGGGTCTCTTTGTTGAGACGGAGGTATGCTCCGCGCAGGAGCTTGTCTTAACCGGTCAAAGCTTTGATGCACTCATCTGCAATGCCGTATTGCATCACATGCCCTTGGCTGAAGCATCCAAGACTATGCTCAACATCAAGAATATCCTCAAGCCCGATGGTATCGCGTATATCTCATTTGCCGGCCTTGAGGAAGAGGAAAAACAAAAGTTTGTAACGCTCGACGATGGCACCAGAAGATACACCCAAGGTGAGCGCAAGGGGATGTTGCGGAGGTTTTATACCAACGAGGAGATCAAGAGCTTATGCGGCGACCTGGAAATACTTGAATTCATCGAGAAAGAAAATGGCGGAAGGGAGATATGGATTCGGAAAAGGCTCGTCAATGACGGGACGAATCAGGTCCGTTACGAATCGAGGCAATAAGGGAGATCTTGCCAGATGAAGAAACTGAATTTGGTGGTTTTAGCTTCCGGCGGTGGCACCAACCTGCAGGCCATAATTGACAACATCGAAGCGGGAAAGCTGGACGCTCAGATTAAAGTGGTGATAAGCAACAACAGCAAGTCGGGCGCACTGGAGCGTGCCCGAAACCACAACATCCCGGACATTCACCTAAGCCATAAACAGTTTACCACACCGGAAGAGTTTGATCAGAAACTGCTCTCTATCCTGAAGGAGAACGAAACCGATCTGGTGGTTCTGGCAGGCTATATGAAGATTCTTTCTCCTACCGTAATAAGAGAGTATAAGAACAGGATAATCAACATCCATCCAGCCCTTCTGCCGTCGTTCGGGGGAAAAGGGATGTACGGGATTCACGTTCATGAGGCGGTGCTAGAATCCGGCGTGAAGGTGACGGGTGTGACGGTTCACACCGTGGATGAGATCTACGACCATGGTCCTATCCTCTTCCAGAAATGCGTCCCGGTTTCAAGCGACGACACGCCGGAGAGTTTGCAGCAAAAGGTGCTTCCACACGAGCATGAAGCTTATTCCAGGGTGATCCAACTTTTCGCTGAAGGCAAAATCGAGATAAAGGACAATCGCGCAATTATAAAAGAATGAGCATCAGTGGGACAAGATGCCCCGCTCTATGAATTGAAGGTGTCTGCATGGTGGCGAGAATTCGTCCCGCCGCCCACAGTGACTGCTTGTCAAGCCGTCGGCAGGGCTAAATGCCCTGCCCTATGAACTGGATAAACCACCACGCCATAGTGGCGAGAATTTATCCCGGCACAGTAAATTTCTCTTTGGTCTGAGGGGAAATCTTTTAAATTTAGAAGATAGGAATTCTGAAATCGCCGGAGGTGTAATGGAACAAGCTTTGATGGAGACCAACATAAGTGAGTATCCACTTTTTGCCAGAGGGAAAGTAAGAGACGTATACGATCTCGGCGACAAATTGCTGATAGTCGCCACCGACAGAATCTCGGCCTTTGATGTCGTCCTTCCCAACGGAATTCCCGGGAAGGGGAAAGTGTTGACTCAGATGTCTCTTTTCTGGTTTGACCTGGTGAAAGGCGTGGCGGAGAGCCACTTGGTCACCGCGAACGTGGACCAATATCCTGATGATTTGAAAAAATATCGAGATATCCTGGACGGGCGGTCGATGCTGGTGAAAAAAGCCAAAAGGATTGATGTCGAATGTGTGGTCAGGGGATACATAGCCGGTTCTCTGTGGAAGGAATACAAAAGCAAGGCTATCTCTTTGGGAAAATCGGACACCGTAGAGCTCCTGGGCGTTCAGCTTCCCTCCAACCTCACCGAATCGCAGAGACTGCCCTACCCCATTTTCACACCTACCACCAAGGCAGAAGAGGGACACGATGAGAGTCTCACCTTTGAGCAAGTCAAGAAGATGGTAGGCCACCAGCAGGCTCTGGATTTGCGAAGTAAGAGCCTCCGAATATACAAAAAAGCAGCAGACTATGCGGAAAGACGAGGAATGATCATCGCGGATACCAAATTCGAGTTTGGAACATTGGATGGTAAGCTGATTCTGATCGATGAGATATTCTCCTCTGATTCGTCCAGATTCTGGGATAAAAGGATATACCAAAGGGGGCGACCCCAGGAGGCCTTTGACAAACAGATTGTAAGGGATTATCTGGAGTCCATCCACTGGAATAAGAAACCTCCGGCACCTGTGCTTCCTGAGGAAGTAGTTGCCAAAACACTGGAGAAATATCAAGAGGCTTATCACAGATTGGTTGAATAGATATTTCACCCCCTTTGATTCCCCCACTCCGTTTTATGGAGAGGGGGATAAAGGGAGAGGCCTCAAAGAGGCATAAAGGAGACTAATCATGGCAGAAGGAAAACCCGGGTTGATGAAAATCCGAAGAGCGCTCTTGAGCGTATCTGACAAGACGAATCTTATTGATCTGGCAAAGGTCTTGGCCAAGTTAGGGGTGGAAATCGTCTCCACCGGCGGCACCCAGACAGAGCTCAAGAAAGCGGGAATTAAGTCGATTACCATCTCCTCCTTTACTGGTTTCCCCGAGATTCTGGGGGGGCGGGTAAAGACCCTTCATCCCAAGGTCTTTGGCGGCATCCTGGCAAAAAGGGATGATGAGCAACAGAAGGAGGAGGTGACCGAACAGGATATAAACTACATCGATCTGGTCGTCGTAAACCTCTATCCTTTCGGCAAGGTGGTGAGCCAAAAGGAGGTTAAGCTGGAAGAAGCCATCGAGAACATCGACATCGGCGGGCCCAGCATGCTGAGAGCAGCAGCAAAGAACTACGAGTCTGTAGCCGTGGTGGTCAATCCGCAGAGGTATGGCAAGATTGTGCGGGAATTGGAAGAAAATGACGGCTCACTCTCTTTGGAAACCCGCCTCGGCTTAGCTTTGGAGGCTTTCCAATACACAGCCTATTACGATGCCATGATTGCGAACTACTTTGGCGGGCTGGTCGCTCCAAACGAAGACGGCCTTCCCCAGCACGCGGCCCTGGGTTGGGAGAGGCTGCAAAGTCTAAGATACGGAGAGAATCCCCATCAAAAAGCGGCGTTTTACAAAGATCCCACGTTCAAGGGCCCCAGCATTCCCCGGTGCGAGATACTGTCGGGGAAAGAGCTTTCCTATAATAACATTGTGGATTTGGAGGCGGCGCTGTCAATGGTGGAGGATTTTCAAGAAAAGCCCTTTGCCGTGCTTCTCAAACACACTAACCCATGTGGAGCGGCATGTGCGGACACTCTGGCTCAGGCCTACGAGGACGCCCTGGCTTGCGATCCGGTTTCCGCCTTCGGATGTATAATCGGTCTTAACCAGATGGTGGACATGGAGGCCGCTAAGAAGATCCATGAGACCTTTTTCGTTGAATGCGTACTGGCCCCTGCTTATGAGCCGGAGGCATTTGAGCTTCTGAAAAAGAAGAAAAACCGGAGATTCTTGGCCTGCCCCGATCTTTTGGACTTCCAGAAAAGTGAAGAGAATGTGGTTAGCGTTATAACGGGTGGTGCCTTGCTGCAGACGCCAGATCATCACGAGATAAAGGAAAGCGACTTGAAAGTGGTCACGGAGAGTGCTCCTACGCCTGAGCAGATGATATCGCTTCTTTTCGCCTGGAGAATGGTGAAGCACGTCAAATCCAACGCCATACTGCTGGCTCAAGGAGAGAAAACCGTGGGAATCGGAGCCGGGCAGATGAGCAGAGTGGATTCCTCGATAATAGCTGCCATGAAGGCAGGTGACAGAGCCAAAGGCTCGGTGTTAGCCTCCGACGCGTTTTTCCCCATGAGGGACGGTGTGGATGCCGCAGCAAAAGCGGGCGTGGCGGCAATTATCCAGCCAGGAGGCTCAAAAGGGGATGAGGAGGTCATCAAGGCAGCCAACGAGCATAAGATAGCCATGGTCTTCACCGGAACAAGGCATTTTCGGCATTCCTGAAAGGACTTGATTTCGGGATCGGTATTTATTATATAGTCAATGTAAAGAACCCAGAGCTTTGGGTCACCATACAGACGTACCGAGAGTATTTGCCCGGGCTCTGTCGGATGTCCTTCTCTTAAAGTAATCATGCTGAACGATAAGAAGATAATAGTGGGAATCACGGGGGGAATCGCAGCCTACAAAGCTTGTGAGACAGTCCGCAGGCTGAAGAAAACGGGTGCGCAGGTTATCGTGGTGATGACCGAGAATGCCCAGAGGTTCGTCACTCCTCTGACCCTGGAGACCCTCTCGGAGAACGAGGTGGTTACCGAGATGTTCCCCGAAAGCAAGGTCGTCGGCGTCAGGCACGTCTCTTTGGCGCAGTGGGCGGATTTGATCCTGATTGCTCCCGCGACTGCTAATATTGTGGGAAAGATCAGAGCCGGGATTGCAGATGATATTCTCACTACCGTGGTTATCTCCACCAAATCCCCCGTTATGATTGCCCCAGCAATGAACGTGAACATGTGGGAGAATCCCATCTTCCAGGAGAACATGGAATACTTGAAAAACAAAGGATACAGGTTTATTGAGCCAGAAACGGGCGCATTAGCCTGCGGGACGGGCAAGGGAAGGCTACCCGAGCCGGAGACTATCGTAAGCGAGGTGGTCAGGTTTCTGACTGGCAAGAGAGATTTGGAGGGGAAGTCAATCCTGGTCACCGCGGGCAGAACCGAGGAGCCTTTAGATCCGGTGAGATACCTTTGCAACCGTTCCAGCGGAAAAATGGGCTATGCCATAGCAGAGGCGGCACAGAAAAGAGGAGCAAAAGTAACCTTGATAAGCGGGCCCACCAATCTTCCGGCGCCTCCAGAAGTACAGTTTGTACAGATAGAGGCAGCCAGAGACATGCACTCGGCTGTTAGATCGCGCTTCACCAAGACGGATGCGTTGATCATGGCAGCCGCGGTGTCGGATTTTGTTCCCAGCATAGTGTACCCAAGTAAGACCAAAAAGAAGGAAGAAGAGGTCCTCCTGAAGCTCAAGCCAGGCGTGGACATTTTGAAGGAAATGGGTCATCG
Organism: uncultured Ignavibacteria bacterium; assembly: GCA_964348415.1. Classification (GTDB taxonomy): domain Bacteria; phylum Zixibacteria; class MSB-5A5; order MSB-5A5; family SM1-73; genus SM23-73-3. The sequence goes on along the minus strand of CAYGCR010000008.1, from coordinate 42,055 downwards.
AAAAAAGCGGCAAATCCTGGTGGGATTTTCTTTGGAGACGGAGGATGAGATAGAGAATTCAAAGCGGAAGCTTAAGGAGAAGAACCTGGACCTGATCGTGGTCAACAATCCAAATGTTCCCGGCGCCGGTTTTGAGGTCAACACAAATCAGGTTATCATTATCAACAAGAGGGGAAAGATAGAAAAGCTTCCCTTGCTTCCTAAAAGGGAGGTAGCTGAGAGAGTACTGGATAGAGTTAGTATTCTGCTGAAGCGAGCCAGAGACAGGTAGAGCCAAGATTTTGCGGGGCGGGGTCCCCGCCTGAGCCAGTGAACGCGCGGGTCCTTCGTAGGTCGGGCACCCTTGCCCGGCCAGTAGATTCTCTCTTCAAAAGAGCGCTGCGATGGCAAATGCCGATTATGAAAGAATGCTTCAAGCTTTTGCGCTGACAAAGAACTTTCTGAAACAGCAGGTAGAGTTGGGGTTTGATGAAGTTTATACTCAGGTGAAAAACAAAAAAAAGCGTAGCGCTCCGAAAGGCTCAGATGACTTCTATCATCAGATAAAGAACTGCACCAAGTGTCATCTGGGTTACACCCGCACCAACTTCGTTTTTGGGGTAGGAAATCCTCAGGCCAAACTTATGCTTATCGGAGAGGCACCGGGAAGGGAGGAGGATCTGCAGGGGGAGCCGTTCGTCGGAGCGGCAGGAAAGCTTTTGGACGCGATGCTGGCCGCTATAAATTTCAAAAGAGAAGACGTCTTTATCGCTAACATCTTGAAGTGCCGTCCCCCGGAAAATCGCGATCCCCGGCCGGAGGAGATCGAAACCTGCAAGCCGTATCTGCTTCGACAGATTCAGTTGATTCAACCCAAGATCATCTTAGCTTTGGGGAGAATCTCCGCCCAAGTGCTTCTGGAAACAAAAAGTCCTCTAGGGCAACTTAGGGGGAAGTTTCATGACTTCAATGGCATAAAGTTATTGGTAACGTACCATCCGGCAGCGCTTCTGAGATATCAGCAGTATAAGAGACCTGCCTGGGAGGATTTGAAGCTTTTGAGAAAGGAGTATGATAAATTAACAAAAGGCGCAGGCTAAAGCCTGCCGCTGCCGACCATAAGCAGGAAAACAACGTCCGTTAAATCCGTTTTATCCGTTGACCAGATCGGAGAATCAGCCATGGCTAATCGGAAGACCTCCTCACAGTCGGAAAGGATTCCGCCTCAGGCAATAGAAGTGGAGCAGGCGGTCCTGGGTGCCATGCTTCTGGATAAAGAAGCTATCGGGAAGGCACTGGAGATAATTGACCAAGATTGTTTCTACCGCGATGATCATCAAACGATCTTTGAAGTCCTGGTAGGCCTGTACGACAAAAACCGACCGGTTGACATCGTTACTGTTTCCGAAGAGTTAACCCGGCGCAAGCAGCTCGACGGGGTGGGTGGCAGGATGTATCTTCTGGAGCTGGCTGAGAAAATCGCCACCACCGCCAATATCGAATATCACTGCAACATCGTGCTGGAGAAATCCACCTTGAGGAAACTGATCAACACCAGCACGCAAATAGTATCCCACTGTTACGATGCCGCCCAAGACGTGGATGATCTTCTGGACAGAGCAGAGCAGGGTATCTTCAGCATATCCGAGAAGAGGATAAAAGAGGGATTCGTCCCGCTGGGCGATTTGCTTCCTCATACCTTCGAGGCCATAGAGGAATATCAGAAAAAGGGCGGGATGATAACAGGGATACCCACCGGCTTTTTTGAGCTGGACACGTTGACCGGAGGTCTGCAGAAATCCGATTTAGTGGTAGTGGCATCCCGTCCCTCCATGGGAAAAACCGCCCTGTGTCTCTCCATGGCCGAGCATGTTGCCATCGAGCAGAGAATCCCAGCAGGTATTTTCAGCCTGGAGATGGCGAAGACTCAGGTAGCTCAAAGAATGCTCTGTAGCCGAGCCCGATTCTCAACTCACAAGATGAGGACCGGCAGGATAAGTGATCATGAATACAGCAACCTGGCGGTGGCGGTGGGGCCTTTAGCAGAGGCCAAGATATTCATAGATGACACTCCCAACCTGGGGATTCTGCAGATGCGAGCCAAGGCCCGCAGACTGAAGGCTCAGCACGACGTGGGCTTGATAATCGTAGACTATCTGCAATTGATGCAGGGACCCCGGAACGCGGAATCCAGACAGCAGGAGATCTCCATGATATCCCGGTCTCTGAAGGGATTAGCCAAGGAGCTGGATGTTCCGGTGGTGGCAGTATCCCAGCTTTCCCGAAAGGTGGAAGACCGAGGGGGAGAAAAAAGACCCATGCTGGCTGACCTAAGGGAGTCCGGAGCCATTGAGCAGGATGCCGACGTGGTGATGTTTGTGTATCGCCCCGAATTTTACGGCATAGAGAAATTCAGGGACGGAAACCCCACTCAGGGTGTGGCAGAGATAATAGTGAGCAAGCACCGAAACGGACCGACAGGCGAATTGCGCCTGACTTTCCTGAGGGACTATGCCAGATTCGAGAATATGGAGTTCATACGCCGGGAGGTTCCCGCCTGATGGCGAACGGATCCACCAAAACACGTTTCTCTTATCCTCCCGAAAATATCTTTATCTGCGTAGGCAAGAAGGCTCTCACCTTCTTTGAGGATGTGGGAGGTCTGTCTATCCTGGTAAAGGATGTATTCCTGGGTTTGCCCAAGGCGGTCACCAAATTTCATCTCACCGTCGAACAAATGCTGATGATGGGAGTCAACTCGCTGCCTCTGGTAGCAATAGTATCGGTCTTCACCGGCGCCGTCACCGCAGTTCAGGCAGTGTATCAGATCTCCGAATACGTGCCCATGAGATACCTGGGAACCGCAGTGGGCAAGGCGGTGATGATAGAGTTGGCTCCTGTGCTCACTGCTCTCGTGGTCGCAGGAAGAGTAGGAGCAGGAATCGCGGCTGAGTTAGGTACCATGAAAGTCACTGAACAGATCGATGCACTAAAGACCCTGGCCCTGGATCCGGTCAAATATCTGGTGGTACCCAGATTTGTGGCCGGTCTGATCATGCTTCCGGTCCTGACTATCTTCTCCGACGCTGTAGCTTTAGCCGGTGGAATGGGAATCTCTGCGACTACGCTGAACGTTCCGCCTCACGTCTTTTTGAACAGCTTGAAATCCTTTTTCAAGACCATGGACTTGATGTCGGGTCTCTCCAAGGCTTTTGTCTTCGGCAGCATCATCTCCATCATCGGGTGTTATCAAGGATTCAAGACCAGGGGGGGAGCAGAGGGAGTGGGCAGGTCTGCCACCAGAGCGGTGGTTGTCTCGTCAGTCTTAATATTAATAGCCGACTACGTAGTGGCATCTATCCTCTTCGGATAGCGAGTCAAGCTTGTAGTTGCCCAATTCACTGGGCTCAATATGCGGGGTTCCAATATTAACCCCGAAACCTTCAAAAGGTCTGATACATAGAGCATGATAGAGATAAAGGATGTCTTCAAAAGCTTCCGCGACAATCATGTACTTAAGGGTGTTGATCTCACTATAAACAAGGGCGAGACAATAGTTATCATTGGGAGAAGCGGATGCGGGAAAAGCGTCCTTTTGAAGCTTATCATGGGGCTTTTGAAGCCGGATGCAGGGAAGATATTTATAAGCGGAGATGAGATCACCTCCTGGAACGATAACCAGCTGAACAAACTCCGGCAGAGATTTGGCATGCTCTTTCAGGCATCGGCGCTGTTTGACTCCATGACCGTAGATGAGAACGTGGGTCTGGGCTTGAGAGAACACACCACGTTATCAGAGCAGCAGATAAGTCGGAAGGTGAAGGAGAAGTTGAAGCTGGTAGGGCTTTCGGGTGTGGAGGAACAAAAGCCGGCTGAGCTTTCCGGAGGAATGAAAAAAAGAGTGGGTCTGGCACGCGCAATAGCCATGGATCCGGAATATGTTCTGTATGACGAACCCACCACCGGCCTGGATCCGATAATGGCGGACGTGATTAACGAACTTATCATATGCCTGAGAAATTCGCTCTCCATAACCTCAATAGCAGTAACTCACGATATCGTCTCGGCATACAAGATCGCCGACAGAATAGCCATGCTCTACGATGGAAAGATCATATTTGTGGGAAAACCCGAGGAGGTTAGGAACACCGATAATCCGGTGGTGAGGCAGTTTATTGAGGGCAGTTCTCAAGGGCCCATTCCGGCGCTGTGAGGCCATCCTTAGTCCACAGTCCACGGTCGACAGCCTACAGCAAAAACTTTAAAAGGTGCTGATGGCGTTTAAATTCGAAAATCTGGAAGTCTGGCAGTTGTCAATACAGTATGTGGAGAAAATCTACGAAATAGCTAATCTACTACCTGCTAAAGAAGAGTATAACTTGAAAAAGCAGATGATAAGAGCAGCAACCTCCGTTTCTTTGAATATCGCTGAGGGCTCCACCGGTCAAACTGATGCAGAGTTCGGGCGCTTTATGGGAATGGCAATAAGGTCCGGTGTTGAAGTGATAGCGTGTCTACATTTAATAAGAAGAAGAGGATATATTGATGAAAAGGTTTTCAGTCAAGCTTATGAATTCGGGGAAAAGTTGCTTGTAAAGCTTCAAGCTTTGCAAAAAAAATTGAAATAGAGGACCACAGTCCACAGTCGATAGTCCACCGCAAAAACCAAACAAATCAGGTTTCAGCTATGGACTGTGGACGGCGGCCCGTGGACAGAAATAACATGCTAAACCGGGGCAAGATCAAAACTGTATACATCTGCCAATCCTGCGGGCACAAGTCTCTAAGGTGGATAGGCAAATGCCCGGACTGCGGTGAATGGAACAGCATGGTTGAAGAGAGGATTACACAGCAGAGAAGACCACGGTCTGCCCAAAAGGCTTCCTCGGTGCCTCTGAGAGAGGTGGATCTGGCAGAGGAGGACCGGATTGCTACCGGGATACGAGAATTTGACCGGGTGGTGGGCGGGGGAATCGTCAAAGGATCGGTTATTCTGGTAGGCGGTGATCCGGGAATAGGAAAATCCACTCTGCTTTTGCAAATTTCTGAAAAAATCGCTTCACAATATGATAAAGTTTTATATATTACGGGCGAGGAGTCTTTAAAGCAGATCAAGCTCCGGGCTGAAAGACTAAGAATAAATCCAAACAGAATCGAGATACTCACCGAAACGAGCCTCGATCTAATGCTGGATACGCTAAGGCGAGACGTACCTTACATAACCGTGATCGACTCCATTCAAAGCACGTACACGCCGAACCTGGAAAGCACCCCGGGAAGCATCAGCCAGATAAGAGAATGCGCGTCTGCGTTGATCCAATTTGCCAAACAGAGCCATAGCCCGGTCTTTCTGGTAGGACACGTAACCAAGGACGGTTCCATTGCCGGCCCCAAGGTGCTGGAGCATATGGTGGACACAGTGCTCTATTTCGAGGGGGAGAAAAGCTGTCTTTTTAGAATCCTAAGAGCGGTTAAGAATCGCTTTGGGTCCAGCAATGAGATCGGAGTCTTTCAAATGGAGGAGAGAGGGCTGTTAGAGGTGGAGAATCCTTCTTTGCTATTCTTGCCCGAGAGTAGCGGGAATGTTTCCGGTTCGGTGGTGGTTTGCTGTATGGAAGGAAGCAGGCCGCTTCTGCTTGAGCTTCAGGCCTTGGTCTCCCCCTCCAGCTATGGCACACCTCAGAGAGTTTCTTCCGGAGTGGATTACAAAAGATTGGCTTTGCTTCTGGCTATCCTGGAGAAGCGAGAAGGCCTCTCTGCGGCAGCCTTTGACGTTTTCGTCAACATGGCCGGAGGAGTGAGAATCGATGAGCCCGCGGTCGACCTGGGAGTGGTGGTGGCATTAGCTTCCAGCCTCAAGGAGATACCTGCACAGCGAGAGTCGGTCGTGATGGGCGAGGTGGGACTGGGGGGTGAGGTTCGGGCGGTAAGTCAGATAGAAAGGAGGATCAAAGAGGCGGAAAAACTGGGTTTTAGAAGATGTGTCATTCCGCACGGGAACCTAAAGGGGCTAAATCAGGAATTCGGCGTCGAGATTGTCGGCGCAAAAAGCATTCGAGAAACCATTGAACTAATGTTAACCTGAATCGTTTTACTTAAACGGAGGTAGAGATGCGGCTAAAAATCAAAAAGCTGCTGAGAGGAGGGGAATATTTTGTCTCCTTTGAGAACGTGGACTTCAACCAGGAGGAGACGGAGAAGATAGAGAAGTTCGGCATGCCCACCGTCGATTTCAGCTCCGATGGCCTGGGGTCTCACTCGCTGAATGAGATAGATATCTCTCTCAAGGCCCAGACCGCAGTTGAAGCAGAAGAGACGATCAACAGCATCAGGCAAAAAGTCAAAGATACCCTGACCGACCTTCTGGCTCAGGTGGACAATTTCACCGGTGAGGAGGTGGTGGAGCTGTAGCCGCGGTCTGATCCACTCAATTTGTTTTGTCAGAAAATACAACTACTGTAATGTCGGATACGCAGCCGTCGACGGCCGTATCCGACATTTTTTCATCCCCGGTGCACGGTCTAAACACTTGCGCGCGTGCGGGTAACTAGTTGAGACGATGTGAAAGATTTTGGTGGAGGGGGCTTGACAATTTGGTGTTTGCTATTATATTAATATTAGATTGTCCATCAATTTCAGTAAGCCCTCGCTTCCTGTCAGAGAATGCGGGAAGTCGGACTGATTCCCAAACCTTCAGCAAGGAGAAGTCCATGCCAAGAAAAGCAGCCCTTGCTCTGGTTCTCGGGACACTTTTGTTCTCGCCTGCCCAGGCTGGGGATTACCTCTCGCCAATGGAAGCACAGGCAGTGGCCCAGGAACTAGTCGATAGAATCGTCTCTTACGTCTCTGCTAACCCTGAGAAAGCGGCAGACCTACCTGAATTAAGCGGAGCAAGGATTACGGATCCCATGCTGGTGCACAGGTACCCGGATCTGAAGCCGTGTTATTATGTGGTGCCGGCTGTCGGTCCGGGGGGCGAGATAACCTGTCTCATCGGAATCAGCGCAGACAAGAAAGACTGGCAGTGGTTCAGGCGGGCACAGTTGGAGGCTTTTCCGAGGGTAAGGAAGGAACAAGCGCTGCAGGTCTGCCAGGGAATCGCAGGGAATCTGGCCATCCCGGAACCCAAAGTCGTGGACATGCCCAACAAAAAGATGTACTGGCTCTGTCGCACGAACGACGCCGACTTGAACGAAATATTTGTGAATATCGAGGATCCAACGGAAGTACATACCGACTTAGATGCCGATATTTCGGATCTTACCACCGGTGTTGGACCAATTCGTATCCCTGCCCAGCATCCCGAAAGCCCCGTTCAGAGAGCCCCGGACAGGAGCCCTTCTTATCCCGATGCTTACAACATAGAGGATGTGCCCTTTTACTAACAGGAAACGTCGTGGTCCTGTGGCGAAGCCTCCCTGGAGATGGTCTTCGACTACTGGGGTCCCGACATCAGTCAGACGGATATCGGCGATGCGGCCAATGACATACCCGGCGTGGGCACTTACTTGGATGACCTCAGAAGAGCCTCCCATTTCAGTTATATCAGCACGGCAATTCAGAATCCCTTGCTTCAAGGATACAACGAGAGAGACTATGGTTATTCCAGCTGCGAGGTATGCTGGTCTGATGCCGAGCACTACCCCACCCGGTATGACGATCTGAAGGAGCTCATCTCGAATGACTACCCCATTATAGTCTGTACCTGGTACAGTTCCAGTCATTCGGTCGGGCACTACCGGGTAGTCAAAGGATACGATGACAACCTCGATTACTTTCTGGTACACGATCCCTGGTATGGTGGGGGCTATTCCGGTCCCGACGTCCACTTCAACCAGACTTTCTTTGTGGACGATCTCTGGGTTTATGCTGACCGCTGGGGACTTCTGTCTGTTCCCTGGCAAATAGCCTATTACGTTCCGCCATATGTTTTCGCCGGGGGAGACACTCTCCGAATCGAGGTCAGCTTCACCTACGTCGCGCCCCATCCTTTCGAGGATCAGTTCAATGCCGACATACACGCCGAGACCAACGTACCTCAGGGTTATGTCTATTACCCTCCCACCATACCCGATATAGACTTTAACAGTCAGTATTCGGGCTTTTCCGCCGACACCTGCTGGGAGTATATCTGCCTCTGGCCCAAGCCTGAGCCGGATACTTTCAGGATCGAGGTAAGCGGTCACGTCAGCAGCGGCTCTATTTCGTATCCGTCCTACGAGGACGTGATGGGAGGCGTATTCGAGGAGATCGTATACGCCGTGCATTTCCTCTGCGGCGATGTCAACCTAAGCGAGTGGGTGGATGCAAGCGACATAGTCTACCTGATCAACTATCTGTTCAGGGGTGGCGACCCCCCTCTGGTACCGGAGATGGCGGACGTGAATGTCGATTCTGTGATAAACGCCAGCGACATCGTTTATCTTCTAAATTATCTTTTCAGGGACGGCCCAGATCCGTGCGAATGAGATGACCTATAGGGTTGTTCCTTCCGGGAGCTGTTCTTCATCTTTAATCAAATGCTGGGTCGGATTGCGACCCGCAGGCGAGCTACCCCACATTCGATTTGTGGAACACCCGTCTGGGTGGGGGCTTCCGTTGGGACGGGAACCCGACCACCGGATTCGTGGACAGAGAAATGCCAGACCAGATAATAAGCCGGGTTCTGTTCTCCCGCCGCAGGCAAATGCTTTATCTCCATGGCTCACGCCGATGGCAGGTCCATAAGAGGAGTGGTCAAAGAAAGAACGTTGTCGGGAGAAGAAATTCTCAAGATTGCCAGTCACACAGGTGAAGGTCTGGATGCAGCTCACAAGAAGGATACTACTCACCAAAACATAAAATCAGATAACATCGAGCTCGCCAATCACCGGGTGGTCGGAGTAGTCCAAAGCCCGACGGTCACGCTCTGAAGTGAACATGCAGGATTTTATGCTCACCCGCATAGGATCCCGTGATAAAGTGAGCACGTCGACATAACAACCTGATGTCTTGATGGTAAAACCGAAAAGATGCGTCCTACGCAGGCGTGTTATATGGCACTTGAAACCTTTTTGAGATGTTATACGTATTGAGAGACACAACATCAGGCTGAAACAATAGAAGTTATTATCGTATCTTGAAACGATAACTATATTTCTGGAGGTGCTCCTATGAAAAAGATGATATTATTATCATTTCTACTCTCTTTACTCACCATGAATTTCATGTCTTGTTCCAAAGATTCACCTGTTGAATCCAAAAAGGGAGCCAACTCTTGCTGAAAAACTGCAGAAAGCCTTGGATGATGGTGTTGAATCATATAACGGAATAGGCGTATCGGCCGCTGTGATCATGCCCGATGGTGAGACATGGGTTGGTGTGAGTGGCGTGTCGCACGGTACAACGGCAATAACACCGCATATGACATTTGCGTCCGGAAGCATCGGCAAGATATTTACCGGTGCGACTATCCTGCAACTTGTCGAAGAAAGTAAAATCTCGCTGGAAGATTCATTATATGAATGGCTCCCGGCCTATCCTTATATTGACAGCACGATCACCATCCGGCAACTTCTCAACCATACCAGCGGCATTTATGACTTCGTGGATAATCCGGATTTTTGGAGTGCCATTTTTGCAGAACCATCGAAAGTCTGGACTCCTGAAGAAATGATACTGGCGTTCAATCGCGAATCAGTATTCCCCAAAGGGACTGACTGGAATTATTCTACGACAGGCTACGCTCTTCTTCGAATGATTGTCACGAAAATAACCGGACAGGAAATATCGACAGTGAACGGGGATCGCTTCTTTATTCCTCTGACCCTTGATAATACGTTTACATCAATGGGGGAGGCTCTTCCCGCCAATACAGCGCATGGCTGGTGGGACCTTGACGGGGACGGCACTTATGATGACTTTTTTTCCTGGCCAAGAACGGCCTTTACCAGCGGCATCGCCGGTGAAGTGTTCAGCACTGCGGAGGATCTGGCAAAGTGGGCCTGGGCTCTGTTCCACGATCGTAGTGTGCTCACTCAGCAGTCTCTCGATCAGATGCTGGTATTTCACTCTCCCTGTACCGGAGAAGAGTTTATGTGTGCAGGTTATGGTTTAGGTGTAGTGAAGTTTAATCCTCAACTTCTCAACGGCTTGGAAGCATATGGACACAGTGGCAACGCACCCGGATATGCTGCGGCAAGTATATATTTGCCTGATTATGATGTGTGCATTGGATTTACGGATAATACCGAAGAAGGCGATGCGACGCCGACTACTGCTGATCTCCTAGGTATTATCATGAGTCATCTAGACGAAGAGCCTTAACTCAAATCGCTGACAGTCATCGGGAGCGGAATGAGGAATAGAAAACCAGCCTAACCAGCCAATGTAGCCGACTGCAAATACGTTTGCTTTTTCCGTCGGGATTAGATCGTAGTCGGATATGCCCCCATACGGGGGACTATCCGACTTTCTTTACCTCACCCTTTATATCCCGTTCTCCGCGAAGGTGCAGGGGCGAATCTTTAGATTCGCCCGTATTCAAGAATGTTTGGACGGAGCTGAAGCCCCGCCCCCACATCCACGGGTGCAGATTAAGGTTGACACCCGCTTGATCACACGCAATCTTTAGGTCATGACAAGACGAAGACGCACCAGGAAGGTCTGGGTGGGCGATATCGCCATAGGAGGAACAGCGCCTGTCTCCGTCCAATCCATGACCAAGACCGATACTCGCGATGTCGCGGCTACGGTCAGACAGATAAGAAGACTGGAGGGCGCCGGCTGTGAGATCATCCGGGTTGCTGTGCCGGATGAGGAAGCTGCATCAGCGTTGCCTAAGATTAAGAAAGGCATCAAAATTCCTTTGGTGGCGGACGTTCACTTTGACCACCGACTGGCATTAAAGGCCATAGATGCAGGCGTGGACAAGCTTCGAATCAACCCTGGAAACATCGGAGCGGATTGGAAGGTCAGGGAGGTCGTGAAGGCGGCAAAGGAGAGAAAGATCCCTATCCGCGTGGGAGTGAATGCAGGTTCGCTTCCGCTTGATGTCAGAAAGAAGTACAAAGGAGCAACGCCGACTGCACTCGTGGAAGCGGCTCTCAGGCAAGTGAGGATCTTAGAGGAATCGAACTTCGACAAGATTGTGATCGCCCTAAAATCCTTTGACGTGCCCACAACTGTGGAAGCTTATAAGCTCATGTCGAAGAAGAGAAAATACCCGCTACATATCGGCATAACCGAAGCTGGATTGCCTTTACTGGGCTCGATAAGATCAGCCCTGGGAATAGGGATACTTTTGGCTTCCGGCATCGGCGACACGATTCGGGTGTCTCTCACGGGCGATCCGGTACAGGAAATTGTGGTTGGATATGAGATACTGAAATCCTTGAACTTACGGGAGCATGGACCAATCATCATCTCTTGCCCCACCTGCGGAAGGTGCGAGATAGACATAGTCTCCATGACCAAGAAGGTAGAGCGCGCTGTAAGAAGCATTGATGCACCTCTCAAGATAGCCGTGATGGGCTGCGTGGTGAACGGGCCCGGAGAGGCAAGAGACGCGGACATCGGAATCGCCGGAGGAAAGGGATACGGGCTCCTGTTTCGCAAGGGAAAGGTCGTAGGTAAAGCCAAAGAAAAAGACTTAATCAACGCGCTCCTGAGCATGGTGCAGGAGCCGTAGGGGCTTGATTTATCAAGCCCGCAAGTCGCTTCCCCCACTATTGGAAAAGATATAATAATTTTAGGAGATGGCGGTATGAAACGAGATAAGGCTGCAGAAAAACGAAACGATGAACTGTCCAACAAGCTCTCGCAGTTCTACTCCATGTTTCCCTGGCCCGAGGACCCGGAGAGCCAGCAGGGTAAAGCATATTTCGATGCCACTTTGCAAAACATGTCCCGGTTACTTGACCATCCCTGGATGACGCAGGCAATCTCGATAAAGAGAAAGGTTAGAATTCTCGAAATCTGCGGGGGCACCGGCTTTGGAGGCGTGGCTCTGGCAAAGGTGCTGTCGGAGAAAGGAGTAAACGTCAGCTTATTGGTGACGGATTTGCGCAAGGAAGCCCTGGGCTTGGCGAAGAATTGGGGCAGCAACATTCTGGGCAGCGAAGTGCACACCGAGGCTGTTGATGCAAGAGAAGTACATAAGCTGAGAAAAAAGTTTGACATCGTATTGATCTACGGGCTTTCCACTCCGCATTTCAACCCCTGGGACATGGTCCAGATCTTTGCCTCCGTCGGCCAGTCTCTGAACGACGATGGTCTTTTCCTCATCGACGAATCCGACCGAAGGTACCACATCTTCATGGTTCAGGGTTACAAGTGGTCATATGCAGAGGGAGATGATGATCAACTAGCGTTAAGTTTTCATACCGGCTACGACCCGATCAAGGGGGCATCCAAGAGAACCTTTTTGAATGTAAAGGACATCACAAAGCCGGTGAGCACGGACATCTTCTGGTGGGGCTTAGCGGAGATCGGCGCTTTCCTGTGGACGTTCTTCGCCGACGTTGACTTCATGACCGCCACACCGAGACGACACTTCATCCTGGCTACCGGGCCAAGGAGACTACTGAAACCCAAAGACTTGAGAACACCGACCGTGTGTGAGAACCTATAAAATCTGTGCTCCCGCCGGATGTTAGCGTCCAGCGGGCAGCTCGGCGGATGCCTGCCCGCCGAGGGATAACATCCGCTAGGGAGCAATCATCACGCTTCACCGCCAACTGGCAGACAGAAAGGTAGCGGAATTATGTCTTCCACAAAAGCTGAGAAATTCAAAGAAAAATGGATCACATCCTTTATGAAGAATTTGGAAGAGCGGCTCGATGAAAAGAGGCGAACCGAACTGATGATAGCCTCCGGCCGGGATTGCGCTCGCCGCGAGGCAATTGGCATGGCCAAATCATGCAAGGGTGATGTCGACGCGCTGGTCAAGAAACTGGCGAGAATCCTGGGTAAAAACAATTGTCGTCGCCAAAAAGATCAAGTCCACTTAACCTACACTAAATGCTTCTGTAAACTGGTGAACAACGGACCAACGAGATTACCCGATACGTACTGCATCTGCTCACAAGGCTGGGTCATGGAGATGTTCGAGACGGCCGCCCAGAAACCGGTAAAGGTCCGAATCCTCCAGACCATCAAACGCGGGGCTCCGTCGTGTAAATTTGTCGCAAACCTGTAAGGCGGGTCGAATGATTGCGACCTCTGCAAGTCAAGCATCATAAAAGGATTGAAAAGTAAATATGGAGAACGCCTTAATTACCAATTCAACCGGTATCCTTTTTGTTCTGGCCGGTAATGCAGCCCTGTGGTTTTTTCTGCAGAAGAAAACCGGTTGGAAGCTGTTCAATTATGTCCCGCCATTGATTTTTATCTATGTGCTGCCGGCTTGCTTCTCCAATTCGGGATTGATTTCTTCAGACTCACCCGTGTATGGCTGGATGGGGGATGTTTTACTTCCTCTGTTCCTGGTGTTGCTCCTGCTGGACGTCGATGTCCGATCCACGGTCAAGGTAATGGGACGGGGAGTCTTTGTGATGCTCATTGGAACGGTGGGTGTTGTCATCGGTGCCCCCATAGGTTACTTGTTGGTCAAAGGATGGCTTGACCCGGAGGCCTGGAAAGGTTTTGGCGCCCTGGCAGGCTCCTGGATCGGGGGCACCGGCAACATGGCGGCAGTTGCAGAAGGGCTGGGCACCTCCGGAGCCCATTTCGGGCTGGCAGTAATTGCCGACAACGTGGTTTATCTGGTCTGGCTGCCATTACTCTTACAATCCAAAAATATGGCCGGCTGGTTTCATAAATTCACTGGTGTGAAAAGTGAACGGCTCACTCGATTGAAAACCACCGCAGAAGAGCTGGTTGTAAAAAAAGGCAAACCAGAAATGCGGCATCTTTTGTATTTGGTGGCTATCGGCTTGGGCGTGGCTTGGTTTGCCGGATTGCTTGCCCAGAATATACCGGAACTCCCTCCGGTGTTGACCAAAGGGACTTATAAAATCCTGCTGGTGACAACCTTTGGATTGATGTTGTCCTTTTCGCCTGCGAAGAGAATTCCCGGCAGTCATGAATTAGCCATGGCATTGGTCTATCTTTTTGTGGCGCGAATGGGGGCGAAAGCTGCAGTGTCTGGTCTGGTGGGACAGGCGATCCCCTTCGTTGCCGGCGCTTACGTGTGGATATTTATCCACGGCATATTCATTTTGATGGCCGCTCGGCTCTTTCGGATGGACATTCACACTGCCGCCATTAGCAGCGCCGCCAATATCGGTGGAGCGGCCAGTGCCCCGGTGGTGGCCGCTTACCACGACGAACGGCTGGTGCCGGTTAGCATATTGATGGCGCTGATCGGATATGCTGTTGGGAACTATGCTGCCTTTTTGGCGGCTTACTTGTGCAGCGTCGTAGGATAATGAACAATTCGGCGTGAGGGCTAAGGGGTAAGGAGGCCTGTAGGGGTCCGATTCATCGGACCCGAGGGGGCGGGTCGCATACCCGCCGTAGGCGGATCCGCCTCTGGCGGAAATGCCACCCCTACAACTTGTTTGATGTTGCGGGATAACGGAGATCTAGTGGAAAGGTATTGATTATTGTTACATCCTAAAGCAATGTCCAATTAATCGTGTGATGCGTCGGCATCAGATTTGTAAGGGCTCAATTCCTGCACGTGGGCGTCTGCCCATCAAGCCCGCGGGCCGCTGTGCAAGAAAAAAGACAAATAGTCAGCAGTCTTAGCCTACTTGTTATCTCTTGAAGGAGGTAACCCCGATGACGGCAGAAAAAAGACAATGCCTCACGCGGCTGGTGTTATGCTGTCTCCTGTTAGCGTCGATGGCGTGCGCCAACGTACTGGCGGATGAGCCGAAATTATTTGAAATCCGAACGGTCGATGTCTTGACCAGCGACAGCGTGCGGTTGGGTACAGATCTGTACTTGCCCGGTGAGGGGGAGCGATTCCCGGCCGTTCTGCTCAGAACACCGTACGGCAGCAAAGGCAAGGTCTGGCTGGGCGAAAATCTGGCGGTGGCTGGCTACGTGGTGGTCATCCAGAACGTTCGCGGAACGCATGGATCGGAAGGCGACTTCGTTCCCTTAGTGTACGAGAAACGAGACGGGCTGGAGACTCTGGAATGGATTCTGTCACAACCCTGGTCTAACGGCAGGGTGGGGCTTTATGGATCGTCGTACTATGGGTACGGCGCCTTCGAAATCGCAAGTACGGGGCATCCCGGCGTAGTGTCCCTGTTTCACGTGTCGGGTTGGTCGGATTTGGAACCTTTCATGACGCACGGAGGAGCGTTTCACCTGATGGCTCATCTACGTTGGTTCTACAGCTATGCCTCGGACCCGCCGGAACCTCCGCCGGAAGCCTGGGACGGCATCTTTCGGACCGTCCCGCTAAGCGATTTCTTTCGAGGTGCCGAAGCGGTATTTGAGCTGGGGGAAGCGGGCTACGATTTCTCTGGTTTTGCCGCTCCCATCATGCATATCACCGGCTGGTATGACTACATCTATCCCAACGTGCTTCAAACCTACGACTCAATCGCCACTAAGACTGCCGATCCACCTATGCAGCATTTGGTCGTCGGACCCTGGGCTCATAACGACGTGATGAACGGTGTCACCAGGGTGGGTGATGAGGACTTCGGCCCCTCCGCCAAGATGGACCGGGAATGGGTGCTGGCTCAGATGATGCATTGGTTCGACCATACCCTTGCGTTAAAGCCGATAGACAGCGACTTCTGGTCCGCCAAGCCCGTGCGGATCTTCGTGATGGGAGACAACGATTGGATGGAGTTCGAGACCTGGCCGCCGGAAGACGTCGAATACCAGACCTGGTACGTCGACTGCGCCGATCGGGCAAACGGCCTGGAAGGCTCGGGCACCTTGTCCCGGGAAAAACCGTCTGGGGCCAAGTACGATTTCTTCGTCTTTGATCCCAACGATCCGGTTCCCACCGTGGGCGGGGCCAATTCTCATTTCTTCCCGGAAAACCTGGGCCCCAAAGATCAATCGTCTGTTGAGCAGAGAGAAGATGTACTGGTGTATACCTCCGAGCCTATGGAGGAAAATTTCCTGATTATCGGACCCATCCGCACGATTCTGTATGCGGCAACTGAAGCGAAGGACACGGATTTCACCGCCAAGCTGGTGGTGGTACGACCCGACGGTTACGCGCGAAACATAGAGGACGGAATCATCAGGGGAAGATACGCACACCCCGCGCCCGACTCGCTTCCGGTTTTCGTCCCCAAGAAGGTCTTCCGATTTGAGATAGACTGCGGTGCCACCGCGCTGCGCATAAACAAAGGAGATCGCCTACGCCTGGAAATCTCAAGCAGCAATTTCCCCAAGTATGACCGTAATCCCAACACCGGTGTTGATCCGTTCGAGGTGGTAGAGTTCAAAAAAGCACGCCAGACTATATTCCACTATCCGGATTACCCCACCTGCGTGGTGATACCGGTCATGAGGTAAGGAGCATCGGGATTGGTCTTAATGTCCCGCTGAAGCGGGAGAAATGCCGTTGGTCTGCTGGCTAGAAATTTGTAGGGGTTCGATTAATCGAACCCGCGGGCGGGGTGGGGCGCATGTCCGCCATAGGCGGATCTGCCTCCGGCAGAAATGCGATCCCTACAACTGCTCTATCTGCTCGCAGCGATGTAATCCTCAACTATCTCTTCCAACAGGTCCAGAGGCAAGCTGCCATTCTCCAACACCACCATGTGAAAGTCTTTGAGATTGAATTTCGGCCCCAGCTCCTTCTGGGCTTTTTCTCGCAACTCCATAATCTTCAATCTTCCTATGGTGTATGAGCAGGCCTGACCTGGCCAGACTATGTAACGGTCGACTTCGTTCGGCGAGTTCCAACCTAAGTTGTCCTGCATGTACTGCAAGGCTGATTCCTTAGACCACTTCCCGTAGTGAATGCCCGCATCCAGCACCACCCGCACAGCCCGGAAGAGCTGTGAGTTCAATTCTGATATCCGGGCATAAATATCCGGCAGCCAGCCCAATTCCGCTGCCAGAGCCTGCACGTACATGGCCCACCCTTCCGCAAATCCGGTTATGAAGAACAGATTCTTGAACATCCGGCCCTGTGTCAATTCCTGCTGAACTGCGAACTGATAATGGTGTCCGGGAACAGTCTCGTGATAGACTAAAGAGGGCATGCCGGGCTTGGGCAAGGTATATCCCATGTTGACGTGAAAGGTGGCCTTTCTCTTGCCGTCCAGGGATGCCGGCTCGTAATAGGTCAGTCCGCCCCCTTCCTTGTATTCAGGAACTGGCTGGACTGTTACCGCGGTCTTCGGAATGTATTCGAACGCCTCGGGCAAGCGCTCCAGGGCACCCTCCAGCAGGGACCGATAGTCTTCCAGAACCATCTTCCGTCTCTTTTTTCCCTCAGGATAGTTGAACTTGTTATCGAGTTCGGGAGTGCCCCAGGTAGCCCGGTATTGGCTCATCAGCTCCCCAAAGCTCTCGTCTTGCTTGATTCCAAGCGAATCCAAAAGAACCCTACACTCCTCCTGCAGGCGCCTAACCTCCTTCAGCCCGAGTTGAAAAACATCTTGCGGTGTCATAGACGATGAAGTATGATATTTCAGGGAGTAAGCGTAGTATCTCTTTCCATTCGGCAGTTTCCATATCCCTGCCAGGCTGTCAGCTTCCTGTGCCGATAGCCTCAACCTCGTAATGAACTCGTCGTAAGCTGGATAGATCTTCCCGCTGATAACTGACTGGGCCTTGTCGCACAAAACCTGGACGGTGTCCGAATCGACATCTGCCAAGGCTGTAAGCTTGTCCTTGAAGTCGACATATAAGAGATTCTTCTCTGGCTTGGCTTCTCTAAAGTCCTCCATGTGTGCAACCACCCTTCCGATGATGAAGACCGGCGGCCGTATGCCCTTTTTCTCCTGAATGTCAATCCTCTCTATTGTCTGATGAAGCCGGACCGGGATTTTCTCCAGGCGCTCCAGGTAATCGTGGGCATCCTGCAAATTCTCGATGGTGTGATATGTTGTCATCAGATTGACCATCTGGCTGTGAACCCCGAAGAGGTGATCGATGTTATACTTATGGTCGAGAAACTTCTCTCCTTCGAGCTGAAACTCCAAAAACCAGGTCAGTATCCTGGCATCGATGCTCTGGGATCTGGTGATCTTTGTGGTATCAGTCTCCTTCAGTTGGCCCAAATATTTCCTGGCCAGATCAAAATTGGCCTTCATGCCTGCATCCGAAACGTCGTTGAGCCCTCCACGATCGAAATCGTATCCGCTTTCTTTGGGTAGACCCAACTCAGAACCCTTTTCAGGATTGAGTGTCAGGTATTCCCGAAAATAATCGTCGAACAGCTTCTCGATTCTGGCCGAATCCTGATTTGCCGTCTTTTGACACATTGCAGTGCCGGCAACGGCCAAAACCAGCAGCAACATTAGAAAAATCTGTTTCATGGCTTCTCCTTTATTCGAATACCATATAGGTTCTTTGCCCAATACTCATACTGTTCCTCTACTCGGCGCCTAGCTCCTTCTGGTGAAGCTCGCTCATCTTTCGGCCCAGGCTGTAGTTTTCCCGACAATCTATACGTAGGTTGAACCACAAAAGGTTCCTGCTAGCTCCGGGCAAACGGCAACGGACAACAGGAGTGGACGAGAATCGTTGCTCTCCTAGCCTACTAATGCTGACCCTCCCATCCTTTTTGGAACCTCCGACGACCTCGTCCGTAAACAAAAGTGTGGGCAATAAAGAGAAGAAAACACAGCGGCTTCTGCCGATGAAGAACCTTAAGTTAAAGCTGAAAGGATGGAAAAGATGAAAAACACGGTAACTCTTGCAAAAGCGCCCTCTCTTTGGCCAATAATCGTGGGCTTACTGCTTTCAAGCTCGCTGGTTTTTGCCTCAACAACTTTTGAGCCGGTGTTCCGGCCCACTCTCGAAATCGAGAAGACAGACGGCTCAATTAAGATCGATGGCAAATTGAACGATTCGGCCTGGGAGACAGCAGCTCGTGCCGCCAATTTCGTGGAGCGCTCCCCTGGGGATAACACCAAGCCCGAGGTGGAAACGGAAGCCTTCATAACCTATGACCAGGACAATCTGTATGTGGCCTTTGCCTGTCATGACGATCCGGCCAGCATCCGCGCCACCATGTGCCAACGCGATCAGTTCGACGGGGACGATGCCGTGTGCGTGCTCATGGACACCTACGGTGATGCATCCTGGGCTTACGAGTTTTTCGTAAACCCGTATGGAATCCAGAAAGACTTACTCTGGACCCGATTGGGCGGCGAGGGTCACGGCTATGAAGATCTCGGATATGACTTAATCTGGCAGTCGGCTGCCCAGATAACCGCATCCGGCTATCAGGTGGAACTGGCAATCCCATTTGCCAGCATCCGCTTTCCGAACAGAGATACACAAACGTGGAAGATGGATTTCTGGCGCAACCGACCTCGCGAGAGTTACAAGCAATACTCCTGGTCAGCCCGCGATCGGAACGAACAATGTTGGCCCTGTCAGTGGGGAACTGTTGAGGGAATCAAGAACGTGCATCCGGGCAAAGGAATCGAGATTCTTCCCACCGTTCTGACCTTTCAATCGGGCAACCTTTCCTATTTGGACGATCGGAACCACCGTTTTGAGAACAGCGATCCCGAAGGCGAGCTATCCCTGGGAGGGAAGTATTCGATCTCGTCCGATGTCACCCTGGAGGCAGCCATCAATCCCGATTTCAGCCAGATAGAATCGGATGCGGCCCAAATCGACGTTAATACCACCATCGCTCTCTTCTATCCCGAAAGACGACCGTTCTTCCAGGAGGGAAGCGACATATTTCGCACCTTGTTCAATTCCTTCTATTCCCGCATGATCAATGATCCTCAGCTTACCGCCAAGGTCACGGGACGAATGGGTCGAAGCTCGGTGGGGTTCCTCTCGGCTGTCGACGAAAACACCCCCTACATGATCCCTCTGGAGGAAAGAACCTTGGTCATAAACTCCGGGAGAAGCGTCGCCAATATCTTGAGAGGCTCAAAAGCATTCGGCGATAATTCCATGGTTGGTTTCATATTAAGCGATCGGCGTTTTGAGGAAGGCGGCTCCGGTACAATAGCTGCCCTTGACGGTAGTATAAGACTTTCCAAGAGCTACAGCATCGACGGACAGTTTATCGGCAGCCATACCAAAGAGCCGAACGACCTTTCCCTTACTTCGGACTTAGAAGACCTGCAGTTTGACTACGGGAAACATACAGTCGCTTTTGACGGCGAATCATTCTATGGCAGTGCATTTATCACCAGACTGAATCGAAACGCGCGCAGCTGGAACTTCTTCTTTGACTACAATCAGGTGAGCCCGTCCTATCGCACCGAGACCGGCTACGATCCCTGGGTTGATTATAGGAACTTCACCGCATGGACCGGTTACAACATCTATCCCAAAAGCGGCATTTTCGAGAGAATAACCCCGCAATCACACATCTATAGAAGATGGAATTTTGATGGCGTGAGAAAGTTGGAAGAGAACAACCTGGGCGTCAACGGCAGGATCAAGCTTGCTCAGACCTATTTCAACGCATCCTTCTCGAAGAACTACGAATTCTGGGGAAGCACAGAATTCGACAATCTCTGGACCATACACTTCGACTTAGGCAGCCGACCCAGCGATCAATTCGGATACGATCTTGGCTTCTCCCACGGACGGGGCGTAGCGCGATATGCGCTGGTGGAGGGTGACGAGACGTCGGTGTTTGCATCTGTCATCCTCAAACCAGTCGACAAGCTGGTGATCGAACCGACCTTGAATTTCTCCCAGAGTCACAGAGTTGATACGGGCGAGGAACTCTTCTATGGATACATCACCAGGACCAGAATTCAGTATCAGGCCAACCGACGCCTTTCCTTTCGGCTGGTGGTTCAGTACAACGACTTTGGCCAGGCCTGGGACATAGATCCGCTTCTCACCTATCGGGTCAGTTCGTTCTCGGTCCTCTACATCGGATCGACCTACGACTATGGCAAGACCGCGACAGACCAAGGTATTCAGCCAGAGTGGAAAATGACCTCACGCCAGTTTTTCATGAAGCTCCAGTATCTGTTCCAGACTTAACACACATCCTTCAGTTTGAAGACGGCGTTTCACCTGAACGGATTATCGAAAGCGAAAATCCGATTCGGTTCTTGAGAGGCTCTATGCACTTAGCCTTCACCGAGGAACAGAAAAGAATCCGAAAGGCATCAAGAAAGTTCACCTCCAACCACGTTGCCCCTTTCGATGCCCAGATGAATCGAGAGGACCATATCAATAAAGACATACTTAGAAAGATGATCCAGCAGGGACCTCGGGGGGCTCATAGGTGAAGGAGCACCTGAGGTACTGAGGCTGTTGGTTGCCAGAGAATTGCTGAGATGAGGCTGCGGCTCTGACGCGCTGGGATTCTGCGATTTCCTGTGGACCATGATTCATGGACAGATTACTCTTTGCAGCATACACAAACCCATTAGCGAGGAGGTTGTTTCATGAGCAAGACTAAAGCTGTGGTCTTGGCCCTGCTTCTTTTCTGTCTGTTCACCAACGTCGGCCAAGCAGACATAAGTGACCCTTACGAGATCCTCCAGAAGCACTATGAGGCTGTTGGAGGCATAGAGAAGATCAAAGCGCAAGAGACTAAGCATTCCCAAGGTACCATCGAGATTGAGGGTACCGGCTTTGGAGGGACCTTTGAGGAATGGAGGCAGCGTCCGACAAAAAGCCGCCAAGACGTTGACCTGACGGTGTTCAAACTGACGGAGGGTGATAACGGTGAGTTCTCCTGGAGAGTAGATCAGAATGGCAGGCTCCAGATCAAGCGGGACGAAAAGTCGCTAAAGGAGCGGCAAATCAAGATCCTGCTGGCCCAATTCGATCATCTGAACAGGGAATCTGCCAACTTCGATCTCAGCCTTGAGGGCATGGAGAAGGTGGGCGACAGAGACTGTTACGCTGTACAGATGACCAACACCATCAATGAGGACGTCACCACAAGTTATTACGATGAGTCGAACTTTCACCTTCTGAAAACCGTGGTCAAAAAATCGACCGGCGAAACGCACACCCTGTTTCATGATTACCGAGAGGTGGACGGCGTGCTGGTCGCCTTCCGGGAGGAAGCCACAGAGTATCCCACCAAGATGAAGCAGATCATGCAGATCACCAACTTGGAGACGAACGTGCCGATTGACCCGTCCATCTTCGAACCTCCCGCCGAGCAGGTCGCGGACTTTAAGTTCGCCAACGGTTACAGCGCTGAGAACATTCCTTTCAGGTTCATCGAAGATCACATATTCTTCGAGGTTAAGATCAGAGGCGAAAGGAGCCTGTGGGCGCTTGATACCGGCGCCGGCGCAACCGTGCTGGAAAGCGGCTTTGCCGAGAAGCTGGGGTTAGAACCGATGGGCCAACTCAAGGGGCAGGGCGCCGGCAGCGTGGTGGACGTTTCGTTCACCACTCTACCGGTTTTCAGCCTGCCGGGAATAGAGTTTGCCGAACAGAAGGTGGCCATGATCAACCTGGGCTGGCTTTTCTCTGAATGGATGGATCTGGACGTGGCGGGAATTCTTGGGTTTGATTTTGCGTCGAGGTTGGTGACCAAGATCGATTATGCCAACCAACTCATATCCTTCTACCATCCTGATCACTTCAAATATGATGGGCCAGGCGTGATCATCGATGCTCCCATTTCACAGACCAACCATCTCCAACTGCCGGTGACCATCGATGGTAAATACGGGGGCATGTGGAGACTGGATACCGGCGCCGGAGGGATGTGGTTTCACTATCCCTTTGCCCAGAAACATGGCTTTCTTGATCGTCCCGGCGTCTACGGAATGAGCGCCGGTGCCGGCGGCTCCGGCAGGCACCTCAATGTTCAATTCAAAACTATGGAATTCGCCGGTTGGACCATCGAAAATCCAGTCATCGCGATCCCGCTGGGGAAGGGCGAAGGGGCATTCGCCGACGAAGCGCTCACCGGAAACATCGGCAATTCTCTTCTGCGACACTTCGTGATTTACTTAGACTACACTCACGAGAAGGTCATCGTGGAAAAGGGACAGGATTTCGGCAGGACCTTTCCTCGCAACAACAGCGGCCTGCAGATCAAGAAAAGACAGGATGGCGATCTGGAGGTTATGTTTGTACCTAAGGGGACACCCGCCTCTAAGGCGGGCTTCCAGGCAGGCGACATCATCAGGTCGGTCAATGGCATTGACGTCAGGTACCTGGGCGGGCTGCTCGCGGTGAAGGAGATGCTGCGGGAGAAGCCCGGCACCAAGTACGAGATAGAGGTGATCCGGGAGGGGAAAGCGAAGAAACTCAAACTGGTGTTGAAGGATCTCTATACCACATAGAGCCAAAGTTGCTGAACTGAGTTTTGTTATTTCAGGGATTCTCCCTGTACCGGAAGGTTTACTTATGCCGCGCAAGAGCAGCGTGGGGAACGCGGTTTCGTGACGCTGGTGAATTATGAGTTGGAGGTAGGAAATCATGAGACTAAAAGGGCCCTTTTCATTTTCCCTCTTCCTCCGAATCTGCTGCCTGTTTTCAGTTTACTTGCTGGCCCTAACAGCCTTCCTTTCCCAGGCCGCAGTCCCGCCCCTGATCAACTATCAAGGGAAGCTAGCCAAAAACGAGGGCGGTTGCCCTAACGACACCGTACAGATGACCTTTTCCATTTATCCCGATACCCTTGACTCTCCTGCAGACTGGAGCGAGACGCAGTCAGAGGTAATCGTGAAAGATGGAATCTTCAACGTTCTCATGGGGATCGTGGATTCATTACCGGCTTCGGTCTTCGATGGAACCATCAAGTTCCTGGGGGTTCAGGTGGAGTCTGATCCAGAAATGAGACCTTTGAGGCCCATCGTCACCTCAGCTTATGCATTCCACTCGCAGACTGCCGATACTGCTGAATACGCCAGGAGTGCTCACGTCTCGTCCGACGATGACTGGGATTTTTCAGGAGACGACATCTACCGCCTCTCCGGCAGCGTGGGCCTCGGGGAGCTGCCCCAGGACAGCTGCAAGCTCCTCGTCCAGTCCGACTCCATGCTGGGTCAGTATGCGGTCTATGCCAAAGGCTGGAAGGGCGTCAAAGCCATCTCCACGGCTTGGGAGGGAACCGGCATCTACGGAGAAGGCGGCCACATGGGAATTTACGGACAGGGATACATAGGGGTATTTGGACATGGGTTCTTCGGCGGCTACTTCGAAGGCAAGACCTATTTCGACGGTAACGTGGGCATCGGCACGACTGCTCCCGAGCACGAGCTGGATGTGGAAGGATACGTTCAAGCACACGGCTACTATACTGAAGACATCGTCTTCCGAAAAGGTAACCAGAGTTTGTGGAGGATGTTCGAGGAGGAAGATGGCTTGTATCTGGAGAATCTGAAAACCGGCAAGATCTACAAGTTTCTTCTGCAGGAGGTAGCAGAGGAATAAAGACGGGCCAAGTGTATTAATGGTTTTCGAATCTTCTTTCCCCGATGCTCGGAGGGTCGCATGTCAGCCAGAGGGGCATCTGGCTATGGCAGAAATGCAACCCCTACTTTAGTAGTACCATCTTCCGTATTCCCTGACCAGAACCCGCCGTCAGCCTACAAAAATATATCCCGCTTGCCAGTGCCTGTCCCCTACCGTCTTTTCCATCCCATGCGATCTGATAACTTCCGGGCACCAGCTCCTCATCCACCAGAGTCCTCACCAGCTGCCCTCGAACGTTGTAGATTCTAAGACACACCTCAGCTGGTTTTCCCGGGCTGTCGCCGACCGTGAACTCAATATTGGTTACTGGATTAAACGGGTTGGGATAGTTCTGGAACAGAGTAATCCGTTCCGGTCTTTCGGCGTCACTCCATTGGACGGAAGTAGTGGTGTCCAGACACAGGGTCAGCGGCACAACTTTCGTCTCCAACCGGTGATTCTTGTCCCAGCTATCTATCAGAAGGTTAGCGTGGTATATGCCCCGCGGATAAGAGACTGGGTCAAAGGTCAAATTCAAAGTTTTGGTCTCACCCGGCTCTATCCATCCCCTCATCGAATCCAATCTGACCCAGCTCGGCCTTATCCTTATCGCCAGCAAGTCGTGCAGATTCTTCTCATCGTAATGGACTTCCAGCCCCGCTGTGCCATCCCTGTTCTGTATCCCGACTGTAGAGCCGTAAAGGGTATCGGGAATATCCAGATATTGAAAGGTTATCTCTCCATCCAGCGTGACAATCGTCTGGAAAGTGTAAGGACCTCCGTTGCCATACCGATAGGCGTTAAAGAACGATGTAACAGCAGAATCGCCATTTGAGTAGAAGTAGATGGCGGAACTATCAACAAGTTTCAAATCTTCCCAGAGTGGTGCCACGAGATAATAGGGACCCCATAACCAGGGAAGTGGACGGTTAATGAAGCATTTGAACGTGTCAGTGTAGCAGGGAAGCACGTGGGAGAAACTGAGCCATCCGTCTGAGGAGATCCTTAAGCTGTCAAAGCAGTCATCGTAGAAAGGAAACGAGAATCCCAGCTTGAAGAATCCGTAATCTTCGTTATCGTTTCCACTTCCTCCGATTTGGATTCCACTGCTTTCAATATCCACCCAAGCAAACTCCAAATCGGGACTACGAGTGTTGTCCGTCCACGTATAACCGAAAGGATCTGAGCCACCCATCCAGTCTGCGTCGTCCATATCAATTTGAATCCCGAAGCTCAAAGGTAGTCCCCCGGAGTTAGTCAGAGTCAGATCATCAAGAACCATCTCACCTGGAGTTGAGTAAACCAGAAAAGTCTGTTTATTTAAATCGAGCTTGGCTCCTCTTTTAGGCGTTGCCTGCGCCAGGTTAGATGCTTCGCTCTGCCCAAGCGAATCAAGGGATGTCACCCCGTAGAAGTAAGTCTGCTGTTCGACGACCTGCCAGTCTGTATAGTGAAACTGCAAACCGGGAACTACGTCGATGACGTTGCTCTGGGATATCAACGAATCCGGATCGTCAGAACGATAAACCCGAAAGCTGTCTGCATCTGACGGCTTATCACCATTCATGGCAATCTGCGCCCGGATCATGAGATTGCGGTAGGTCTGACGCCATTCGAAATGAAAAAAGGTTCTCTTGCCCCAGTAGGAGCGGCCGGAATTCCACAGAGTGTCCTCTCCTACCAGAGGAGACATGGGGGAATCCTCTTGCCAATGGAAGACGACCCAGAAAACTGAATCCTGCATCAGGAGATTATGCTCTACCTCAAGCCACCCTCCGTGCGACAGGCTGTCTTCTCCATCCGCACAGACGGTGACCGAATCCAGAAACGCGTTCCCGGGGAGACCTGCAGAGTCTTGGTTGACCGTCACAAAGAACGTGGCTCCGGAATCATAATCTGTGTCGATGGTGGCTCCTTGACGGCAGATGTAAATCTCCGAGTTCAATAGATAGAATGGAACCAATGGTGAACTCATCTTTACGGCAACGCAGTTTTCCCTCCAGGGTAAAGTTACATACACTCCATCCAGCACCTGCTCTCCATCATAAGCTATCTTCAAAGTCTCCGGATGCGGACAAAACCAGAAAAGGGGAACATTTCCATCCTGATCATCGAGAGCCGTCAAAAAGGTCGGCGGGTGCAGCTCATCGGCAAAAGTAACCGACCCTGACAGGAGAGGGACACAGACCAGAACCAACACAATCGGAGTACACCTGTGACAAAAAGGGAACCAGAAAGGATTTGCTTTCACCATCCCACCCCAGTGAAATCCAAAAGGTTGTTGGTGAGCTCTCTTAAGTTATACTTCCCACAACCACATGTCAAGATAATTTTACAACTTTATTGCCCCCCTGACAGGTGAGACCCCGACAGCCCTCCCTGAAAACAACACCTGGAGTGTTCACCTTCAGATGAACGGAATCGAAGCTGTCTATTTGCAGGCATTTCCTAAGTCAAGCTAAAGTCGAAGATTCCGCTTCAGCGGGGCTTGACACTGCAAACAAACTTGGTTTTATTGGAGCAACGCGGCGGAATCGACAGCAGTGGTTGCAGCCGAACCTCAGGCACCGGCGATGACATGAACGAAGTCAAACTGTACAATGAATTAGCATGGACCTGGGAGATTCTGGTCTCGGAGGAAGAGTACGTTCCGGAGGCGAGGTTCATCCAAAAAATGGTTAAAAAACACAAGAAAACATCAGGAAACCAGCTTCTGGATGTCGGCTGTGGTGCGGGACATCACGACCTTTTTCTAAAAGATCAGTACCAGATCGTGGGAGTTGACGCCGGCGACAAAATGCTCGACTTAGCCCGGAAGCGCAACCCTGAGCTTGACTATCGTAAAGGAGACATGCGAGAGTTTCAGCTGAACAGAAAGTTCGACGTGGTCATGGCCATGGATATGCTCATGTATAACCGGAGCTACGCCGATCTGGAGGTGACTCTCACGAATTTCTCGGAGCACCTGAAAACAGGCGGGGTTCTCATGTTCTATGTCGAAAACATGAAGGAAAAGTTTGAACAAAACAAAACCAGATTCAAAAGACACAAAAAGGGGGATATCGACATCGTTTTGGTGGAAAACGATTATGACCCCGACCCCAATGATACCGAGTTTGAATGCCATCTGATCTTTTTGATCCGCAAGCTGGGGAAATTCGAAATCCAAGTTGACAGGCATCGCATGGGACTGTTTGAGATAGGCAAAATGATGCAGATTCTGCAGAATCTGGATTTCAAAACTTACCTTTATGAACTGGATTTCTCGGGAAGGAAATACGTTAAAGAGGGTCCATTCTTTGCCTGCGTGAAGCTGTCTTGAAGGTCACCGGATGAGCGGACCAGCCTGAGGGCAGATTTTCGTTTGACAAACTGAGAGTTATTCCCTTTATTGGGTGCTCTAAAGAATCGATGTCCCAAATAAGCTTGAACACCAGCCACGAGTGGCGGCTCAAAGAGGCAAGAGTGTCTGAACTAGGCGATAGAGGTGGTTTCAATGAACAGAAATAATTCCGGCGATGTTGCCCGAAGTCTCTTTTTGATTTTGACAATTCTGGCGCTGGTTTCTTGGCCACAGCGCGTATTCACGGCTCTCAGAGCTTCGGGGGAATCATACACAGAACCTTTTTTCCCAGGCGGAACCTATGACGGTGACGTTCCCACGCCCGAGGGGATCTTGGGTTATTCAATCGGCTCGCGACCTTGTGGCTACGAAGACGTCGTCTCCTATTTCAAAGCACTTGACCAAACAAGTCGCCGGGCCAGGCTGTTTGATTGTGGCAAGACGCACGAGGGGCGAGTCCTCTACTACCTGGTCGTCAGCTCGGAGAAGAACGTGAGCAGATTCCAGGGGATAAGAACAGCAATGTCTAGGCTGGCGGACCCACGTAAACTGGAGAAGGAATCGGAAGCTTTTTCCCTGATTGAAAGCACGCCTGGGGTCGCCTGGATGGGTTACTCTGTTCACGGCGACGAGCTTTCTTCGACGGATGCCGCGCTTCAGGTGGCATACCAGCTGGTGGCAGGAACCGACTCGCTAACGGTGAAGATAAGAGATCGGGTAGCAACGCTCATCGACCCGCTGCAAAATCCAGATGGGAGAGAACGATACCTGAAACAACTGGAGATGTCGACGGGAGCAGTCCCGAATTACGACGATCAAAGCCTTCAGCACGGTGGGTTCTGGCCCTGGGGGCGAACAAATCACTACCTTTTCGACCTTAATCGGGACTGGTTCGCCTTGACCCAACCTGAGACTCGGGGCAAAGTGGAAACCATGCTCCTGTGGAACCCTCAACTGGTGGTGGACGCCCATGAGATGGGCCCCTTGGACACTTATCTGTTCTCTCCTCCTCGGGAACCGTACCTTCCCCCTCTGTCCAGCACACTTAAGAAGTGGTGGGACATCTTTGCCCGTGACCAGGCTCAGGCATTTAACCGGTATGGATGGAGTTATTATACCCGTGACTGGCTGGAGATGTGGTTTCCGGGATACCTGAACTCGTGGGCACTATATACCGGAGCACTGGGGATTCTGTATGAGCAGGCGGGTGTGGGCGGGTCTGCCATAAAGCGAACAGATGGGAGACTGCTCACCTACCGGGAGTCGGTGCATCACCATTTTGTGAGCTCGATGGCCAATTTGACGACTTTGGCCAGGAATCGAGCAGCCATCCTGACCGACTTCTACAAGGAAAAGAAAAGCGCGCTCGAAGGAGGAAGCAGTTCGATCAAGACCTTCCTTTTCGTGCCAGGGAAGAATCAATCCCGAGCAGATCGGTTGATTAAGGCCCTGACGCTTCAAGGGATCGAGGTGCACGAAGCGAAAGAGGATTTCACAGCCAAGAAAGTCCAAGATTCCGGGGGCGAGTCTTTCTCAGGGAAAACATTTCCGGAAGGGACCTACATGATCCATCTTGACCAGCCGATGAGCCCTCTTATCCGTGCGATCCTGGGATTCGATCACCGAATGTCCGAGTCCTTTTTAAGCGAGGAAAGAAAGGAATTGGAAGGGAAACAAAGGACCCGGATGTACGAAATCTCTGCCTGGTCTGTCCCCTTGGCTTACGACCTTGAAGCCTACTGGTCTGACAGCAAGGTGAGAGTAAAGGCTGAAAAGGTTAGCCGGATCGATGCACGACGAGGAGAGGTTGTCGATCAAAAGCCAAAGTATGGGTACCTCCTCGACTACTCTGACGATAAGGTCGCAAATGCCTTAGTTCCTCTACTCGAAGAAGCTTTCAAAGCCAGAGCGGCAGTTAGGGCTTTCAAGATACAAGGGACGAGGTTTTCGCGTGGAACCATTCTCCTCAGATGCGGCGAGAATCCCGAAACCCTTCATGACTTTGTGAGCCAGGTGGCTCAAGAAACGGGGATGAGCGTCTACGGGCTCAATACGGCACTCACCGAAGAGGGACCGGATCTGGGGGGACAACACTTCATACTTCTGGAGGTCCCCCGGATCGGTCTCTTCGCAGGTTCTCCCATAGATTTCGCCAGCTACGGGAGCATCTGGCATCTTCTGGATCAGAGATTGGGCGTCCGCTTCTCTTCTTTGGACATCGGCGGCCTCTGGCGGATTGATCTTGATAAGTATAATACCCTGGTTTTGCCTGAAGTCTGGGGAGGATCGGAAGCACTGGTGCACGTTCTAGGCAAACCGGGAATTCAAAAACTGAGGAAATGGATTGAAGCAGGCGGAACCTTTATTGCCGTCGGGACGGCAGCCGCCTTTGCCGCCGACACAACCGTGAAGCTGAGCCACGTCAGACTCCGCAGACAGGTGCTGGATAACCTAGCCGAATATGAGCAGGCGGTAGAACTGGAAAAGCAGGCCCAGAAGCCCGCATTTGACGCCTCCATGATCTGGGACTACTCTTCGGAAAACAAGGAAGAACCGGAAGAGTCGAAGAAAGCCGGAGAAAGAAAGGTGTCGGAGCGAATCAAGGCAGAGGACGAGCGGCTTCGAAATTTCTTCCCGCGTGGGGTTATTTTGCGGGCGAATCTCGATCAAGACCATTGGCTCACATCGGGAATGGGTGACAGAGTTCCGGTTATCTTGTATACGGAGTTCGCTTTTATGTCCAAAACCCCGGTCCAGACTCCGGTCCGCCTGGGTGAAGCCGAAAACCTCAGGCTTAGCGGGCTTCTCTGGCCCGAAGCCAGAGAAAGGTGGGCCAACACGGCTTATCTGACCCGTGAGCGCTCAGGCAAGGGCCAGGTGATTCTGTTCGCGTTTCAGCCGGATTTCAGGGGCTACTTCCACGGGTCGGAAAGACTCTTGATCAACGCACTCCTATTGGGACCGGGACTTGGCGTAGATAGACCGGCGCCGTGGTGAAGTAGTCGATGAAAACTAGGCTCAGAAACAAAGGAAATTCAAGGAAGGTGAATTATGTCAATCGACGGGTATGTTGATTACAAGCGTAGAGAGTTCTGCAAAGAGGTGAAGTGTCCGATTCAAGTGGAACTGGGCTGCAAAAAAGAGGGTTCTGACGAATATGAAAAGATAAGACAGATCTGTAAAGCAGATTGCAGATACACCACCCACCAGTTTCATCACTGGTTGATAGACAAGGGCTACTTGATTGTAAAACCCAAGAAATAGTAATCGCTCTGAATGCTCTTACCTGGCGAGCATAGGTTAATCAACTGTGCTTGAAGGAGGTACTGAATATGGATTGGGGAATGCAGAATCGATTGAATCGGTTAATTCAGCCTGATGGACATTGTTTCTTTTTGCCTATAGACCACGGTTACTTTCAAGGACCGACCCGGTGTTTGGAAAAACCCGGAGAGACCATCGAGCCGCTTCTTCCTTATTGTGACGCGCTCTTCGTTACCCGGGGGGTATTGCGCTCAGCAGTAGACCCCGGTATGGACAAGCCGGTTATCCTGAGGGTCTCTGGTGGCACCAGCATGGTGGGCAAGGACTTGGCAAATGAGGAAATCACCACATCGATGCGAGAGATACTCCGGCTCAACGTTGCGGCGGTGGGCGTTTCGATTTTCGTCGGTACTGAGTACGAACGACAGACGCTTTCCAACCTGGCTAACCTGGTCAACCAGTGCGAAGACTATGGCATTCCAGTGATGGCGGTCACGGCGGTGGGAAAAGAGGTGGGGCAAAAGGATGCCAGATATCTGGCGTTGGCTTGCCGGATTGCAGCAGAGCTGGGCGCCAAGGTCGTAAAGACTTATTGGTGTGAAAAAGACTTCGACAAGGTCGTCGAGGGTTGCCCGGTTCCCATAGTGATGGCGGGTGGACCCAAATGTGAAACCGAGCTGGAGGTGTTTGAATTCGTCTACGACGGCATGCAAAAGGGTGCCATTGGAATAAACTTGGGAAGAAATGTCTGGCAGAATCCTCATCCTGTAGCGGTGGCGAAAGCTTTGCGCTCCATCGTCCACGAGAATGCTACACCCAAAAAGGCACACCAGATATTCAACGAGACGAAGCGCAAATAACCTCACCCCCTATATCCCCCTCTCCATAAAATGGAGAGGGGGACGAAAGGGGGAGAGGCTATCAAACATGCCTTGGGTCAAGCTGAAGTGGAAGATCCCGCCACGGGCGGGACTTGACACTCCAAAGCAAGTTTTTTTGGAGTGTCTGCCTTCAGGCAGACTCAAAAAGTTCACGAAGCGGGTAGCCGCGGGCTTTCCGCCAAAGGCGGATCTGCCTATGGCAGACAGCCCGCGAAGATTTTTCTAACACGGCCGCATACCTTAGTTAGCGGCAAAATCGTGTGTTGGAGGAGGGATACCATGCGCGTGGCAATGTATTACAACAACAGGGACGTGAGAATAGAAGAGATGCCAGTGCCGAAGATTGGTCCCGGCGAGTTGCTGGTTAAAGTCGTGGCCAGCGGCATCTGCGGCAGTGATGTGATGGAATGGTACCGTATTAAAAAGGCTCCAATAGTGTTGGGACATGAGATCGCAGGCCAGGTCGTGGAAGTGGGTGAGGGAGTAGAGAAGTACAAGGTTGGCGATCGCGTTTTTGTCTCCCATCACATCCCCTGTAATACCTGCCGTTACTGCCTGAACGGTTACAATACCGTATGTGACACCTTGCACACCACGAATTTCGATCCCGGAGGCTTCGCTGAGTATTTGCGTGCACCTCAACTGAACGTGGATCGGGGCACGTTTCCGCTGCCAGGCGAAGTCTCTTTCGAAGAGGGATCGTTTGTTGAACCCTTGGGTTGCGTAGTACGCGGACAGAGAATGGCAGGACTCGAGCCAGGTCAGAGTGTGCTCATCCTGGGAAGCGGCATTTCTGGACTGCTCCATCTCATCCTTGCTCGAGCCCTGGGAGTCGGAAGAATCATTGTTACGGATATCAACGATTATCGTATGAAGGCGGCAAAAGACTTTGGCGCAGAGGTGGTGCTGCACGCTAACGAAGACATTCCCGCGCGCGTGCGGGAAGCCAACGATGGCAGACCGGTTGACCTGGTGATCATATGCGTTGGGATTCTGTCAGTTTTCTCTCAGGCACTGAAATGTGTGGATCGCGGAGGCACGGTTTTGTTCTTCGCCCCTACAAATCCAGGTGTTGAGTTGCCCGTCCCTGTAAATGACTTCTGGAGAAATGGAATCACACTACTACCTTCATACGGTGCAGCGCCTCTAGATTGCATGCAAGCAATAGAGCTGATTCGTTCCCGCCGAGTTCCGGTCGGCAAAATGATCACCCATCGCTTGCCTCTGGAACACACGGCTCTGGGATTCAAGCTGGTGGGAGAGGCTAAGGAATGCATCAAGGTGATCATTGAGCCTCATAGGCATTAAGAATCCGGGATCAGCCCAAGTTCCGAGGCATCTCCAACAGAGCCAGCTACGCCTCCGGCCATACCTTCCTGACAGGAAACAAAAACCCCGCGAAAGAGAATTTGCGTCTTGAGTTTTTCAAGAAATACGTTATTTCACTAATCAAAGAAAGGGAACTTTCAGAGGCTTTCAGAGAGCTCACTACCAGATTATACTTTTAGGACCGCCATTTCTGCCGACAGCATATTCAGATTTACTGTCCATGATGACACCAGAACTCAACCTGATAGTCATCTGGCCGTCGTGGAGACAATCGTGGCGCTGGATCTGTATTTTGGCCTTCATGCTGGGGATCTGGTTGCGAAAGGCTTCTGTGAGAGCCATTAGTCCGTGTATTTCTCCGCCGTATGTTCCGGCGCGGCTTGTGCACAAGAAATTCCCCTTTATTACGCCTTAGGAAACCACGAAGGCGAAAGCCCTCTATACAACGGTTACTTCTACCTTCCCCACAGTAACCCGGACAGCACAGAAGCCTACTATTCGTTCGGTTACGGAAACTCACATTCCATCAGCCTAGATAGCGAAATACCCTATGGGGCATCCAGTCCCCAATACCAGTGGCTGGTCAAGGATCTTCGCAATTCGTGCAATAAGACCTTCGTGTTTGTATTCATGTACCAGCGTCCCCATTGTGCCGGGGGACACAAGAGCAACCTGGCTTTAAGGAATGCGCTCTGTCCATTGTTCGAAGACTACGAGGTAGACATGATCTTCAATGGCCACTGTCACTTTTACCAGAGAAATGGGCCCATAAATGGAGTCACCCACTTGATAACGGTGGAAGGAGGAGCACCGCTTTACACTCCGGCAGAGAGCAGCTGGACTCAATATTCTGAAGAATCTCATCATTGTGTCCATTTAATCGTGTGGCCGGATTGACTGAAATTCGCAATGGTTCGTACGGATGGCACTATTGGGGATAGCCTCGTTTACCGTGCTCAGGCGAAGCCGCCGGCAGCCTGCGGCGACGCCGTCGGGGATCTGTTGATAGGTCTGAGCGATGTGTTCTATCTGCTGAACTACCTGTTTGCGTGGGGCGACCCTCCTTCTCCTTTATGGACCGGGGGTGTGAGCTGTGACGGGGTCGTTGACCTGCGTGACGTGGTTTACTTCATAAACTACGTTTCCAGGGACAGACCGCCGCCCTGCGGGCGACGGCCGACGATTCTCGAAACCTATCGCCCGCCAAATACGTAGTGTAAAAAGGGGTATGTAAATTGTGTCCTGATCCCTTATCAGGATCTTCAGCCTGCAAACGGCCGCCAATGGAAACGTGCTTGCCGTCCGAATTGGAGGTTAAAATGAAAAACGCTATGGTACCATTTCTCGTCGCGATGGCCCTTACCACCATCCCCCTTTCTGCTGCTGAAAGGTATTCGCTGTTCGAAGCAGCCAATTTGATTGAACTGGAGTATCAGGAGAACAAACTGAGCCTGGACCAGAAATGCCTGTATCTGGCCTTTGCCCTCAGGAACAAAGCAGAGCTTCCGGATAGGTTTAAGGTTCTTGGAGAGGAAGAATCCGAGTGTGGGACCCCTTTGGTTCTTGAGATAAGGAAAAGCTGGGATCGCCTGTCACCTGAGACTAAACAGGAGATAGACCGTCTTCTGGAGCGTCCTGAAAAGCCCTTTACCTATCGCACCACCAATTTTGTGATTCACTACGATACCGGAGGCGAATATCCGGTCTATCAGCCCCGGGTAGATTTCAACCCGCCCGACGGCGTGCCGGACTATGTCAACCGCGTAGGAGATTACATGGAGCGCTCCTGGTACGTGGAGATAGACTCCATGGGCTATTATGCCCCGCCATTCGACGGGACCGAAGGCGGCGATTCCTTGTATGACGTTTACATTGACATGCCCCTTGGATACACGGTGCCGGAAGACCCTTCGTCTCAGTATCCGGACCGACCTTGGGCTGTTACCAGTTGGATAATCATAGGCAACGACTTGAGAATCCCGCGTTACCCGGACGATCCCCTGCCCTTCTGCAAGGCCACCTGTGCTCATGAGCTCTTTCACGCCTGTCAATTCGTATTCATCGGACAGATCGGGTACGAAGAAGATTATACTCCCTGGCTTCTGGAGTCCTGCTCTAACTGGATTGAGGAATCGGTCTGGGACGAGCTGAATGATGTCTACTACTACCTGAACGACTATCTTCCAATTTCGGAAAAGTCTCTGTATCACGAGGGCGGCAGGCATATGTACGCCTCCTGGATCTGGAATCAATATCTGTCGGAGAATTACGGGAGAGACATCCTGCATTCCATCTGGCTGAAGTATATGGAGGTTTTTGCCTGCGCGGCGGTCGATTCCGTGCTTCACACATTGGGAACCACTATGAATGACCAGTTCCAGGAATTTGCAGTCTGGAACTGGTTCACCAATTACAAGGATGATGGCAACCACTACAGTGAAGGTGCCTTTTTCCCTCCCGATACGGTGGTTTATCTGCGCACGCATTCTTCTTACCCCGTCACCGAGACGATCATGTCTGGCGGCCCCCAAAGCTACGGCGCCACTTATATCCTTTTCCAGCCCGCCTCAGCAGATACCGGAACCTATGAGCTGACCTTCACTGGATACGAACAGTACGTCTACGGAGTGGATTTGATTCTGCGGGATTACGGCGGCCTGTACACCTACCTGAAAATGGATCTGGAGGGGGCTACCTCGGGGATGCTTCTAATTTCAGATTTCATGAGTTTTGAGAAGGTCATCATGGTGGTGACTCACCTTTTCAACTATCCCGAGTACTGGCAGCCAGCCAGCTACTCTTACAGCCTCGAACAGTATCCCGAGTTTATCCGCGGCGACGCCAATGGAGATGGCGAGATAGCTCCCGGAGACGTGGTTTACCTAATAAACTACCTGTTCAGAAATGGTCCCGCTCCTGACCCGCTGGAAGCTGGAGATTGCAATTGCGACGGCGCCGTCGGCGCCGGGGATGTGGTGTATCTGTTAAACTATCTCTTTAGAGGGGGCGCGCCACCGTCGTGTTAGCTGCCGTAGGTATTCACTTGACGGAAACTTGGCCGAATCTCTGACTCAGAGATTCGGCTTTTTAGTCGTTCAGACCAACGTTTCGAGCAGAATGTTCTTGCTAACCGGGAGAAAATGGATATATTAAATGTAGGGATTGAAGACTTCATAAAAGGTAGCAAAGCGAGATGCTGTTTATTTCTAAAGCTTCGTAGCGCTGGCGTCTGGATAACAGAATATCTTCTATTCGTCTCAGCAATCTGGAAGGAGCAGTAGGATGCAAAAGAGCGCTTGGGTCTTGTCGGTCGTGTTTGCTACCGTATTTGCCGTGTCTTCTTGGGCCGTATGTCCGGAGGAGCCTCTGGACAACGGTCAATGCGACACCCTGCACGTTGGAGTCTATCCGGGAGACGAGGTCCTCTCTGATGAGCTTGTGAGACTTCCCCTGTACGTCACCAATGATATTCTGGAGCCGTCCTTGGACTCCATTTATGGCTTCACCGTCCCTCTGTGCTTCACTTCCTCCAATCCCAACGCCCACTGCAGCTTAACCTGCGATTGGAACAACCTCAGTCTCTATCCCGCCCCTGACCTGGACCGAAGCATCTTTCGTCATCTGCCCGGGGACACGAATATAATGATGTTGTATGCTGAGGACTCTTCCTTAGCTGAATGGAAGCAGATGATTCTGGATCTGGATGGCACTTCTCATTTCTGGCTTTCCATGTGTCCCTGAGACTGGCGGTGTCAAAGGTGGCCGGGCGGTCACCGCAAGCTTCTGGCGACTCTAACCTTTAAGGTGCAAGATACCACCACGATTTGCATCGATAGCTGCTACTGGCCGCCCTTCCTGAGCCTGGCCTTCAGCAGATTCGACGCACCGCCTTATGTTCCGAGAGACAACATGCCCCACTGTTTTTCTCTGTCTTTCGATTCTTTCATTCGCGGAGATGCCGATGGCGATGGCCTGGTTGGCCCAGGTGACGTGGTCTATTTGCTGAACTATCTCTACAGAGGGGGCTCTGTCCCCGATCCCCCGGAGGCTGGAGATTGTAACTGTGATGGCGCAGTCGGACCCGGCGACGTGGTCCATCTCATCAACTATCTGTTCAGAGGCGGCGCTCCGCCGTCATGTTGAAAACGATAAGTGTCCGAAATCTAAGGCAAACCGTTCAGGGAAAAGGAAAGGAGATCCAAATGAGAAAGCTAACCGGATGCAGTCTGACTCTCGTGTTTTTTGCGCTCTTGTGTGCTTCTGCGCTTTCTCAGCTGAATGACTCGGGAAGGGAAGGAGCGCAGGTAGCAGTGAGGAACTCGCCTTACACCCGCAAGCTACTTACAGTGCTGCCTGATGGCGATCAGCCAGCGACTTCAGGAAACGAGCTCGTCAAACCGCGAGCGATCGGTTCTGGCTCGCCACCTGACAAAGACATTAGCCCGTGGCGACATGATCTGCACAACCCGGTTTGGAAAAGATTGGCCACACTCGGTCTTCCGGACAGGCAAAACGCCTTGCTAGGTCTTACAGTTCCCACTGACTCGTCTCCGCTGGTACGACAAGAGCTGAGCAGCATAGAAACCCTCTGGAACCACGGGAGCTATGAACAAGCCATAAAAACCTTGAGGGATCTGGAGGAATCCCGAGAACGAGTGGGTATCCTGGTCGCAATAGGCTGGAAGACACCGGTCCCGGTCTCAAAGTCTAAGTGGGGAACGGACATCCGAATAGGGAACAGGCCGGGTGTGCTGAAAACCTGCCTGGATTTTGACGATGGCACAGGAAATCTGTTTGCCATGCTGAAGTTCTACGACGGTGAATACTGGGCCACCACGGTGAACTTCTCTTCTGATAGTGGACAAACGTGGGGGGAGAGGCACTGGGTGTGGGGTCCGAACGTGATCAATGACATCGATGCCACAGTGATGCATGGATATTTCTACACGGGGATGACGGTCGGTTGGAATCAAGTAGTCTCCATCAACAGGTTCTTCGCAAGCGACGGAGCTGAGGATTATGCCTATGGTACTCACAACGTAATCGACGGTGATTACGACGTTATGGACATAGCCTTAACCAGCAATGCAGACTCCTACGATAACCGGATCTACCTCCTGGGGATTCTGGAAACCAATTCGTTGGTCTACCTGTGGTCAGATCAGGATGCCGTTACCTGGTATCCGGTCGCCACAGGAGTTGCCAATGCGGATCACGGCCTCGATGCCTGCTGCAATGAAGACTATTCCGAATATTTCCTTTTGGCCTCCTATGTCGATGTCAACGGTTACCTCCATGTTGCCCGGAGATCGGGGGTCGGATGGGAGAGCATATTGTTTGGTGATGCCAATGCTCGAACCTCAGTGGCTGCCTATCACGATCGAATCATAACTGTATTCGAATACAACTATCCCGACGGTCAGGGCATTAAGTACTTTATCTCGTACAATGGCGGGGATGATTGGTACTTCGGAGCAGTCGCCCAACCGTCAGCGGGACAGAGTTTTCATTCTCCGGACGTCACAGGTCGCAGAGGCGGTGGCATAATCGTCGTCTATCAGGAGGAGGTGGGAGAGCCTGATATCTGCTGGTGCGAGCACAGAGATTATGACGCGGTCAATTGGACTACCCCGGAACAGTTTAATGAAATTGATGTTGTTACGGGCAATCCCATGACCGTAGAATGGATTCCCCCCACACCACCCCGCTGCCATGCTTACGGCTCAATATGGGTTGGCGGAGGTGAGTGGGGAGCATACTTCGACAAGACGGTCCATCTGCTTCCCGGAGACGCCAACGGAGATGGCGTGGTGGCTCCTGGAGACGTGGTCTACTTAATCAATTATCTGTTCAGAAGCGGTCCTCCCCCCAATCCCATGGGCGCTGGTGACTGCAACTGCGACGGCGCTGTAGCTCCCGGCGATGTTGTCTATCTGATAAACTACTTCTTCAGAAATGGCGATCCACCTTGTTGTCCATAGGTATGAATCTTCACTCGTCACCGACCCGGCCGAACCTCTGAGCGACAGGTTCGGCTTTCTTTTTGGTGGTCCCGCCGGAAACACGTTCATCAAGTAAAGGATACCCCACTCGAAACTTTTCCCTAAAATGTCGCAGTCTACTGCGTCTCTGCCGATATTATCCAACTGCCTCGCAATATCTTGCTTTGCGCAAGAATAGGGCAACCTTCATAGACCAAACCTGAATTTCGCCGCAGTTTTCTGCGACGACAGCAATAGCGAATGAGCGGAGGGTGAAGACTTATCCTGTTAATTCCTTATTGGCTAAATACTTATGAGGACGAGAGCCCAGTGGTGAGGGACCACCTGCTCTGGCACGTTTTTTGTATTACGATGGGAACGTTGGTTGCCCCTTCAGATTGTCTTTCTGCACTAAGCTCCGCCTGCAAACCCCTCAGGCGGGGCTTGTTTCTTATATGCCGAGATAGGAATTCGTCCGTTTGATCCGTTCCGTCTGCTGACCGATCACCCCAGCGATTTGTTTTTGCTTTGATTTTTGTCTTGACTATATTCTCTCATGTTGAGCCACCTTGTGACAGAGGAGCATGAGTAAAAGGAAAGCAATAGCAGCGCTGCTCCAGAATCTTGGAGAGCGATTCTCCGTGCGTTTGGGCATAGATCTCTCCGGCTCCGCCTCGACCGAGATTTTCAAGTGGTTCTTGGCATCCATTTTGTTCGGGGCCAGAATATCAGAGAGCATAGTGATCAACACCTACAGACAGTTCGAAAAGGAAAAAATCTTGTCCCCCAAGAAGATGTTGGACGCTGGGTGGGACCGGTTGGTCAAGGTATTGGATGATGGTGGCTACGCGCGCTACGACTTCAAAACAGCCACCAAACTCCTGGAAGTAATGGGAACACTGGAAGAGCAATACGGGGGAGATTTAAACCGTCTCCACCGGGAAGCAAGGGATTCGTCTGATCTGGAGAGCAGGCTGAAAAACCTGGGTAAGGGAATTGGAGATGTAACCGTAAATGTCTTCCTTAGAGAGCTGCGTGGAACCTGGGAGAAGGCTGATCCGCGGCCTGCTGAATTGGTCGTCCTGGCAGCCAAGAATCTGAGGCTTTGCCCGGCCAAAAAAGTCGGAAATGAAATTTTAAACCAGTTGAAATCGGTCTGGCAAAAAGATTCATCTGAAGGAAAAACGTTTGTCGACTTTGAAACGGCTCTCCTGAGATTAGGCAAGGATTTTTGTCGAAAAGAAAAGTGCCCCCAATGCTTGCTGAGAAGCTTCTGCGAAACAGTTGAGCTGTAGTCGCTCGATTCATCGAGCTCAAGTTGCCTGATAAATCAGGCAACTACAAGAATCTGAAATGAGAGAATATCCACGCTACATAACTCCCGGGTTTCCTCCCTATGATCCCGTCGAATTGGCAAAGATGACCGAGGAGATTGTCTCACGGGGTTCTGCTCGCAAGTATACCGCTTTTTACAAGGTGGGTGTCTACGGCGGGATTTCGACCGGCTATACTGTGGGCTGTTGTTTAAGGTGTGTTTATTGCTGGGTGGGCTGGTCCAGAGATTTCCCTGAATCTCAAGGTAAGTTCTACACGCCAAAACAGGCTTTCCAGAATCTATCTTTTCATGCCAAGAAAAAAAGAGTCTCGAAACTTAGAATCTCGGGAGGAGAGCCCACTGTGTGCAAAGATCATCTGTTAGGAGTACTTGAGCTTGTAAAGACCACCAGATACCTTTTCATACTGGAGACCAACGGCATTCTTTTGGGCCACGACCCAGGTTACGCAAAGGAACTGGAGCAGTTCAGTTCCAACCTCCACGTCCGCGTGTCCTTGAAGGCTGGCACGCCCGGGGGATTTCAAAAGCGAACCGGTGCCGCCGGAAAGTTCTATGAGCTACCGTTTATGGGGATCAAGAATTTGGCGCAAACCAAACTGGACTTCCACGTCGCCTGCATGAGCGATCCCCGGGTTATGCCAAAAGAAGAAAGACATGTCGTGATCTCGAAGCTAAAGCAGCTGGGATATGAAGACTACCTGGAAGAGGAATATTGCGATCCCTACGCCACCGCATTGGCTCGTATGGAAAAAGCGGGTGTGGATTTGCTCACCGATTAAGCCCGTATAGGGGAGGTGATTGAGATGAAGATTCTGGCAATCTCGGACTGGCATGGAGAAAAAAAGGTTTTACCCCTGCTGGCCTCAACCGTCAAAGGTCTCTCTCTGGATTTGATTGTATTTACCGGCGACATATTACGGTGGAAAGCCAAATGCTCGGAATGGGCCAATGCAAAGAAGGAAGATCGAATCCCGGAAAGGAACCTGTCCGAGATTACGGAGGAGATCAGGAGGAACGAAGAGCTTTATGCCACTTTCTACGACACGGTGAAGAGCCTTGATCTTCCATTCTTTGCCATTCCGGGTAATGTGGATTCGCCTTTGTCTCAGTACATCAAGACGGGGTGGCAAAACGTGAAACAGAATTCCAACCTTCATATGGTTCATTCTAACTTTTTTGCCAAGGAGGGATTTGCTGTCGCTGGCTTCGGGGGCGAGATAACCGAAGACGATAAAGAAGACTTCTTTGTCCTGCAATTCCCCAGATGTGAACTTGAATCGGGACTGAGCTTCCTTTCCAGCGTCTCACATGAAAAGATCCTCTTGACTCACGCTCCGCCACTGGGTTCTTTGGACAAAGATGACGGGAAACACAAGGGAAGCGTCGTGATAAACGATCTGATCGAAAGATTCCAGCCTACCTGGGCGTTTTGCGGTCATGCTCA